>JANXSY010000045.1 GCA_025356435.1 Isosphaeraceae bacterium | reverse complement strand
AATTCGAGCTTCCGGCCCGAGCTTTCCGACTCCCCGATCACCTCGGCAAACTGAACGAGGTGGGCACGAAGTCGAGTGATTTCCTCGGCGATATCGGCCCGCTCGGCATAGATGGCCACTTCGCGGATCAAGTCTTTGGCCTCAATCACGACCCCCTGGTCGCGGACCAAATTCTGAACCCGCTCGGTCAGCCGCCTCTGGTACGACGAGACGACCTCAGGCCCTCGGGCCGCGACCAGTTCGAGGCTATCGCCGATGATCTGCCGCAGGGCCAGCAGTTCGACCGACATCGCCCGCCCTTCCTCAGCGCGGGAATTATGGAGCATCTGGAGGGCGGTCGAAATGAGCCGAGAGAGGACGGGCCAATCTTCGTTCGGGTCTTCGGTCGCCGATCGACGTTCCTCGACCACGCCGGGAAGGGCCAAGAGTTTGGAGATATCGACTGGTTGACCGTCAGCCTGGAAGCTCTGGAGTTGGTCGCCATAGCTCTTTAGCGCCACGAGGTTGAGCCGATAGTCATCAGCCCGCCTCGGCCGCTCGATACGCAGCGTGAGCTGAACGGTGCCCCGACGCAACGACTCCCGCACAAGCCGCTCGACCTCGGGTTCAAGCGAGGAATACGGCTCGCTGATCCGTGCGTTGAGCTTGAGGTGCCGGTTGTTGACCGTACGCAGTTCGGCCGTGACCGTCCAGCGATCGTCTTGAATCCGGGCCTCGCCGAAGCCGGTCATGCTCAGAAGCACGGTGTCCTCGGATCGGGGTAAAGAGGAGAGATCAAGATTTCGGCTTCGCCGCTGTGTCTGGGGCAGCGGTGTTTGGCGCAGCGGTGCTCGGGGCAGGGGAGACCGGCAGCGGGGCCGACGGTCCTGAGGCGCTCACCGGAGGCACGACCGGGGCGGTCGCGCCCTTCGAAGAGCCGCTCGGCGTCGCCGAAGGAGCAGGCGGGAGCGAGTCGATCGGCGGGGGAGCCAGTTCCGAACCCGACTTGGCGGGAAGGCTTGACTTGGCCTTGCCGCCGACCGTGGTTGCGTCGGGGAAGCTGGACGAACCGCGATTTGAGAGAATGACGAGCATCATCAGCATCACGATCCAGATCAGGGCGGTGATCATGGTGATCTTGGTGAAGACGTCACCCGCCTTGGTTCCGAAAGCACTCGAGCCGCCGGCCCCGCCGAAGGCGCCGGCCAGCCCGCCGCCCTTGCCTCGTTGGATCAGGACGAGGCAGATCAGGAAGAGCGAACTCACGACGACCAAGACATTCAGCAGACTGGTGAAAAACGACACGGCCAAAGTCCTTGCGCAACAGGAGAAGGAGGGAAGCCGGCCCTTATGGATGGCTCAAGGCAGCGGATTACGCCTTGCCCTTGGCCGTCACGGCCTGACCGGCCTGGATGATACCCAGGAAATCGGACGCCTTGAGGCTCGCGCCCCCAACGAGGGCACCGTCGATGTCGGGGCAGGCGAGGAGGTCGGCCGCGTTGTCGGGCTTGACGCTCCCACCATACAGGACAACGACCCGTGCCGCAGTCGCCGCGTTGAACGTCTCGCGGAGCAAGTTGCGGATGAACAAGTGGACGTGCTGAGCGTGGGCGGGGGTGGCGGTCTTGCCCGTCCCGATCGCCCAGACCGGCTCGTAAGCGAGCACGATCCCGCACATCTGCTCGGCCGTAATCTCAGCCAGCGAGTTTTCGAGTTGGGTGCCGACCACTTCGTCAGTCTTGCCAGCCTCGCGCTCGACGAGCGTTTCGCCGACGCAGACGATCGGGATCAACTGGATCGCGAGTGCGGCTTTCAGCTTATCGTTGACCTGGTGGTCTGTCTCGCCGAGGCCGTGTCGGCGCTCGGAATGACCGAGGATGACGTGAGTGCATCCCGAGTCAACGAGCATCGCCCCCGAGAGTTCCCCGGTGTAGGCCCCGTCGGTCTTCCAGTGCATGTTCTGTCCGCCGAGACCGATCGGCGAGTTTTCGAGCACTCCGTCAACGGCCTGAAGGAAAACCGAGGGGGGACATAGTGCGACGCGAACCCGCGTCTCCTGGCCCACACCGACTTTGATAGCTTCGGCAAGCGCGACGGCGTCCTCAGCCGTTCCGGGATTCATCTTCCAATTGCCGGCGATAAACAACGGTCGCATCAGACTGTCACCCCTTCACACGAATCGATCTTCTGACCCATCACTCCGGCGAGGGCGCGGAGGTCGTCCATCAAGGCGGCATATTGATTCGGGAGCAGGGCTTGCGGGCCGTCGGAGAGGGCCTTTTCGGGGCACGAGTGGACCTCGATATGCACCCCGTCGGCACCGGCTGCGACCGATGCGCGGGCCATCGCCGGGATCAGGTCGGGCCGGCCAGTGGCGTGGCTCGGGTCGACGATGATCGGCAGGTGGCTCATCCCCTTCACATTGGGCACGATCGAGAGGTCGAGCATATTGCGGGTCGAGTCTTCGAAGCTCTTAACGCCTCGCTCGCAGAGGATCACCCGGCGATTCCCCTGGGACAGGATGTATTCGGCCGACATGAGCAGGTCTTTCACGGTCGCGGCCAACCCTCGCTTGAGGAGGATAGGGAGGCGGGTCCGGCCGACTTCCTTGAGGAGGTCGAAGTTCTGCATGTTCCGGGCGCCGATCTGGATCATGTCGGCATACTTGACGACGAGATCGATCTGGCGAGGGTCCATCACCTCGGTGACAACTGGCATCGCGAATCGCTCGCCCGTCGCCTTGAGGATCTTGAGGCCATCTTCACCGAGACCCTGAAAGCTGTACGGGCTCGTGCGGGGCTTAAATGCGCCACCACGCAGAAGATTGGCCCCAGCTTCCTTCACCTTCTCGGCGATCTCAACCAGGATCGGCTCGCTCTCGATCGCACAGGGACCGGCGATCATCAGGAGATGACCACGACCGACCTTGATTCCCTTGATCTCGAACTGCGAATCCTCGGCATGAAACTCGCGGCTGGCGAGCTTATAGGGCTTGAGGATCGGCACCACCTGTTCGACGCCTTCGATCGCCTGGAGCGGCTGGACTTGCAGTTTCTCTTCATCGCCGATCACGCCGATGATCGTGCGAGAGACTCCCTGACTCAGGTGGGGAGTGAAGCCCAATTCTCGAATCCGATCGACCACATGCTGGATCAGCTCGGGTGACGGGTGCGGTTTCAGCACAATGATCATCGGAGCTTCGCCCTCGTTCTCAGTCGATGCCCGGTCGACCCCGACCTTGTGTGGCCCTTTTTGCTGAGTGAATCAGAGAGCTTAACGCATCACGAGGGAAACGTGAAGCACAAACTAAAACCGGCATGAAATTTCTGAAATTCTCCTTTGTGAATGGTTGTCATCTCTTTTTCTGCCTCGTCTCGATCGCGTGCCAGCGTCAACGAGGTAACCTTTTCGAGACGTTGCGACGCCGCGAGGACACGCTAAATTTTCATGTTTCGGCCGGCTTCCAACGTCGATTTACCAAGAGAAGTTGCCAAGGCTTCGATGCCGCAGGGGGAAAACTTGAGGATTCTTCCGCTTTGTCTCAAATCGTGATATGTTTGAGCTGAAGCGATGACGGTTGCTTTTTCCTGCGGCGTCGGTCGGAGGGCTGACGCCTCGGACTACCGGCTTGCGAAGGGATAGATACGGGTGTAACCTTTTCTGCTGATCCTGAAACGGGGTGTCGCGTGACCGCGACCTGCCGGCTCGGGGGATCGGCCTTCGACTCGATCCCTTCGGGTGCCTGACCTCTCGGATCAAGGAGAGTTGATACGGATGTCACAACTGACTACGACGACACATCATTCCGAACACGCTCATCTTGAAAAACTGTGCACCTCGATTCGAGGCAAGCTGCAGTTCATGGACTATCTGGTCCGTGCGGCGGTTGCCGATGTCGACCGTTTTCAGGGCGAAAACGACCCGGGTACGAAGATTTTCCTTCGCCAATTGATCGAGATGCACGCCTCAAATCTCGCCGTCGAATGCGAGAATATGAGGCTCGTTGGGGAACTCTGTCACTCCCTCGAATCCGCGGTCAACGACGACATGCTCGACTCCTTTGACCAGAACGGAGACGCAGCATGAGCGCCATTCACCGCGCCCCCCTCGGCAGTGCCTACGTCATGGGCCGGCAATCGTCGCTGACGGTCGCCAACGTGCCGGCTCAGGATCCGGTGCCGGAGACTCCCGCCGTGCTGGGGATCTCACCCGACCTCTTCCGATCGCTCGCCGAGGTCAAAGGGCAGGCCCAGTTCCTTCTCTACCTTGCCGACCAGATTGAGGACTCGCTCGACCAATTGGTCCACGAGGTGGATGGCTCGCAGGGAACCTTCCTCTGCAAAATTCTGGGGATGTACTCGGCTCAACTTGAAAGCAAGCACCAAGGCTTGGGCGACAAGATCGCCGAGACCTGTCAGGAAGTCTATATAACCGTCCGCGAGTTCGACGCCCCCGCGTGATCGGCTCGGAATACGGAGTGATTGCGGGCGAGGGCGGACACTCTTCCGTCCTCGCTAACTTATCATCTGGCTCGGTATCAGCTCAATTTCGCCCTAGGACCCTGCCGAGGCCGAGTGAGAGTATGATCTGCAGAGCCTTAATGACCTCGGTCTTATTGATCTTCGAATATCCCGATCGGCGATTTTCGAACAGGATCGGCGTCTCGCCCATCGAGCAATCGACCTTGCGACACCAGTAGAGAATCTCCTCCATGAAGGAGTATCCACGAGACTTGATGCGGCCGAGGTCAATCTGCTCAAGCTTCGAGACGCGGTAGCAGCGGAACGACCCGCTATTGTCTTTCGTGCGGAGACCGAGCAGCAGCCGGGCATACCAATTGATCCCGGTGCTCATGAATTTCCGCTTGAAATTGAAATCTCCTTCGACCCCGCCTCCCGGCACGTAGCGTGAGCCGATCATCACGTCCTTGTCGGCCATGCCAGCAAGTAGGGCTGGGATGTAACGCGGGGGATGAGAAAAGTCAGCGTCAAGGTTCAGGAAATAGTCGAATTTGTGTTCGATCGCGTACCGCATGCCGGCGATAACAGCCGTCCCCAGCCCCTCTTTTCCAGGGCGGTGGATGACATGGATGCCGGTCAGGGTGTCCCTGAGATGATCGGCGACATCGCCGGTACCGTCGGGGGAGTTGTCGTCGATGACAAGGATATCGGCCTGGGGCGCGTGCTGACGAATCTCTCGCACGAGCGCGGCGAGATTCTCAGACTCGTCATAGGTCGCGAGCGACACCAAGAGCCGGGGTGTCGACGAGATTGACTCAGATATTGACACGACGAGAGACTTCCATCGGGGGGCTTCGAAGTCGAAGGCGAGCCTTTGGAATTACTATACGACCTGCCCGAGGAAGCGCCAAGAAGAACGGATTTAGGAACGTCGGGACGAATCTCGACGGAGCTTTCCTCCGAATCTCGATCCAACCGCATGTCTCATTTAATGAACAAGAGAGGGTGCCGCCGGCCGGAGGGTCTCTCCCGAAAGCCTTTCGGAACGCGGGAGAGAATCACCAACCGTTGCGGTCCCTACCCGGGAAAGTAGGGAACTGGGAGCACCAGAGACCACACCCGGCGGCACCTGCTCTTGAAAAAAGGCTGTCATCCCCGCCGCCCCGATGCGACGGTCGCGGATCACTGCCAATAGTTTCGGTCTTCGGACGCGGGGATCATCAACAGTTTTCGCCTGTCAGACCAAACCCTCGCGTCTTACATCATTGTATTAAACCACGTTCGAGTCGCTTACTCGACCTGATTTTCTTGTTTCAGTCGGGTGAAAAGGCGGCTGACCGGGGCGAATTCATGTTCCTCGTCAGCCCAGAGGTTGGGATTCTCGGCGAGCGGCGAGAGTCGCTCTACCTCGGGCACGACGGCTTCGGTCACTGAAGCTTCTGGATGCCGTCCCTGATTTGTCGCCCACTCTTGCCAAGCCTGGAGCGCGGCGTAGTGATCGTTGATTCGCTCTTCTCCCTCGACGGAATCGTCGCTGGAGCCTTCAACTTCGAGATCTGAGTCGTCATGAAGACTTAATTCGTCGTCGGAGTCGGGTTCCCAGCCCACCTCAATCAGGCCGTCCTCCTCCCGGATCGGAGGCTTAGGCGGCCCCACGAGCGGTTCCGGGTAGGGGGAATTTCTGGGTGTGGCGGCGGGCGGAGCGACACGAGTCGACAGGACGGAGAGACTTGCAGACTCGTCGGAATCCGAGGGTCGCCTCAATCCGGGACGAGGCACCACGATCAAAGACGCGAGTGAGACGACCTTGGCGGGCCGGCCGTAGCTCAGGAGGTGAATCCGATCGACAAGATCAACGGGCCAATCTCGGGCAGGGTCGATTGATTGGAGCAACCTTCCAACCTCATCGGCGTCGAGCGGCCGAAGGTGGACATGCGACGCGACTCGGTCGCAGAAAGCGCTCGTGTCTCGATTTGAAATCCGTCGAGCGAGGGACGTCTGACCGACCAGGAGGATCGCCTCGAATCCCTCAGGCTCTCGGAGCATATTGGAGAGCACGCGAATCTCTTCGAGTAGGACATCGTCGAGATTCTGAGCCTCGTCGATTGCAAGGGTCCAGCGTTGCGAGTCGAGGCTGCACTCGCCGAGGACATCGGCGAGTTCCGTCCGACCGAACGACCCTTGTCGCAAGCCGAGTCCGCGTCGAATGAGGGTGTAAAAGCTCTGAACTGATGTTTGAGGCGTGACATCGACGATCATCCACCGGTTCCCGACCGATCTCTCACTTTCGAGACTTCGGCGGAGGGTCGTCTTGCCGACGCCGGCCTCTCCCGTCAGCACGATCGGGCCTCTCGCATCAAGCAGGGCGGCGCGGATCGTGTCTCGACCAGCGCGACGGCTTGGCAAAAGGTCGAAATCGGGCAATATGTTTCGGCCTGAGGAGGCCGTCGCGATTTCAAGGGATAACTTTCGATCCATCGGACATCCTCTCCCTTCGAGCGGGCCGATCGAGGTGTCGATCATGCCCGTTCGTCGATCCTTCCTTGGGCCAACTATCGGAGCAAGTGACCCGCCAGCTTGAACCCGATCGGGAGCCGAGACGCGCCTTCGATAAGACTGGGCGAGGCGGGGTCGATTGACTAGACTGTGATGCGCCGAGCCGAGTACAACATACGTCGACGTCCCGGCTCCGTCAGGCCTTGAGAAACTCGACCGATGAGCGACCTGGCCATTCGTGTTCGCGACCTCCGCAAACAGTACCCGGGCCGTGACGGCGTGGTTAACGCGGTCAACGGGCTCGACCTCGACATCCCCGTCGGCGAGTGTTTCGGCCTCCTCGGCCCCAATGGGGCGGGGAAGACGACGACCGTCGAGATCCTCGAAGGCGTCAACGAGCCGACTTCGGGGGAAGTCGAAGTCCTCGGCCGCAGGTGGGCGACCGACGCGACGGCGATTCGCGAGCGGATCGGCGTCACCCTCCAGGAGACGCGGTTTCAAGACAAGTCGACTGTCTTCGAATTGACCGAACTCTTCCGGAGCTTCTACCATCGCGGGCTCGAACCGATGGCGGCGCTGGAGCGGGTCTCGCTCGAAACCAAGGCGAATGCCTATGTGGAAACGCTTTCGGGCGGCCAGAAGCAACGGCTCGCGGTCGCGATCGCTCTCGTGGGCGACCCGGAACTGCTGTTTCTCGACGAGCCGACGACCGGCCTCGACCCCCAATCGCGCCGCCAACTTCAGGACGTAATCCTGGGGCTCATGGCCCAGAACCGAACGATTGTGCTCACCACCCACTACATGGAAGAGGCCGAGAAACTCTGCAATCGCGTCGCGATCGTCGACCAGGGCAAGGTGATCGCCCTCGGCTCTCCGGCCGACCTGATCGCCAGGATCGGGGGAGAGCACGTCGTCGAGTTCGCCCTGCTAGGCGAGCCACCGAGCGCGGACACCGCCGAGTTCCAGCAACTCGACACTGTGCTGGGCGTCCGTGTCGACTCTACCGGCTATGCCCTCACGGTCGGAGCGCCCCACCTCGCGATTCCGGCCCTGCTCGAGCACCTGGAGACGACGGGCCGAGATCTCGCCCGACTCACCACGCGGCAGGTCAGCCTGGAAGATGTCTTCGTCTCGCTGACGGGTCGCCACCTCCGCGACGACGAGACGGGCGACGCACCTATCGAAATAAAAGGCCGAGGCCGTCGCAAGGCCCGCCGTGGGCGTTGATTGAGCACAACCGATACCCCCGCCGAGGTTTCGCGATTTCATGGCCAATTATCACCCACTTCGATCGCTCTACCTCACCAGGCTCCGCGAGTTCTACCGGCAGCCGGCTCGGCTCTTCTGGGTCTACGGCTTCCCCACGGTCCTCGCGATCGGGCTCGGCCTCGCCTTCCGCAGCCCTTCAGCGGCGACCATCCAGGCTGACGTGATCGAAAGCTCCGCGGCCTCGCAAGTCGTCGAGACGATCGAGGCTTACAACAAAAGTCGGACCAACCCCGACCCGATTTTCAAGTTGAAGATCAATTCGGAAGCCGACGCGTTTCGCCGAATGAGGTCGGGGAAGACGCCGCTTGTCGTCGAGGTCAAAGGGCCGAAGTCGATCATTTATCACTACGATCCGTCACGCCCCGACGCACCAGCCGCGCGTGCGGCGATCGATTCGGTGTTGCAAACGGCAGCCGGCCGCCCCGACCCCGTGACCACCGTCGACGAACGGAAGACAGAGCCGGGAGGCCGCTATATCGACTTCCTGATCCCCGGCCTGATCGGTCAGAACACTATGGGCGGGGGCTTATGGGGCGTCGGATTTCTGATTGTGAACTTCCGGATCGGCAAGCTGCTCAAGAGGTTTGCGGCGACTCCGATGCCGCGCCGCGACTTCTTGCTAGCGATCCTCTTGGCCCGACTGACGTTCCTGATCCCAGACGTGGTCGTCCTGCTCGGGATGGGTGTTCTGTTCTTCAAAGTGCCAATCGTCGGCAATATCGGTGTGCTCATCCTGATCGAAATCGTCGGAGCGCTCGCGTTCGCGGGGATCGGGATGTTAATCGCCTCTCGCGCGCAGTCAATGGAGACCGTCAGCGGGCTGATGAACCTCGTGATGCTGCCTCAATGGATCTTTAGCGGTCTGTTCTTCTCGTCGGAGCGGTTCCCCGACATGATCCAGCCGTTGATCCAGGCCCTACCCCTGACCCAGTTGCTCCACGCCTTGAGGCGGGTCATGCTCGAAGGGGCGGGGCTGTTCGACGGCGACATCCTCAAGGCGCTCGGCATTCTCACCGTGTGGACCGTCGTCAGCTTCACGATCGCCCTGAGGGGGTTCCGGTGGACCTGAGACCTCTGGGTCGGCACCCTCTCCCATCTTGAGGATAGGATGTGTGAAAACCGCCGCAAGGTCGTCCCCGAGCGGCCCGATGCCGGGCCCGGGGAGGTCGGGGACTGGCACCTCCTCGATCGTCTGGACGAAGAACGTCGCCTTGGCGAGGATCTCGACGTCGAGAAATCGCGAAGCCGACTGGAGCGGGATCTTCGCGAGCGCCTCGCGCCGATGAATCCGGGCCGGTGAGAACATGTCGGAGACCTGGAGCGAGAAGAAGACACGATACGGGAGCATCCGGAGCCGTCGGAGCAGTGTGCCGAGCCTCGTCGATGGCCTCCGGCCGATCACATGATCTCGGCCGTCGATCGCCTGGAGTAGCGGGTCGAGATGCGCGGCGGTCCACGGTGCCGTTGCCGAAGTGACGATGACGACAGGTTCGTCACTCTCGCCGAGACCTTGCTCGAGCGCCCGGTTCCAACCGTGGACGTCGGGGCGGACGACAATCGTTGACGCCTTTCGACCTCTCTGTCCGAGGAGCCGGACCAGGCTTTCGCCGATCCCGGCCGCGCGTTCGGCGTCTTCAGTCGCCATGAGGATCACGCGGACTGAAGCGCCCGGCAAGGGGTCGCGCCGATTCATGGCGTCGAGGGGATGGACCCAGTCGAGATCCTCGGGCACTGCGATCAGAACGAGGTCAGCCCTCGTCCCCCTCCAACCATCGTTTAACGGCGGCCCGATAGGCCGTCTGGAGTCGCTGCGTTGCCGGTCCCGGCTTGCCGCTCGCCACGGCTTCGCCATCGATTGTGACGACGGGCAAGACCTCGATCGTCGTCCCGAGCAGAAGGACCTCGTCGCACCCCTTGAGGTCGGCAAGTCCGATCCTCGTCGGGACGAACGGCAGGCCGACCTGGGGCGCGAGCTTCTCGAGAAAGTGCCGCTTGGTCCCGGGGAGGATCTCCGGTCCGTCGGGCGTCCCCTGGAGTTGCCCTTCGCGGACCCAGAGGACCGACGAATGGGTTGCTTCCGTGACCAGTCCGTCGCCATCGATCAGGATTGCCTCATATCTCCCAGCGCGGTGAGCGTGCTCGAGTGCGATCACATTCGCAAGCAGGTTCGTCGACTTCACGTCGCACCTGCCCCATCGGAGGTCGGGCTGACTGACCACGGCCACGCCCGTCTCGCGGAGGATCGCGGTCGCCGCGTCATCATAGGGCCTGACGACGATCAACTCGGTCGGCGGGACCGGCGGCTTGGGGAAGGGATGTGCCCGCGGGGAGACTCCTCGCGTGATCTGGATATACGCCGTACCGTGGTCGGTCTCACCTGCCGAGATCGTTCGCCGAACTCGTTCGAGCAAGAGATCGAGATCGACATACGGGAACTCCATCTCGCCGAGGCTTCGTCGCAGTCGGGCGGTATGCTCGGATTCGAGCCAGATCCGGCCCTCGTAAAGCCGGAAGACCTCATACACTGAGTCACCGAAGAGGAACCCTCGGTCCCAGACGGGAACCTTGGCCTCTTCCAACGGCATCAGCTCGCCATTGAGGCAGGCCAGGGTCTGCATCGAAAGGGTGTCTCGCGCGAGCCGAATATGGGTCGATTGGTGCCCCCAAGACTATCGCTTGCCCGACGGCGCGGCAATCCCCGGCGTTCGAAAAGCAACCGGGGCCGTCCCTGGCGAAAGGGACGGCCCCGGGGTCGCGTTTCGATCGATCCGTCTCGGAGTCAGTTCGACCCGCCGAGGGCGACGCCCGGCCCGGTCTTGCCGGCGAGAGCCTTTTCAAGCTGGATGTCGAGGTCGGCGGCTGTGCGAATGTTGCGGTTGATCACCTTGCCGTCAGGCCCGACGAGGAACATCGTGGGGAGCGAGATGATGCCGAACTCGGTCGCGAGCCGACCTTCCATCCCCCCCGCCTCGAACACCTGCGTCCACGGGATGTTGTTGACCTTGAGGAAAGCGTCGAGTTCGGCCCTCTCGTTGTCGAGGCAGACGCCAATGACATCGAATCCCTTGGCTTTGTTCTTCTCGTAGATCTTGGCAAGTTCTGGGAGGTCACGCTTGACCGGGCCGGCCCAGGTCGCCCAGAAGGTTACGAGCAGCGTCTTGCCGCGATACTGGGCGGCGTCGACCGCCTGCCCGTCGATCGCCTTGCCTTTGAGGATAAGCGCCTTGCCAACGAGGTCGAGCCGACGGAGCGCTCCGGTCGCCTTCTTCCCTTGCGCACCCTCGGGGAACGCCTCGGAGAGCTTAGTATAGAACTCCCTTGCTTCCTTCTCTTCCGCGTTGAACTCGTGCGTGCTCGCGAGCTGGAGGAGGACGTCGGGAGTCTCGTCGGAGTTGGGCCACTTATCGAGGAACGCCTTGAGGTTCGTCATCCACTTTTTCTGAACCGCGACAATATTTCCCTCGGCGTCGTTGTCGATGGCGAACTCGGCCGTGATCCGGCGATAGGCCGCATACGAACCGAGCTTGCCCCCCGCGCCCTCGACCTCGTTCAAGATCGCCAGCCCGGCATTCCACTGGCCTGTCTGATAGGCGGCGGCGATGCTATCGACCACTTGCTTGTCGTAGCTGAGTTTGTCTTCGGGCTTGGCTGCCACTTTGGCGATCGCACGAAGTCGGGGCACACGACCGACGTGGAACCGGGCGATTTGCTTCTTGTTGTCGCCGAGATTGGCCCCGTTCGCCTTGTCGTAATCAGCAAGGGCCTTGATCTCGGCAACGAGCGCCGGGTCTTCCGCGGCACCGTTCCCGGTATCGCGATAGATGGTCGACCTCAAGCCGCCTTCCATAGCGACCAAGGGGGTTTGATTCGTGGGATTGATTGCGCGAGGGAGGTCGACAAACTTCCAGGTCTCGCCGACTTTGATCAGTTCGGTCGCCTGGAGAAAGGCCGTTTTGTCACCCTGGCCTTCCTTGCCATTGCCGACAAGGATCACGGCGTTCTCGTAGAGGGTCAGGTCGTCCTTGAGCCCAGCCGTCGCGTCGACAGGGATCACATGCGGCATTGTGGCGTTGAGTTGGAGCCAGGTCGTATGCTTGTCCCAGCCCGCCAGGCCTTTCCAGAGAACTTCGATCGCCTCGGCGCGGGTCGTCGCGGCGGCTTTCACCCGAGCGACTTCGGTCGCGGGCACGCCCAGCGCGGCGAGTTCGTCGGCGGTCGCCATCACGCTATTCAGCAAGTCGAGGTCCCTCGTCGAGACCGCCTGGACGAGGACCTTGCTTGCCTCTTCGGCCGAGATCCGTTTCCAGCCGACGATCGCGTTATTCTTGACGATGGCGACCCGTGTGCCGCCGCTGTTCAGCCAGCGGGCCTCGTCGATCGATTTGTCGCCGTCGAGATCGACCTCGCGATAGACCTCGAAGCCATCCTGGAAATAGCTCCACTGATCGAGCTTCTTATTCGCGTCGTTGTCGACGACCCTGCGGAGGATTTTTCCCTGGCCGTCCCGGAGGAGATAGCCCGACGGCTTGGAAGTGACTTCCGCCTTGCAGGCTTCGATCGCAGCGGCTTCGGTCGGAGTGTCGTAGTCGACCACGACGCCCTTGACCCCCGGCCGGAATCCTAAGAGCGACTCCTCTGTCTTGCCGACCGCCAGCACCACGCCTGGGGTCAAGCACAGCAATCCGACCAAGGCCAACGAAGTCCGAAAGGCCCGCATCAGCGTCTCCTTTGCTCTCAATGGCGGAAGCCGGGCCTCCGCCCCGCTCCGATAGCGGTCGTCTCACCCCGAAGAACCGACGAATCGGCTCGTGAGGAATGATCGACCCAACCGTTCTTATCGACATTCTCCCCATCCACGTTCAACCGTCCAGCCGAATTTTCTCTAGGGCGAGAGTTATCGCCGCCTCTCGTCTCTTAGAAAGCGAAGGCAAAAGACATCTCAGGCCAGCGGTTCGGCGGTATTACCGATTCGCCGATCCATCCACATCTCCGCCCGGATGCTAGCTTCGACGCCGAGCACCACGTCCCGCCCGTCATCCACCAAGGGGCCTCCCGATTTCTCGGCCGGGCATTCAAATTTCCCACGTCGTGAGGCGTTTCAGCCAATACTGCCCCGGCAGGACTTCGGCCTACCGTCTACCGAGTCGAATTCATAGGACGGCCTACAAATTGGCGAAGACTTGACTTCGGGTCTCCGACACGTTCTCATACTCAAAGGCACGGATAGACTCGTAAATCCCCGCCTCGATCGGACGGAGTTCGACCGGGGAGGAGGAAGCACGTTTCGGACCCTTCCGCGACCGCCACCTCACCAATGGATTGACGCGACATGGATCGACGCATCCTCGTGGTGGACGATAGTGAGGTGATCCGCCAGCAGCTCTCTACGCGGCTCGCCAGGCCTGATCGCCGCATCCAAGTGGCCCACGACGGCACGACCGCGTTGGAGATGCTCACTGAGGGCGATTTCTCGCTCGTGATCGTTGACTTTCGCCTGCCCGGAATTAACGGCCTTGACCTCATCCGCGAGATCCACAATCGCGACCTGCCCGTCACCCCCATACTGATGACGGGCTACGCGTCGATTCCGACCGTCGTCGACGCCATGAGGCTCGGGGCGTATGACTTCATCGAGAAGCCGCTCGAGATCAACCGGCTGGAGATCATGGTCGAGAAGGCGCTCGAAGATCGCCTGATTCAGGACGAGGTCCGCGACCTGAGGCGTGGGGTCCTCGAACGGTATTCCTACCACAACCTGCTCGGCCAGAGCGCGACGATGCGTGAGGTGTTTGCGAAGGTCGCACGAGTCGCGTCGTCTCCCTGCACGGTCCTGGTCACTGGCGAGACCGGCACGGGGAAGGAATTGGTCTCTCAGGCCCTCCATTATAACGACAAGACCCGTACCGGTCCCATGATCGCCGTCAATTGCGCGGCGCTGCCCGAACCGCTGCTCGAAAGCGAGTTCTTTGGCCACGAACGCGGTGCGTTCACGGGGGCAGACCGGCTCCGCAAAGGCCGTTTCGAGATGGCCAACGGCGGCACGCTGCTCCTCGACGAGATCGGCTCGGTTCCGCTCGGGATGCAAGCCAAGCTCCTTCGCGTCCTCCAGGATGGCCGGTTCGAGCGGGTCGGCGGCGGCGAGATGATCCAGTCCGATTGCCGGATCGTCGCCGCGACGAATGAAAACCTGGGTGCGGCCGTCCGCGCGGGCACTTTCCGCGAAGACTTATATTATCGGCTCAACGTCGTCTCGATCGTCCTACCGCCCCTTCGCGAGCATATGGATGACTTGCCGCTGTTGGTCGACCACTTCCTCAATTCGCTCGCGAAGAGGGGCTATCCCTCAAAGACCATCGCCCGCGAGGCACTCTCCCGGCTCGGTCGATACGACTGGCCAGGCAACGTCCGCGAACTCGAACACACGATCGAACAGGTGGTCGTGACGACGCTCGGCGACGTCATTCTCGCCGAGAACATCCCGCCCCACATCACATCGACACGGGAAGAGCCGTTCACGATCGAATTCGATCCCACCCGGCCGCTCCAAGCGATCACCGACGAACTCACCGAGCGGATCGAGCGGGAATATTTGTTCCGGGTGCTCGAACGCTACAACGGCCGTATCGCGCCGACCGCCGCGCACTGCCAGCTCTCAAGGCGAAGCATCAGCGAGAAGCTTCGCCGCTACGGGATCGATAAGGCCGACTTCAAGCCACGCAGCCCGCGCCGGGCCGTTGTCGTAAAGTCGGCCTGAATCGTCGGTTCAGTACGAATCCGAGCTGATGACCTCTCCCATGTTACGGGTCGCCAGAGCCCGCCAGGGCGTCGGATTGATCGAGTTCTTCAGGAAGCGAACCGAGCCGTCGGCAAAGAGGAAGTTCGCGCCTCCGGGGTGTCGGCTCCAGTAATCCTCGACATGGGCCTCGGGGTGGTTGATCGTCCTCGGGCCGTCCTCGAGCCCCACCGGTCCGAGAATCTGGGTCCATGCCTCCTCCGGCGAGGGATTGAACTGGTCGGTCCCTCCTTCAGCGATGGAGGTCTTGCCGACCCAGCCGTCGATCGAGCGAGCCGTCCAGGTCACGTAGCTTAGGTTGTGGCTCCGCTCGCCGACGGCGATGGTGTTGCTCGTGCCGTCCGTCACGTCGGCAAATGACACACGGCTATTGCGATAAAACATCCCGGCGTGCGTGCCCAGGGGACCGTTGCCGTTGTTGTTCATGGCATCTCGGGCACCGGATTGGGAGCAGATCTCGCCGATCCCGTACATCCCGACATAGTTGCCCCGAGAGAGGGTGTCAACGACACTCGAAGCCGAGTAAGTGCCAGGCTGCGCCGGATCGGGCGGGTCGGCAAAGACGGGGATCGTCGAGGGGCCGGGGTCGGACGGGCAGAGGTACACATTGAGCGAGGTCAGGCTGCAGGTGTCGTTCTCGTGATAGGCGACCGACAGGTTGAAGTTGATCGAGTTGTAGAGCGGACCCTGCTCCATATACGGCAGGATCATACTCCCCCAGGCCCAGCCCGTACCGAGATCGACCCCGTGCTTGTTCTCCGCGTCCTGATTGCAGGCATCGAGAACCGTCTTGTCGATGGCGCTGACATACCCGGGCGGGAAGACACCGACGGCCGAGACATAATTGTGCAAGGCGACGCCGATCTGTTTCATATTACTCGTGCAACTGATCCGTCTCGCCGCCTCGCGAGCGGCCTGCACGGCAGGCAATAACAGGGCGATCAAGACCGCGATGATCGCGATCACGACCAGGAGTTCGATCAGGGTGAAAGCCCGTGCTGGGCGATGAATACGCATGGAAGGGCTCCGCTCTCGCCGGACGACCTTGACCGGAATGAGTCAAGATCGCCGAGTCCGTGATGAGTCAAATAAGATCGCTCAGGGGATGACACGCCGTGGCACCAGCCCCAAGACCGGGACTGGCGACGATCGGAATTCCTGACGACAGACTCAGGCGAGCGGCGGACCGCGACACGTCGCCCGCGACGGGGCGGTGGAGGGGAAGGCAAGGGGATCGAGTTCGAGGGGGACTCGAACACAAGGAGTCTCGATCAGGGTGATCGGGGCGGCAATGGCCTGGTGTGATACCCGGAACTGACAGGCGGGGCAGTCGGTGTCGCCCCGAGACAGGTCGGGTGCCCCGTGCCCAGAGTAGTGGGGTCGTGGATCATCGCACCCGACCATCGCGACGGCGACCGGCTCGTTCCGGTCTTCACGATGGTCGTGGAGGCCCTGGACCAACAGCGTGGCTAGGCCATACCAGAATGCGAGCACGATCCGCTTTGTATTCAAGCGATCACTCAAAAGGGGTTCAGGCTAATACGCTCAAACCTCAAGTTCATCTTCGTCCGATGATCCTCCCATTGTCAAGTCGGATCGATTCTTTCAAACGATTTGTTAGAAAAGACTTTGCCGATAACTGGTTATGAAGATTCCTTGGACTTTAGTGCGGCCCAGCACATCGAAATCTGGAAAAAGACCGATACCAAACCGACTCTCCGGAGTATTATCTTCTTAGATGGAATTGCATGGACTCATGATCGTGGACCGATTGGATCAAGGGGGTGGATCGTGATTCATCGAGTAGGAATGTCACTGCTGTTCGGTCTATTGGTCGTCCCTTCGGCCGTGCAGGCTCAGATGGGTCGATTCCGCAACGCGCCGGCGATGACGGCCAACGGTCCCGTCTACAACCCGACGCAGACGCCCGAATGGCGGCAGGCAGGCGGCAACTACGCAGTCTGGGAAGAGATCATGATGAACAAGATGGCCGCCGCAGAGCAGGCCGCCTTCCAGAAGCAGATGGTGGCCTATCAGAAGATGATGAAGGCTCAGGGCGTCAAGCCTGGGATGACCCCGACCAACGACCAATCAACGATGAATTTCGCCCCCCAGCAGCGGCGGCTTAAGAAGAAGCCGACCCTGAAGCCCTCGTCGGTCACAAAGCCCAAGGACGAGAAGAAGGGCGACAAGGCCACGAAGCCTGACGCCGAGACGGACGAAGAGGTCGCTCCTCCGGCAACCGTTGCGACGCCAGTCGCGGCCAAGCCCGCTGACAAAGTTAAGTAAGCCGATTAGCGAGACAATACCATCGCCCCGCGCGGCCCCGTTTGAGGGATCGGGCGGGGCGAAATCGTTGGGGCGATCATCCCTTAACTGGCTGGGAACCCGCGAAGGTGAAAGCCTCCCCGTCGAAGCCGACTTCGATCGTCTGGCCGTTTGCAACTTTGCCTTCGAGGAGTGCCGTTGCCAGCGGATTGGCGATCCTCTGTTGCAAGACCCGCTTGAGCGGCCTGGCCCCGTAGGTCGGGTCGAACCCCTCGTCGGCGAGTCGTCGCTTCGCCGGCCCGTCGACGACGAGCTTGATCCCGGCTTCGCTGAGCTGACCGTCGAGCCGCCTGAGCTGGATGTCGACGATCTTGGTCAATTGCTCCATGTCGAGCTGGCGGAAGACAATTGTGTCATCGATCCGGTTCAAGAATTCGGGGAGGAACTCGGACCGGAGCGTGTCCATCACCTTCTGGTGCATTCTCGCCTCGTCCCCCGTCTCGGCCAGCTCAGCGATCGCGTGGCTGCCAAGGTTTGAGGTCATGATGATGACGGTATTGCGAAAGTCGACAGTGCGACCCTGACCGTCAGTCAACCGACCATCGTCGAGGACCTGAAGCAAGACATTAAATACGTCTCGATGAGCCTTCTCGACCTCGTCGAACAGCACGACCGAGTAGGGCCGTCGCCGGACCGCCTCGGTAAGGCGTCCGCCTTCTTCGTAGCCGACGTAGCCTGGAGGCGCCCCAATTAATCGGGCGACGTTGTGTCGCTCACCGAATTCGCTCATGTCGAGGCGAATCATCGCGGTATCGCTATCGAAGAGAAACTCTGCGAGGGCCTTGGCGAGCTCGGTCTTACCGACACCTGTCGGGCCGAGAAACAGGAAAGAGCCGATCGGCTTGTTCGGATCTTGCAAACCTGCCCGGCTGCGACGGACCGCGTTCGCGACGGCTTTCACAGCGGCGTCCTGACCAACCATCCGTAGATGAATTTGGTCTTCGAGCTTCAGCAGCTTCTCGCGTTCCGTGGTGAGCATCTTTGACACAGGGATGCCAGTCCATTGGCTCACGACTTCGGCGATTTCCTCGGGGTCGACCTCGGTCTTCAAGAGCCGTTTCGTCTCGTTCGGCTTCTCTTCTTCTTTCCTGGACTCCGCCTCCGCGAGTCTCTTTTTGAGGTCTTCCACCTCTTTCCAGAGAGCGAAACGCTTTTCGTATTGCTGGGTGGACGGGATCTGACCCGTCTGTTCGATTCGTTTGAATTCGTTCTCGAATCGATCATAATTCTTGATCGACTCGTCGAGCTTCTCGCGGATCGACTGCGCCCCGCTCAGCCCCGACTTCTCCATTTCCCACTGGGAACGCAGGTCGAGTTTCTGCTTGGTGAGCGTCGATATCTCCGCCTCGACCTCGGCCAGTCGCTCGACCGCGTGCTGTTCGGTCTCCTCGGAGAGCATCCGTCGCGCCAGTTCGAGTTGGCTGAGCCGGCGCTGGACGACGTCGATCTCCGTCGGGACGGATTGCAGCTCCATCGCGATCCGGCTTGCCGCTTCGTCAACGAGGTCGATCGCCTTGTCGGGGAGGAAGCGGTCGGTGATATACCTCGACGACAGCTTTGCCGCCGCAACGAGCGCCGAGTCCTTAATCGTGACCTTGTGATGGACCTCGTATTTCTCCTTGATCCCGCGGAGGATCGCGATCGTGTCCTCGACCGAGGGTTCTCCGACCATCACCGGCTGGAACCGGCGTTCGAGTGCGGCGTCCTTCTCAATATTCTCGCGATATTCGTCGAGGGTCGTCGCACCGATGCAGCGCAGCTCGCCCCGGGCGAGGGCTGGCTTGAGCAGGTTGGCGGCGTCCATCGCCCCGTCGGCCTTCCCCGCCCCGACGACCAGGTGCAGCTCGTCGATGAAGAGGATGACGCGACCGTTCGACTCGGTCACGTCGCGAAGAACCGCCTTAAGGCGTTCTTCGAAGTCACCGCGAAACTTCGCTCCCGCGACGAGCGCCCCCATGTCGAGCGCAATGAGCTTGCGATTCTTAAGACTCTCAGGAACGTCTCCCGAAACGATCCGCTGTGCCAGGCCCTCGACGATCGCCGTCTTGCCGACCCCCGGCTCGCCGATCAGGACAGGGTTATTTTTCGTCCGCCGACTCAAGATCTGGATGACCCGGCGGATCTCGGCGTCACGTCCGATCACCGGGTCCATCTTGCTCTGACTCGCCAACTCGACCAGATCTCGCCCGTATTTCTCCAGGGCCTTGTATCGATCTTCGGGGTTGTTTTCGGTGACTTTCCGACCACCTCGCAACTTGGGAACAGCCGACCGGACGTCTTTCTCCCCCACTCCGAGCGCCCCTAATAATTCCTGGGCCTTGCTCTTCACTTTAGTCAGGCCGAGCAGCAGGTGCTCGACAGTGACGTACTCGTCGCCCATTGCCTCGGCCTCAGATTGGGCCGTTTCGAGAACCCTGCCGAGATCGGGGCTCGTCGTCGCCTCGCCGCCAGTCACTTTGGGCAGAGAGTTGAGACCTTCCTCGGCCGCGCGTGCGATCCGGCTCGGATCGACGCCCAGATTCTTGAGCAGGTCGCGGACGACCGGCTGATCGCCATCCAGGAGCGCGACGAGGAGGTGCATTGGCTCAAGCCGCTGATGTCCCTTGCTCGCCGCGAGTTCTTGGGCCTTCTGGACGGCCTCTTGACTCTTCATCGTCAACTTGTCGGGCCGAAACGCCATTAGCTCACTCCTCTATTCGAGCGATCCAGATGGACTCGTTGGAGGCCACCGGGGAATCATTTTTCGTGCCGAGCAAAACCTTCTCTATTACGCGCCAGTGTCATGGACTGTTCGGGAAAAAACAGGCGTGAGTTCTCTCCTCCTCCGACTGATCGATCTACCGTGTCTCATGATCGCTGATCCATTGTCGGAGCGTATTCGCGGGGATACCGAGGGCACGCTCTGCCGGCGCGGGACCACCAAGGTGAGCGATCGCGAAGCATCGCCAAATATCTTCCCAGAGCGGCCAGGGGATTGGTACGTCGCTGTTAGGACAGAGTCGGGCCGCCTCGGTGGGGGGCCAGAGGGCGGGAAGCATGGCATCGAAGAGTAAGGCTGTCAACGCATCTGCTTCGGTTGGATCGATCTTGATGACCTTGATCAGGAGCTTCGCGGCCAGGCTCCTGACACGACGTTGCCAATCGTTCAAGTTCGTCGGGGCGGAGGACAGCTGCGCGGCGGTCGGGGCCTTCCACGCCGGGGACTCTGCAGTGCCGAGGAACGGTCGAAGGTGAGACCACGTCAGGACGTCAAGCTCACGAACGTGGCGGACGACCGCCCGCTCGATCGCGTTGCGCAGTTCTCGGCTGTTGCTCTCGGCGAACGGCTGCGATCTGAGACCCTCGATCGCGTCGTCGGCCAGCTCGATCTCGGCTCCGACTTCGGCGGAGACGACTCGGGCGATCCAGCGCGCCTGGGCCTCGATATCCTCGGGACGGTCGCGGAGCGGCGGGACTGTGAGCGGCAGCCTCTCGACCCTCGCGAGGAACGAAAGAGGCAACTCGCCGGAGCGTCGGCGCTCGGCCCAGGGGCCGGTCTCAACGGTGAGGATGACGGCCGCCTCGGCGTGACGGCGGACCTCTTCCTCGCCGAGCCGGCTATATTCGCCGTCTTCGAGGAACGAGTGGAGAATAGCCGAGCCGGCGGTCGGCAGTCGGTGGAAGTCGTCGAGCAGAATCATCCCTTTGCCGGCTGTGGCGACGAGTCCGGGCCGGTCTTCGCGGGCGTCGGTGAAGGCCCCTCGCTTGTGACCGAAGACCGTCGATCGGAGCAATGTCTCATTGGTCAACTCGTTACACGACGCAACGACCATCGGCGATTTCCTTCGCGCAGACACAGCGTGGAAGAGCTCGGCCAGCCCACGCTTGCCCGTGCCGCTCTCGCCGTCAAGGAGGAGGCAGGGCAGGGGACGGCGGCCCCTCGCGGGCGACTTGGAGGTGGTGTCAGGGTCGAAAAGACGCGCCAGGTCGAAGAGTTGGGCCAGGGTCGTGCCGAAAGAGTCCGATTGGTAGATCATCCCGAGATCGGCGACCGCAGCAGCGAAAGCCTGGACCGATGGCTGGGTCAGGTGACGCTCCACGGCCTGGACCATCGACTCGGCGAGCCCAACGGTCGCGGAGTCGCCCACTTTCCGCACGAACCGCTCAGCGGGAAAGTCGTCGGGCCGGGGATAAGCCGAATAGAGCAGCCCCTCGACGTCGGGATGGACCCGGACGACCTCGTTGACCAGGAGTTGCCCGGCTCGTTGGCCTCCGGCGTCGTCCGAGAATCGCAGGTCGGAGACGACGACCGCGAAGAGTTGCTCGTTGAGAAGCTTGCGGGCCAGATCGAACCGGCCGCCGCGTTCGCGGACGAGGTGGAGGTGGACATGAAAGGGGGAGCGGTGGCGAGAGTCAACGAGCCGCTTCGATTCATAGCCGTGGGCCGAGATCTTGACGTTGATGGAAGGACCGCCGCCCATGTCGCCGCGACGGAGTGCGGGACCGGTGATGACGCTTCTCGATAACCCACGTGAGAGGTCATCGACAACGTTGGGGATCATCGACTCGAGCACCCTTGGCTCGTCGTCAAGGATCATCAGATGCGGAATCCATGCCATCGACGACGTCTCGATCCGTGGCAACAGGAGTAGGCGGGATACGATTCGCCGACATCTCGCCGCAAATATCGTTCGGCAATATTCGGTCCAATCGACGCGAGGCCGTATTATCGCTGTTGACGACGCGATTTCCAACCGGTGGTCCCGATCCTCGCACAGTCGGGGTTGTCTTGCGGCTCTTGATCGCCTAAAACCCGACGGACTCGCCGCCGTCAAACCTGAACGAGTGGAGCCCGACCTGATGATCGAAGAAGGCCAGCCCGCCCCCAACTTTACTCTGCTCGACCAGAATGGCGAGGCGCTAACACTCCTGAAACTCCAGGGTCAGCCGGTGGTCCTCTACTTCTATCCCAAGGACGACACGCCCGGGTGTACGACTGAAGCCTGTGCGTTCCGCGACGCCCTAGTCGATTATGAAGCGGCGGGTGCGAGGGTAGTCGGCGTCAGCCCCGACGACGTGAAGTCGCATGGAAAGTTTGCCGCCAAGCACGGGCTGGCATTCACGCTGCTCGCCGATACCGAGACGAAGGTCTGCTCGGATTACGGCGTCTGGAAAGAGAAGACCATGTACGGCAGGACGTACATGGGAGTCGAGCGGGCTACGTTCGTGATCGACGGCTCGGGGATCGTCAGGAAAGCGTTCGCTAAGGTGAAGGTTAACGGCCATTCCGACGCCGTGCTCGACGCGATCAAGGCCCTCTGATCGTCGCCCGGCGTCAGCCGATCAGACGACTATCGAGGCTGAGGGTATCTCGGCTGCTGGCGAGGTGACGTTCGAGTTTACGGAGGGCCTTGTACTTCTCGTCACTAACCCGGGCGACGGGGAGTTCGAGCGTCTGGGCGATGTCTGGGACGGTCCAGCCACGGGTCCAGAGTTCAACGATCCTGTCTTGCCGGGGGGAGAGGACAGCCCGTCTCGCCGCTTCGAGGATCTCGCCAAGTTCTTGACGGTCGCGGGTTCGCTGGTCGAGGTCTGGGCCGGGAGTGGTCTGATCGTCAAGGGCGGCGTGGCGTCGCATCCGCTGAACACGCTTGCGGACCATGTCGATCGCGCGGACAAGTTCGCGACGCTCAGGGGTGTCTTCGGCCAACACGAGCCCGAGGTCGAGGTCTCCGGCACGGGCTTTGGTCAGGAGTCGGCAGCAGACTTCCTGGGTGCAATCGTCCCAGAGGCCCGGGTCAAGGCGAGCGTTTCGCCAGCAGACCGCGCAATACCTCTGAATATTGTGGACGAGGTCCGACTCGCTCGCCTGTGCGGTCAAGGCCGCGAGGCCGACGACCAGGGCCATCGTCGTCGTTGACCGGCGCTTTCGGGCTGGCAACAGCTCGCTCGCAGTCATTTTGGGTTCGTTCTCTAACATCGAGTTAGGACACTTTCTGCGGTGACTCAGCGAGCGGTCCGGGGGGCCGGCCCGAGGAATCTGACAGCCAATTCCGAGATTATAGAGGTATTGTCGAAAAAAGTCACCTGGGGCCGTCTTGAGGGAGAGCACGTTTCGGTCGACGAGGGTTGACGATCGTCCAACCTTTCCTCACCGCCAGCCGTTTCAACCTTCGATGCGGGTGGACGGCGATCGGCCGCCCGACCTTCTCCATCAAGGCACGGTCGCTCCAGTTGTCGGCATAGGCAGCGGCGTCGGCGAGGTCGATCCCGCGTTCCTCGGCCCAACGGCTCGCCCAATGCAACTTCCCCTCGCCATAACAGGGAGGGCCTTCGCCCATACCAATCAGTCGGCCGCGTTCGTAACGGACGGGCGTCGTGAGCGTGTCAGTACATCCGAGGTAGATCGAGAGCGGTTCAATCACGATTCCGGGCGATGAGGAGACGAGGACCACGGCCGTCCCCGCCCGACGCAGTTCTTCGAAGTGCTCGACGACCCCTTCATAAAGACGGGGTTTAACGTAGTCTTTGAAGTTCTCGTATGCGATTCGTTCGAGGTCAACGACGGGGATTGACGCAATGTTCCGCAGGCCGAAGGCGACCAGACGTCCGTAGTCGAGCCGTCCCAATTTGTGCTGGAGTCCGTGATAGACGGCGCGAAGCACGAAGGAGCGACGGATCAGGCCTCGCTTACGCATGATTCGGGCGAACAGGTAGGTCGTCGTCTCAGCGAGCAGAGTGCCGTCGACATCGACGAAAGCTACTTTGGGGGGAGTATCGAAGGTAGGCCAGGGGGTTCTCACGATAGCCTCCCGGCGGTCGTGACCCAGCGTCCCAGGTCGTCGGCCAGCCGCCTCGCAGTCTCGGCATCCGGGGCTTCGGTAATCACGCGAACGATCGGCTCGGTGTTGCTCGACCGCACATGAGCCCAGCGGTCGGGCCAGTCGAGCCGGAGCCCGTCACGACGGTCGGCCCTGGCGTCGTGATGAGCGTCGGCGAGCCGGTCGAACAGGTCGGAGATATCTACCTTACCGGTCGGATACTGGTCCTTCACCATCGCATAGCGAGGCAAGGCGTCGGCGAGCTTCGAGAGCGGCTCATCGGTGGCGGCGAGCAGGTCCAGGACCATCGCCATCCCGACGAAGCTATCCCGGACGAACCCGACCCTCGGGTCGATCACTCCCCCATTCCCCTCGCCGCCGAGCAGGGCAGATTCGGCCCGCATCTTCTCGACGACGTGGATCTCGCCGACTGGGGTCCGGTGAACGACGCAGCCCGCCTTCAGGGCGAGTTCTTCGGTCACTCGCGAGGTCGAGAGGTTGAGCACAACCGGCCCCCTCGCCTGAGATAAGCGTCGAGACGCCGCAAGGGCAAGCGTTAGCTCTTCGCCGATGTAGCGACCGGTCTCATCGACGATCGCTAATCGATCGGCGTCGGGGTCCTGGGCGAAGCCGACGACCGCGCCGGCGGCCGACACGAGGGCCGAAAATGTCTTCAGGTTGGCGGCGGTCGGCTCGGGCGTATGGTCGTAGCGACCGTCCGCGATCGGTCCGATCACGAGGGGCGAGCAACCCAGAGCGCGGAGCAGGGCCTCCCCCAGCCTTCCTCCAGCACCATGACAGGCGTCGAGGGCGACGGTGAATTTGCGGCGACGGATCGCCTCGACGTCGACCACGGAGAGCACACGCGCGAGGTGCTCTCCTTCAGGGTCTTCAATCGGTCGGACGATCCCGAGACCGTCCCAGGCCGCCCAATGAAACTGCTTCTTCTCGAACCGGTCGAGCATTGCCCTTCCTGAGGCGGGGCTGAGCACCATCCCCGCTGACTGGAAGAATTTGAGTCCATTATAGGTGGGCGGGTTATGCGACGCCGAGATCTGCACGCCTCCGGCCGCCTTGCGATCGACAACTAGCCGGCCGAGAGTCGGCGTCGCGATTGGCCCCGCCAGCAGCACGTCATGTCCCGCAGCCGTCACCCCGGCTAGAACCGCCGAGAGGAACACGGGGGCCGAGACTCGGCCGTCGTGCCCGACTACGATCGGCCCCGGGTCGCAACCTGCCGCATAAGCGGCGGCGAATTCAACCACACACGCGGGATCGAGGCCGTCGCCGACGATCCCCCTGAGTCCCGAAATGCTCGCTATCCGAGTCGCCATACTCGTTCAATTTCCCCGGCTTTGGTCCCGTCGGCCTCACACGACCCCAACTGTAGAGAATGGCCGGGGCGAGGGGCAATACCCTTGAGACGGCGAGACGTGGGGATCAGGCCCCTCACGCCCTGACGGCATATCGAAGCTTCGCTGAAGTCGAACGAGGGTTGGCTCGCCGCTCCTCGGCTGAGGCCCGAATAACGTCCCTCGCGATCGACGTATAAGACCCATCGTGCGAGCCCGACTTGAAGGCCGCCTTTACGCGGCGATCTTCGCCCGAGTGGAACGCAAGGATCGCGACACGTCCACCCGGCTTGAGGCACGCAGGCAGATTGCGGAGGAAGGTCTCTAACGCGGTGAACTCATCATTCACGGCGATCCGAAGCGATTGGAAGACGCGACGGATCGCGTCGTCGGCGGAGTCCGCGGAGAGCTGCAAATAAGCATCGCGGACGGCGTCGGCGAGTGCCAAGGTCGTGGCGAGGGGCTTGCGGCGATTCGCTTGGAGGATCGCGTACGCGAGTCTCTCGGCGTGGGGTTCGTCGGCGTTTTCTTCGAGGATCTGGGTCAACTGGCGGCGATCGAGATTCGTAAGGAAGGCCGAGGCAGGCTCTCCTCGCGTGGCGTCCATCCTCATGTCGAGCGGCCCTTCCGACTTGTACGAAAAGCCCCGCGCGGGGTCGTCGATCTGCATCGAGGACAGGCCGAGGTCGACGAGGATGACGTCGGCACCCTCGGGCCACTCGTCACTCAGGCTCGCGTAGTTCATCCGGCGCACCACGAGCGATTCCGGGGCGAAGCCGAGGGCGCGGAGCCGGGCCTCAGCCTTCGGTAACTCGACCGGGTCGGCGTCGATCCCGAGCAATCGCCCGCCCGGCTGGACCGCCGCGAGGAGTTCCTTGGCGTGGCCGCCATAGCCGAGGGTGCAGTCGACAACGACCTCGCCAGGTTGGGGAGCGAGGACGTCGAGAACCTCTTGCACCATAATCGGTCGATGCGTGCCGGCCGGGGTCCTGCCCGATGCGATCACTTTCACCAGGTCGTCGGCGTATCGCTCCGGCTGGAGTTCCTTATATTTGTGGGCGTATAGGCGGGGATTCTTCCCCGAATAGCGAGGGCGTCGTGGCGGCTTTTCCGGGATTGGCTCTGACATGGCGTCGGGTATCTGTCTTGCGAAGGTTTTCGGACGGAGACAAATCCATTTCAACACGAGTTGGCCCGAGGGGGCACATTTTTCTCCAGGATTAAGGATATTTCCCGACCTCACCTCTTGCCGGCATCGATTATTTATTCTCCAGAATTGATCGATTTTAATATTCTTACTCAATACTGTCCGGTTAGAAGTCGAACAGGCGTAACTGGTTAGGTTGAGGGTCTTCTGGGTCCGCGTGATTTTCTGGGCAAAGCAGTGGAAAAACAGGCGTTTTCTCGAAAGTGTTGACGCTCAAGATTTGGAGGATCTCGCCCATGCTCAGAGGACTGTTCGACTTTTTCTTCAAGATTGTGACGAGGACGTATTTGCTCAATGCAATCCACACCTGAGTCTTCACTGCGTTGTCGGAGTTGC
>JANXSY010000035.1 GCA_025356435.1 Isosphaeraceae bacterium | reverse complement strand
CTGCGCTCACGACAGGATTGGTCGTCGGGACCAGGGGGATCGATCTCAAACGGTCAGAAAAAAGCCGTCATCCGTTCGGGTCGCTCGTCCTCCTCTCGCCGGGGGCGGACGAGGCGGTTCTCTCCCGAGCGGTCCGGCGGGGCGAAATTGTGGGAAACGCGGTCAACCTGGCGCGTGATCTCGCGAACACTCCTCCTGTCGAGAAAAACCCGCCGATCTTCGCTGAGTGGGCGCGAACCGAGGCGATTTCGGCTGGACTCACGGTCGAGGTCTGGGACGAGTCGCGGATCGCCAAGGAGCGATTCGGGGGCTTGCTTGGCGTCGCGCTCGGGTCGGAACTTCCGCCGCGATTTGTCATTCTCGAACACCGTAAGGGGGGCGACCGCCCGACGTTGGCTCTCGTTGGCAAGGGGGTGACTTTCGACTCGGGCGGTCTCTCGCTCAAGCCGAGTGCGTCGATGGAAGACATGAAGAGCGACATGACGGGCGCGGCGGTCGTCCTGGCCACGATGACGGCGATCGCTCGGCTTGACGTGCCGGTCAACGTCATCGGCTATCTCGCAATGACCGAGAACATGACCGGCGGCAACGCGATGAAGCTCGGCGACGTGCTGACGATGCGGAACGGCAAGACCGTTGAGGTTCTCAACACCGACGCCGAGGGTCGCCTGATCCTCGCCGACGCCCTGAGCTATGCCGCGGAGTCGAAGCCCGCACGCATCCTCGACCTCGCCACGCTCACTGGCGCATGCCTGGTCGCCCTCGGGACCAAAATCGCGGGCCTGTTCAGCAACGACACCGCTTTCGCCGACGAAGTTCTGGCGGCCACCAAAAAAACCGGCGAACGCGCCTGGAGGCTCCCGCTCGACGACGACTTCAAAGAGGCGATCAAGAGCGGGGTGGCCGACCTCAAGAATGTCGGCGGCAAGTGGGGCGGGGCAATCACGGCGGCGAAGTTCCTTGAAGAGTTCGTGGCCGATCTCCCCTGGGTTCACCTCGACATCGCCGGACCAAGCTGGGCCGATTCCGACAGTGCCACGAGAGATGCCGGCGGCTCGGGATGCTTCGTCCGGACCCTCGTCCACATGCTCGAACAGGCGTAATCGGCAAGCGGCACGACGGACGACCGCGCGCACAATCAGCCGGGCTCATCCCCCGGCAGGCCACATCGATTTGGTTGAGACGTGATGGAAAGGAAGGGAGGATCAACCGGCCTGGGCGAGTCGCATGTAGAACTGACACTCGATCCGTCGGCTATTGATGTCGAGGGCTTCAAGGAGGCGGATAACTTCTTCGATGTCTTGGCCTTGGTCGATGGCCCAGTTGATGAGGCCGAGGTTTTCCTGGCCGAATTTCAGCCGATTGAGCACTTCGTCCTTGAGCGGACAGTCCAGGAAGGAGTGTTGGAGCAGGCCGTAATCGTCCTGATCGAGTTCAATCCAGAAGGCGCGGCCTTCGAGATGTTCGAGCCACCTGGCGCGGAGGAAGCCATTCCAGTGGTGCCGGACCCAGGTGCGAATCGCCGATTCGCCGAGGTCGTGCCCAGCCTTTTCGCTCTCGATCCATTTGTACCGCAAGGCTTCGACGATACCGACCTCGTGCACACTATGTCGGACCGTCGTCCGAACGAGCTTCACCATCGGCGGATTCATCTGACAACTCATCGCGACCTCTTGTGTAGAGACGAGTTTACGCCGACTTGTAGCGACGGGCGTCCAGTGAGACGGATAATGGTCGAACTAAGTTACACCCTTGCTGGATTCGATGAAGCACTCCCTATGATCTCCGCGATCGATCCGACGTTAGCTTCTTGCATGTCGGCAATCAACTCCAACTATAACCCTTTTATGAAGTCTCAGCAAGGGTTGTACAGTATCGGCAACATGCGCAGGCAGTGACCTATGGTGTGTTACGGTCGAGTCGACAAACCGAACATCCTCATCTGTAATACGATGGAACGAGCCTTTTCGTTGGAAGACAGCGACTTTTTCACGCGGGCGCTGCCCTGTCGGAGAACCAGGCGATCGAACGTCCCATCATGACCGCGACTCCAGGCCGGGCCGCCGAAAGTGGCCCGAGGCTCCCCTCGGCGACGGCTCTCCATGTCACTCGGCCGTCGAGCGTCGCACAGAGAAGGTGGACTCCGCTCTTCGAAACCCGCAAGGCATCTCCCGCTTCGCCCGCGAAATAGACCTCCGTCGTGCTATCGGTTCGGACCCCCTGCGCCCGGGCGTGACCGGCCCCGTCATAGGCCAACGCGCGGCCGTCGGCGGCCGTCACGACCACCAGAGGCCCGGTCGGGTGGAGGGCCCAACACTCCCACGGCGTCGGCGACTCCCAGACGACCCGACCCGTGAGGTCATGGCCTCGGAGGACCTGATTTCTCCGGGCCAGCGTGATCCAGACCACCCCCTGAGGTGATCCGGAAGGGGCCTCGGCGAGCAAGAGCGGCTCGGGGGGATCAGACCGATACTCACCGGCAACGGTCCCGGCCGGGTCGTAAACGCGAAGGAGGCCATTCTCGGTCGTGATCGCGGTGTGACCCCCGGGGCCGATCGTCAGGTCTTCGACCGCGACGTTTAGCTCTGTCTTCCAGATCCATCTCCCGTTGAGCGTTGCCCGGCCGATCCGGTCGCGTTCCTGGACGATCGCCAGCCCGTAAGTATCTGGCTGGATCACGAGATGGGTGATCTCGACCAGACTCAGGTCGATCTTGTGAGCGGTATCCTTGTTGAGGTTACAGACGACGATCTGCCGGTCAGTCGCTGCGGCGATCCAGCCGGGGCAAGTGCGGAGGATACGGCCCACCCCGGCGATCTCTGGGGCCTGGCCAAGCCGCTTGCCCGAGGTCGTGAAGAGTTCGAGCTTGTTCTTGTTCGTGATGACCGCGACGCGGGGCGGTTCTGTGACCACGGCAACCACGACGAATTCGGCCTGGTCTTCATTCGGGACGACCTCCACCGTCCAGTCGGCCGGCCGGACCTGCCCTCCGCCCGGCCGGGCTGAAACAGTCGCCGCCGCCGTGGTCGCCACGCCAGGACGGCCGCCGCCTTGCAGATCGAGGCGGGTGATCTCTCCCGTCGCCAGGGCGTAGACGAGGAACCGGCCCAGAGCGTCGACCTCGAGTGCGGCGGCTGGTCGAGGCAGGCTCGTCTTCCACCGCACATTCCCCGACCCGTTCAGAACGGCGAGTTCTCCCTCCTGGGTCGCGACGGCGATCATCCGGCCGCCGAAGTCGGGCACAGCCAGCGACGCCGAGCCGCCAAGATGATAGGTCCCCTCGTTCTGGCCGCGGATATCGAAGCGCTGGACGCCGTGGGTGTAGCAGCCGATCAGGATCATGCTGCCGTCGCCCGTCGTCGCCAGACGGCCCACGCCCGACATCAGTTGCTCGGTCCAGGCGAGGTCACCGTCGAGCTTCCCGCCCGACTTTTCCGTGATGTCATAGCCCGAGATCGAGCCGTAAGCGCCGACCCCCACGACGAAGGGTAAGCTCGGCACAAACGCAACCAGCGAGAGATGCTGACGGGTCTCGAACCGGCCGGCGGTCTTGCCGTGTCGATTGTAGAACTGGACAAGATTCATCTTGGAAGCGACCGCGACATATCGGCCGTGAGGGTCGATCGCCAGCGCGGTGGGGTCAGTGACGACCTGGCGGTCATCGATCATTTCTAGGTCAGCCCCGAACAGCCAGAGCCTTGCCCCCTCGCCAACGAAACCGATCAACGACCCGTCGTCACTGATCGCGCCAAAGAGGATGACCCCCGGGGCACGAGTGACCGAGAGGAACTGGCCTTCGCCGTCCAGCAAATAAATCTGACCGGCGTCGTCCCAGGCAAGCAGCCTCAACGCCTCTCGGGCCATCGCCAACCCTTTGAGCGGGGCGTCGGTGAGAACTGTCCAGGCGGGGCCGGGGTCGAGCTTGTTGGCGGGACGCGAGAACGTGTCGTTCATTCGGTTCGTCCCGTCGGAGATGTCCATGAAAGGCTGGGAAATGCCCGTTCCCTGCGGCTTTGAAGTCGCAAACCATTAGACCACGGGTCGGGACCAGGACAAAGTGGACCGCCCTATTTTCACTCGACCGGTCTCTCGCCCGTGAGCGCTTTCGGCTTCACCTCGAAGTCATCCCCAGACGCGTCTTTGCCGGTTTCGATCAGGATGCTCAAATCCTTGATCTCACCATGAACCTTGCCTTGGAGGTGCTGCGGGGACGAGTCGAGGGTTGAGGCAATGAGTCGCGATTCCCGCATTGACCACGGGTCCCTGCTTGGGGTCGACGACCCGGCCTTTGAACGAGAGTGGTTGGACGTCCGCCTTCTTCTTGCCGAGATGGGCTTCGAGGAGCGGGACATCTCCCCAAGGCGTGTTACCGCGCGGTCAGCGACTTCTGCTGCGAAGCTTCGGTGATGGCGCGGCTGAGCACCCGGTCTTCATCGGGGTTGCCGACCTCGAACGTCGGAGCCGTCTCGGCCGATCCGTTCTCACTGCCGGAGACAGGCTTGGCGGTGATTTTGACGAGGATCTTGGGCTCGACACCCTGCTCGCTATACGGGCGACCGGTCGGCGAATAGAACTGGGCGGTAGTCAGCTTGAGGCCGGCGGGGACGCTTCGGAGCTCGAAAATGCTCTGGACCGATCCTTTGCCGTAGCTCTTGTGATCGCCGATGATCGTCGCGCGGTCGAGGTCTTTAAGCGCTCCGGCGAGAATCTCGCTGGCAGAGGCGCTGTCGCGGTCAATGAGAACCGCCATCGGCATCGTGTAGACGAGGTCAGGCCGGGCTCGATAGACCTGCGTCTGGCCGGGCGCCCTACCCCGCGTTGAGACGATCACGCCCCGGTCGACGAACCGGTCAGCGATGTCAACCGCGACGTTGAGCAGGCCGCCCGGATTGCCACGGAGGTCGAGGACGAGATAACGCATCCCTTTCCGCTGAAGCGATTGCATGGCGCGGTCGAGTTCTTCGGTCGAGGTCTTCTGGAACCCAGTGAGCTGGATATAGCCGACGCCCGACGCCTTGTCGACGATCTTCGCCTGGGCGACGCTGGCGACTTCAACATGCCTGCGAACCAGACGGATGTCGCGACTCGTACCATCAGAGCTGAGGATCGTGACGACAATCTGCGTCCCTTCATTCCCCTGCAAGAGCCCCGCCGCCTCGTCGAGGCCCAGACCTTTGACCGACTTCGGGCCGACAGCGATGATCTTGTCGCCGACCTTGAGACCGGCATCCGCTGCGGGACCGTCTTTGATGACGCCGACGAGCCGCAGTCCGAGTTCATCCTGCTTAAGTTCGACCCCGAGCCCGACGAAATTGCCGTCGATCATCGAGAACATGTCGTCAAGTTTGTCGGGCGTGAGATAGCTCGAATAGGGGTCGAGCACGTCGCACGCGCCATAAGTAAATTCGAGGACGATTGCGGCCGTGCTGATCCCCAGCCCCTGCCGGCCGAGTTCACACGCGGCGAGCACCTCGGCCCTTGCTTGATCGCGGGTGACGACTTCGAGCGACTCTCTGCGGAGGCGGAGCGACTGGCGGAGCCACGTGATCCGCGACGGCTCCGCGCTGACGGCGTTGAGCTTGAGGAAATTGGGATCGCGGAGGGCGACTTCAAGGTTGTCGTAACCGCGCCGGATCATCGGTTCGAGGGCCGCTTTGTCGACGTAGTGCGTCTCGATCCGGTCGACGAGTTCCTCGTAGAGTTCCATCACCTTGTCGCGAGAGAGCTTCAGGAGGATGTCGCGGAAGCTGCGATCCTGATAGCGGCGGGCGACCTTGTAGTGCATCTCGCAGAGGAGGTGACGGTGCGAGAACTCGGAGCGGCTCGGCCATTGTTCGAGCGCCTCTTCATAGAGGCGGATCGCCGAGGCCCAGTTCCGCTTGCGCTCAAAATCCAGGCCGCGCTGGAGAGTCGACGCGGGATCGCCCGGCACGATCTTGGGGCCGAGGACCGCTTGCGTCGCGTTGGACGGGGCGTCGGGCTCGGCGGCCCTTGCCAAGGTGAGGAGTGACCCGGCTACGAGAGCCAGGGCCAACCATCCCTTGCGAAAGAGTTCCTCGGGTCGCATCGCGTACGATCCTCTCGCACTGCGGAGGGGCGCAGCGGGCGAGACCGCGAAGTCGAAAATAGGGCGGCGAGGTTCGAGCGACGGGCGAGGTCGAGAGGCGTCAGCAGACCGAGGATCGTCGACAGGCCCTGCTCGGAAAATCAGACCGTCCCAGAGGCGACCGTGATCCGTCCGCGCACCGATCCATGGTTGCTATTCTTAGGGGTTGCTCAATGTCGGCGGGCGCGGCGGGTCGAGCGACGGGGAACGCCCTCGACTTACCGGTCCGTGAGGCTTAGGGCACTCCGACCCAACCACCTCATCCCAACTATACCACACGCGGGCAAGGGCGCAGGCCGTTCTCTCGCCGACTTTAGGGTTGTCAAACTTGCAAGGTTCGATGAAAGGACGCGGCGAACATCCAGCGGGCAGGAAGCCGGTTCGATCGGGTTCGGACCGAACCGGCTTGCCCCTGCCCGCTTACTTCGCGGCCGATGCCACGGCGTCTCGCTCGTCGACTTTGTAAACCTGACCCGATTTCAATCCCTTCAATTCCGAGATTTTTCCTGACGGCCATCGGACCCGCACCTCGTCCGCGAGACGGAGCGTTCCGAGGCCGAACGTCATCGTCAGTTCCGACGACGAGAGATAGCCCTTCGTGGGGTAGAGTTGCCGCTTCTGACCACGGACCCTGACGTAACCGTGACCGCCGCCCCGATCGCGCTCCGGTTCGACACGCGGCCGGTCAGGGCGAGGCGAATCCACCCATTCTTGTCGCCGCCGTCGTTACGAAAGAGACGGGCAGGGCCGCCGTTCGCGGTCATCACCACATCAAGGTCGCCGTCGCCGTCGATGTCGGCATAGGCACTGCCGCGACCGACGATCGGAGTGAAGAGGTCGGTGCCGGCGACGGCTGGTCCGACCAGAGCGTATAGGGCACGACCTTTCTGGCCAGTGTTCCAGAAGAGCTGCGCTGACTGTTCGTAGGTCATCGACGCCTGGACCTTGGCGATGTCACTCTCCAGGTGCCCGTTCGTCGAGAGCAGGTCAAGTCGGCCGTCGAGGTCATAATCGAAGAAGAAGAGGCCGAACTTGAGCGGAGGCTGGGTCGGGGCACCGAGGCCGAAGACGTTGGCCTGATCGGAGAACAACAGGCTGCCGGGATTATCAGTCACATAAAGAGCGGTCATCTCGTTGGCGAAGTTGCCGATCGCCAGCCCGAGCGATCCGTCGTTCTTGAAGTGCGCCCAGTCGATCCCCATCGCCCCCCTTGATGAACCGAGCGCATCGTAGGCGACCCCCGAGGTGAGGCCGATCTCCTCGAACTTGCCTCCCCCTAGATTGTGAAAAAGGAAGTTCGGGACGGTGTCGTTCGCCACGGCGAGGTCGACGAGTCCGTCACCGTCGATGTCGAACGGGGCGATGCCGAGCGACTTGCCGACCGGAACCTTGAGGTCAGGGGTGCGGACCTGAATGCCGGACGACTCGCTGATATCAGTGAACTTGCCGCCGTCGTTGCGAAGCAGCGTACACATCCGGCCGCCGAACGCCGACGGCGGACCATAAGCGCGGCCTTTCCCGGAGAGCTGAAAATTCTGGTTGCGGTCTTTCTCAGGCGTCCAGTCAACATAACAGCAAACGAAGAGGTCAAGGTCGCCATCATTCTCGATATCAACGAACGCCGCGCTCGTGAGCCAGCCCTCCCCCGCCTTGGCGTTCGCCTGAGCGGTGATGTCGACGAATTTGCCGCCGTCGTTGCGATAGAGCACCCCGCCGCCGACGGCCGTGACGTAGAGATCAGGGTCGCCGTCATTGTCGAAGTCGCCCACAGCCACGCCCATGCCGAACAGGCTGCGAGAGAGCCCGGCGGCTTCGGTCACATCTTCGAAGTGGCCTTTGCCATCGTTGCGATAGAGCCGATTGCCCACGCTGCCCTTCGCCGTATTCCCGGTCCACGGTGCGGAGTTGACGAAGAAGAGGTCGGGGTCGCCGTCGTTGTCGTAATCGAAAAAAGCGACCCCCGAGCCCATCGTCTCGGGAAGAAGTTTCTCGCCCGAGGCCCCGTTAGTGTGGATGAAATCGATCCCGGCGGCCTTGGTGATCTCGACAAACCTCACCGTCGGCAGGCTCGCCGCCGGAGTCTGCTTCACGCTGACCGGAGCGGAGGGCGCGGCGATTGTGGGCGGAGGCTTCTTGGTCTCGCACCCGGTCAGGGCGGTGAGGCCAATCAGGGTGGCCGTTCCCCAGAGAGACAGAATCGGTCGCATCATTTGGACTCCCGAGCAGCGACAGGGACGGGTTTCGCGTCGATCCCCGGTGCGCCGGGACGATGGAGCGGATGGATGACGACCGACCGGGCATTCTGGTCGGCGGCGGGATTGTCCTTGACGGCATTGCCGATGGCTCGCCCTTCGGCCAACTCGTCTGGCTTGTACATCGAATGCAACGACTTATGAGTCGCGGCGAGCGTCGAGGCGAGCAACATCCGCGTTTGCGGGTCGGCTTCATCCTGAAACGCCTTGCCGAGCTGATCGACGACGACGAGGAGCGGAGTCAGCTTCGAGCCGAATTCGGGTCGCTCGTCTTTGATGAACCGGGCGACCTTCGGCCCGAGGTCTTTTGCAAGCGCGGCCCGCTCGCTTGGAGTCGTCGCGGCTGCGGCGACCGTCCGGGCCTGGTCTTCCAGAGCGCCCGACTCGACCTTCGCGCCGATCGGCTCAACAGTGGGGGCACCGTCAGCGAGCTTGGCGTAAGAGAGGCCAAGGTTGTGGTGGGCCGTCACATTCTCGGAGTCGATCGAGAGGGTATGCCGGAAGACTCCGATCGTCTTCTTCAGCAAAGCGTGACGTTCCACGCTCTTCTCATCCTCCTGCATCGCACGCGAGAACAGGACCATGCCGAGGGCATTGTTTACCTCATAGTCCTGGCTGAAATCGAATCCTCGGTCGGGGATATTGGTCGCGAGCACCGACTCATACTTGACGATCGCTTCGTCGAGATAGCCGTTCCGCTCGTCGATCTGCGCCGAGAGCCAGGCGATGACCCACGGGGCAGCGGGCTGGGGATGTTTGCTCGCCTTCTCGAGCGCGGCGAGGGCGTCGGGGATGCGGCCTTCGCGGTTGTAGACGCGGGCGAGATTCGTCCAGCCGTCAGCCTTGCCCATCGCGGCAACCTTCTCGAAAATCGGCTCGGCCTGCTTCAGTTCGCCCTTCTGGCCCCCCTTCTCCGACCCTTCGAGCAAGAGCCCGATGCCGTAATCGTTCCACCTCTGCCAGACTTCCTTGATCGGCGAGGCGGGATTCTCGACCTTCGGCCCGCCCGCCACCGGCAGCGTCACCTCGTCTTTGGCCATCACAACGACCGGCAACTCGGGGCCTTTGCCGGGGCCGAAGATGTAATCCATGAACTTGCGATCGAACTTGCGATAGTTCACCCGAGCTTCAAGGGTGATCGGCGCGTCGGCCTTTGCGGGTACATCGAGCGCAAAGTGGACGACCTGACCTGCGCCGGGAGGGATCTGCTTGTTATAGAGCGGGACGAAGATGTCCTGCGGGTTGCGACGGTCGACCCGCTTGCCGTCCCGATCGAGCATGAAGACGTTGATGAAGTGCGAGAACGGATCGACCGTCCCATTCTTATCAATCCCACCTGACCTGCCGACGATCTTGTCTCCTTGTTTCGCGATCAGTTCGACCCAGATTTCATTCGAGTCGACCGTTCCCTGGCTGAAGGGGTGGCCGAGACCGAGCGTCCTGACGACGACCTCGACGAGATAGGGCTTGCCGGGCGAGAGCGTTGGCACTTCGGGACGGAGCGGACCGAGGAACGTTCCCTCGATCACTCCGCCTTCACGGAGGGCGAAGAGATCAACGCGGACCTTCTGATCTTGGAGATATTTGGCGTGCCGCTCGGCGATATCGGGACGGCCCCGGAATGTGGCCAGGCCGGTATTCGCCCCCACGAACAGGTGGTCGTGGATCTCGCGACCACCCTTGCCGTCAAAGTCTTTGGCACCGAAGTCGTTCGAGGGCACGAAATTCATGTGGCAATTGACGCACTGACCCTTGGCGACCGGCGGATAGTAGAAGCTCCTTGCGCCGTGCCCGGAGACGCCAGAGAGCAAGAAGGTATCGAAGTGATTCTGGCCCCGGAGGAAGTCTTTGTAGTGGTTGAGCGCGAACGGCAGGCCCACCTTGTGGCAGGTCGAGCAGAATTTCGAATCTTTGATGAGAGGCTTGAGAAACGTCTGCTTGTGCATCTCGGGCTTCGCCTTGACCAGCGTGTTGTTCACCCACTGGAGGAAGCGATTCTCGCTAAAGGCGAACGGATAATGCTCGGGTTCTTCGATCGTATAGTCGGCGTTGCCCCGCGTGCTGTTGACGTGAGTGATCGAGTGACAGGCCGTGCAGGTGATGCCAGCCTGGCTGCTCGGGGCGTTCACGTCATCATAATTCGGGTCGTCGAACTCGCCTGAGAAGAACGGCACCGGGTCGTGGCACCCCGCGCACCATCGGGCGGCCTGGGTGTTGCCGTCGCGCTCCATCGAGACCTTGCGTGTCTCTCGAACGCTGGACAAATACGCCTTGTTGTTGAAAGAACTGAAGTGATGGGCCGAGTGGAACCACCCATTGTACGTATCTTGATGGCACTTGAGACAATACTTGTCGGCCATCAGGACCGATGCCGGGATGAATTTGCCGTTCGATGTGACGGCTTCCGACGGGAAGAAATACTTCGCCCCTTCTCTCGGCCCCTTCACCCCATATTTCAAGGGTTCTTGGGTGTGCATAACGGCCATGATCGCCACGAACGCCACGACGGCTCCGCCGCCCCGCCTCGCCCACTTCCATCGGATCATTGGGCCGGCCAGCCGGTGCTTGATATAAAGCCCGATCACGGCCAGCGGCAACACGACGTGGAGCCAGTAGCCGATGCGTCTGATCCCGGGGTCGCGAACGTCGATCACCCCGTCCAGTCTGAGGAGGAGGAGACCCGTCACCAGGATTCCAAGCGCCGCGGACAGCAGGATCAGGCCGTATCGGATCGCCGCCTTGTTCGGGCGTTTCCATGAAGTGATGAGGTGGGCAAATCCGAATGCTAAGAATGGCAGGATAATGAGAAGGCCCAGCGCGAGGTGAAGGATCACCATCGCCTGATAGAAGGGAGTATGTTGCAACACGCCAGTTAGGTAGGTCATGGCGCTGACGCTGGCGAGGTAAACGCCGTTCGCGCCAAGAAGCGAGAAGCCGATGAGGACGACCCAGAGCCAGGGCCGAAGCCCCGGTCCGACCGCCGGGGTGTAGACCCGGCCTCGACGATCTTTCATCGCCGAACGTACGGATATTGACATAAAATGACTCCAATCGGAGCAGAGAGGCGGATGAGATCAGTAGGAAGAGGCGGATTGAGGCGAATCAACGACATGAACGGAATGAAGGGCCGACTCAACCTGCGGCTCGATCGCGGCGCGGGCCGATTCGGGGAAGTGCCAGACGAGAGTCAGCGTGTCGCTTCCGCGAGGGAATGAGACGTAGACCATTCGCGTCGGGATGAGCGGCTTCCCTTCGACCGGAACGGGCTTGCCGATCCCGCTCGGCACGAAGCTGCCGCCAGTCCCAGGACCGACCGCCTCGACCCGAGCCGCCTTGAGCCCGGAATACGTCGCGACCGATTGGCCTTCGATGTTGACCCCCGGCAGGTTGAGCCACCGGGTCGCCAGTTCCTTTCCCAACGCTTCGGGATTCGGAGCAGGGATCGGCAGGCTTGAAAACGCGACGAGGGTCGCCCCTTCGGGACCGGACCACGACGCGATGATCGAACCGGGCACGACGCCCACAGGCTGGGTCGCCTTGGTCCACCCTGGACTTGGCTCGATAGAGAAGCCGGCCCGGCCCTCGGGCGTGGAAGGCCCGCAACCGACCACGGCATAGAGGCAGAACAGTCCAATCGTCGAGGCAAGACGACGAAAGGCCGCCGCCGCTGGCGACGTATCGCGCATGACAAACTCTCCGAAATCGACCCCAAGCTGACAGCCCGACTCACTGAATGGTCGGGAACGACGAACTTTCAGACGTCGTGGGTCAGTCGCGGTGGTCGATCGAGGCGCGATGCGAGGTCGGTCGGGAGGGCATGTGCATCGGGGATACGGAGATGTGCGGATCGTTGTCCAACGGGAGGGAACCAAGACTGGTCCAGCGCGAGAGGCAACTCGGTCAATAGACCCCGAACCGATGAGGATGGCGTCTCATCTTGACAGGGTCTTGGAACGAGATGACCGCGATCGCTTAGGTCGTCGGTGGAAGCGAGAGCGAAGGTCGGATTCGTCATGCGATCCAGATCGAGAACGAGCGTCGGCGGCCGATCGGCGACATGGCACCCGGCCGTTGCCGACGAAAGAACGCCACCCAAGCCCCCGAAAACGACGAGGGCGAGTGCGAAGGTCTGGATCAGCCACTTACGACATCTCTGAGCCACGGCGGACCCGGTCTCCGGAAAGTCGCGAATTGAGAGGGAGCGATCGACAGAGGGATAATTCAATTAGAAAAGATTCGCTGCTTCGCTGTCAACTCGCCCGCGAGAATGGCCAGTGCGGATCTCCAAGTCAGAAGTCCTTTAGACATCTCGGGTGGCCTTGTCTCCTGTCGACGTCATTCCCCGGTTCAAGAGCCGGGGCCACCGATTCCTTGGCTTCCTCTCGCCAGGAAATGAACTTTGTGAACGTCCTGTGAGAATGGCGGGCTCCGATCGGCCGATTCTGGGCTTTCTCGTCTCAAGTGTGGTCGCTGCTCTTGGGTTCGGTCGTTGAAGTCGTTTAGAATGGGGTTTTCGTCAGACCTCCGGCCGAGCGGGCTGGGGGGAGTTTGATGGATTCACCGCAACCTCGGTCGTCCCTACGACCGCATCGGCAGATCCTCCACTCCTCGCGATCATCCATCTATCTCGGAGGCTTCCGTTGTTCGCAGGACCGATCATCGCCCGAGAGATCCTTACCGCCCCGCGACCTTCGCGATTTTATGTTGCTAGAGCCTCTTACGTCGGCCTATTTTTCATCCTGATGTGGACCGCCTGGCAGTCGCTCATCGGGTGGAAAGACGTGACCGAGGTTGGCCTCATCGCATTCTTCGGGGGCATCCTGTTCCGCCTCTTCGTGGTGGTTCAGCTCACCCTCATGCTCTTCTTCGCGCCGCTGGCCGCCGCGACGGCCGTGGCCCATGAGAAGGACCGGCGGACGTTCGTCCTCCTGCTCATGACCGACCTTCACGACCTAGAGATCATCCTCGGCAAGCTGGTCGCCAGCCTCTTGCAGATCGTGACCCTGCTCCTCTCGGCCGCACCGATCTTCTTTCTCTGCATGTTGCTCGGCGGGATCTCTGCCGAACAAGTGCTCGACATCCTGGGCATCACCGCCGCGACGGGCATTGCGGGCGGGGCGCTGGGGATGCTGGTCGCGCTCGGACGAGATCGCACGTTCCAATCGCTGGCGTTGACGGTGCTGGTGGTCGTGCTCTCGCTCGTCGGGATCGAGGCGATTGGCTACATCCTTCCGCAACTCGCCGTCTTCGGCATCCCGCTGGTAGCCGTGTTGAATCCTTATCGGACGATTGCGAGCGTCACCGACCCTCTCACCGGATCGCTCGCGCCGTCGATCCGGCCCAGCCTCATCTTCATCACCTCAGCGCTCGGCCTCGCGTCAATCTTGATCGCGACGGGCGTTGTGATGCTCCGCAAGTGGAATCCCGGCAAGGCCGAGCCGCGCGAACAGCGGGATGGTGAAGGCGTCGCCGCTGCCGAGCAACTCGTCCAGGTCGAGGAAATCGCTCAAACGACACTCGCATCGTCCGCCAGCGTGGGACATCCCGAAGTCAGTCCGGCGGATGAAGCGGGCGCGACGACCGGCCTGCACGTCCCTCGGCGGACCCATCGACGGATCACGCGCGGACCCGGCCGTTATCGCAGGCCATGGTCGAATCCGATCATCTGGCGAGAGTTGATGACTCGCGCCTACGGCACGAAACCGCTCGTCATCAAGGGTGCCTATGTCCTTGCCTTCCTTCTCGGGGTCGCCTTCTTCCATTCCTCGCCCGACGCCCTTGCCGACGCGTGGCGACCGGCGAAGATTCTCGTCCCGCTCGCGATCCTGAGCTTGATTCTCGTTAACGCCCAAGGCGTGACCTCATTGACGAGCGAGCGAGACACCGGCGCGCTTGACCTCCTGCTCGTGACCGAACTCTCGCCGAAGGAGTTCATCTACGGCAAGCTCTACGGCGTGCTGTACAACACCAAGGAGATGGTCGTCTTGCCGGTCTTGCTGACGATCTGGTTCGCGATCATCGGCGCTCTCTCGCTAGAATCGGCGGTCTTCGTCATCGTCGATTTCGTGGTCTTGGTCCACTTCTCGGCGATGCTCGGCATTCACGCGGCGATCACCTATACCAACAGCCGGACGGCAGTCGCGAATAGCCTGGGGACGATCTTTTTTCTCATGATCGGCATCCTGATCTGCGCGGGGCTGATCGTCATGAGCGACCGCGAGTTCGGACGGCAGCTCCTCAGCTTCCTCGTCTTCATCGGGGCGGGCAGCGTCGCGTTGTTCGCGTCACTTGGGGCGAGGAATCCGTCGCGGGCGATCGGGATCGTCGCGATCCTCACGCCCTTCTGGAGCTTCTATTGCATCATCAGTCTGCTGAATCGCGACGTGCTCGCCGCGTTCCTCTGTAGCGTAGGCGTGTACGGATTCGCTTTGCTGGCGATGCTCATTCCGGCCGTGAGTGACTTCGACATCGCCCTTGGCCGCACCAGCGCGATCCAGGGTTAGGCTCAGGTTCGGTTGATAACCGAATCGGGTTGTCGGACCGTAATCAGCATGACCCCGCTCGACCTCCGATCAACGAGGTCCGAGCGGGTTCGCGCCCGAAATCAAAGCACCGACGAACCTTATGACGCTAAGACGTTGACTGGATCGAACAGATTCTCGCGAGTGGTCAGTCGTTCATGCCCGAAGGGTGGAGTGTGGACTCTGCTCGCGAGACTTCGCAGACCTCATCGCCTTCCCCAAGGGTATCCGGGCGAACGTCTCGGCCCCTCGTTGAGGCGATAAAGCCGAACGCCCGCGACCAAATCATTGGTCGCGGGCGTTTGAAGGTTCAATCACTCGGCTGGCAGAACACTCAGGGGTTGTTCGCCTCGGCACGGACCGGGGCGGCGGCGAGGATCTTTGACCCGAGGGTGATATAGTCGGCGATGATGTTGACGATCTCGTCGTTGTAGTAGCTCGACTCCCAGGCGGGATGGTTGTCGTACTTGCGCTTCTTGGCCTTCTTCTCTTTGATTGCCTCATTCAGCTCTTCGTCTTCGACCCCGAGCTCGACGCGATACTTGGTCTCGTTGAGCGAGATCATGTGCTTGGCTTTACGCTCGAGTGCTTTCTTGATCGTCGCTTCGAGTTTGACAAACTTCGGGTTCTCTTTGCGGCGAGCCTCAGAGCGGGCCTCAATGCGGGTCAGCAGATCGCTCGGGACACGGTTGAACTGGTCGTGCGGGACGGCGTCAACCTTGTCGAACTTCAACGAGTTGTCGAGCTTGCCTTCGAGGTCGTCAGAAACCTGGTCATCGAGGGACGGGATCTTGATGTCGGGGGCGACACCACGGACCTGGGTGCTCTCGCCATTGGCCCGATAGAACTGCTGGATGGTGAGCTTCAGCGCACCAAGGTCTGGCAAACGCTGCAAGCCTCGCTGATCGTTGATTGGCATGATGCTCTGCACCGTTCCCTTACCAAACGTGTGCGAGCCGCCGAGGATCAGTCCCCGACCATAGTCTTTCATCACTCCCGCGAAGATCTCCGACGCACTGGCGCTACGATGGTCGATCAGCACGACGAGCGGGCCGGCCCAGGCGGTGCCCTCTACGTCG
>JANXSY010000012.1 GCA_025356435.1 Isosphaeraceae bacterium | reverse complement strand
AGGTGGGACTTGAACCCACACGGGTGTTACCCCACCGGATTTTGAGTCCGGCGCGTCTGCCATTCCGCCACTTCGGCTCGGTTGATCGCTTTCATCGAGTCGGAGATTATCACCCTCGGAACCCCTCTTTGCAAGGCGAGCTTTTTAGCACGCGCCTCCCGAAGCCTCTCGCCTCTTGAGTACGACATTCTTAAGACTCATCCCTTGACAACCGTCCGAGTTGTTTTACTATAGAACCAAATCTCGTAAACCAAATCTTGGTTTCATCGACGCTTACGAGGGAGGTGGATCGCGTGGGAAGACCCGCCGCGAAGGAACTGACCGAGCGAGAGCTCGAAGTGATGCATGTCTTCTGGAAACTCGGCACGGCGACGGCGGCCGAGGTGCGGGATGAATTAAGTCGGTCGGAAGTCGATCGGGCATATACGACGATTGCAACTCTCGTCCGTATCCTCGCGGATAAGAAGTTTCTCACCCAGACGAACGGGGAACGGCCGTTTCGCTATCGACCAGCACGGTCTTATGAAGACGTTTCAAGAAGCATCCTTGGGGACATCGTTGAACGAGTCTTTCGCGGATCTCGCGAACAGTTGTTGATTCGACTCGTGGAACAGAAGGCGCTGACCCCTGAGGAGCGGGCGCTCCTTGAGGACACCTTGCGGGAGGAGGAGCCATGAACGAGATCGGTGTTGCGATGCTCGGTGCGGCGGCACGGGGGACTGCGTTCGCATCCGTTGGGCTTGGCCTCTGTCTTATCCTCCGCAAGCGGGGACCGGCCGCGTCGGCCTTGGTCGCGCTCGCAACGCTGGTCGGGATGGTCGGGGTCTCGGCACTCGCGCTAAGCCCTTGGCCGCGCTGGTGGGGTCTCGGCCCGCTCGACTCGGCCCGGTCGTCCGTCCAGGCCGATCGGCGTCGTGTCGATCCGCAAGCCCTCCCGCCCTCTCCGTCCGACGGCCCGCTCGCGGCGATCGAGGCGGATACTGATCCCGTCTCGGCCCCGACAACGACCGACCTCGGGCCTGCCTTTCGAGATTTGGGCCAAGCCTTGTTGCGCACCCCTGACTCTCCACGCTGGGGGTGGCGAGCCTGCGTGGCAGTCGTGGCGATCGCGGGGGTGGGGGTCGGGCTGGTCCGGTTTGCTCTCGGACTGATAGCCGTGGCCCTGCTCCGGCGTGGGAGCAGGCCGCTCGACGACCTGTCGATGTCCGATCTGGCCGCGAAGATCGTCGAGAGTTTGGGGGTCGGTCGCGGGGTTGACCTTCGCGTCGCACCCGGCCTGGCAACGCCTGCGACGGTCGGCTGGCTTCGCCCCGTAGTCCTCCTGCCGGAGGATTGGATCGAATGGGACGATCGCGAACGCCACGTCGTGTTGTCGCATGAAATTGCGCATATCCATAGTTGTGATTACATAAGTTGTATTATCGCCCATTTCAGTCTGGCCCTTAATTATTACCATCCCCTCGCCCACTGGCTGGTCGGCCGACTCCGGCTCGAACAGGAGTTGGCGGCCGATGCCCTGGGGGCTCGTCTCTCGGGCGGGAATCGCGTCTACCTCGCGACCCTGGCCCGGTTGGCATTACGCAACGAACCGAGATCGGTCGGTTGGCCCGCCCGGTCGTTCCGTCCTGGCCGTGGCACCCTTCTGAGGAGAATTGAGATGCTCCGCGACGCGAACGAAGTCCGTGAACAGGTCCCCCTGCCCCGTCGTACCCGAGTGGCCACATTGGGGACGCTCGTCCTTGCCGGCTTGGCGATCGCCGGCCTTCGAGGACCGGGATCGACCCGAGTGGCCGAGGCCGCCCAGGCTCCCGCAACGCCCGCGACGTCAGGTGGCGTGACGATCGAGTATGGCTACATCCCCGTTGATACGGCGATGATTGCCGTCTTCCGACCCGCCGAGTTGCTTGCAAACCCCGACGTCAGTCGAATTTTAGAGACGCTCGAACCCGCCAAGCAGCTTCAGGCGACCACCGGACTGAAGGTTACCGACGTCGAGCAAGTGACCCTGCTCTGGACCTTCGAGGGGTTACGCGCCGGACGGCCGCCAGGGCCTGCGGCGGGTGCTCCATCGGGGGCGATCTTTCGGATGAGCAAGCCGCAAGATTGGAAAGCCGTCCTGACCAAGAGTATTCCCCAGTTGAAAGAGGCCAAGTTCGGCGAGTCCACCTATTATCAGATCGAAAGTGCGGAAAACATTCGCGTCTCGTCGCCTGACAGCCAGACCCTGGTCATCGCGCAAGAGCCGATGCTCTTCCGGATTCTCACCGCGAAGCCCGGCGCGACCGACCGTGCTCCCTGGGCCGAAGCCTGGAAGGCGATCAAGAAAGGGCAAGTAGCCCTGGCCGTCGACGTCACAGCCCTTCCCAACGGGCTCAATCCCCGGAACGCCGGCCAGCCGATCAGCCCACTTGGCATCGTCGGTCCGCTTTTTGAGCGTGCGAGCGCCTACGCCTTGAGTGTTGATGCGACCAAGATGATCGCCGTCGATGGGATTGCGATCTGCAATAACGAGAACAACGCGATGCAGGTGGCCGACACCTTGAAGGCTTGCCTCACCCTCGGCCGGAATGCCCTGGACTCGTTCCGAGACCAGGCCGGCCGGACCCCGGCCGAGATCAAGATTCTGATCGACCTCGGACACCCTTTCCTGGACAAGGCGGCCATCACGACCGAAGGCCGGACCGTCCACCTCTCGTCGGCGGGCGATATCCAGCTCGCGCAGGCCATTCAGATGCTCGTGCCATCGGTCCAGACGCAGCGAGACGGGGCGCGACGAGCCCAGAGCGTCAATAGCATGAAGCAAATCGGCCTGGCCTTCTACAACTATCAGTCGACGCACGGCTCGTTCCCGGCGGCGGCGAATCTCGGCCCTGACGGCAAGACCCCGCATAGCTGGCGGGTGGCGATCTTGCCATTCATCGATCAGAACGATCTCTATCAGCAGTACAAACTTGACGAACCTTGGGACAGCCCCAGTAACCGCAAGGTCCTCGACAAGATGCCAGCCGTCTACCGGCATCCCTCGTCTAAGTCGACGACCTCCCCGTCGTACTTCGTCTTTACTGGCAAGGAGACCCTCTTCCCAGGCAATGAAGGTTCGAAGATCGCCGACATCACCGACGGGACCTCGACTACGATCCTCGCTGTCGAGGCTGACCGTGACATCCCCTGGACAAAACCCGAGGATATCCCCTTCGATCCGAATGGCCCCGTCCCCAAGCTCGGCGGGTTCCAACCGAACGGCTTCTCCGCGCTGTTTGCCGACGGCTCCGTCAAATCGATCAAGGCGACCGTCAACCCCGTTGTCTTGAAAGCCCTCATCACTCGGGCCAGCGGTGAAGTCATCAACTCGACCTCCTACTGACCTGGACCGATCGGGACAGTTCGCGCGGCCCGGCCCCCGCTTCGGATGGGGCCGGGTCGTTGCTGTTCAGAGACAGGCCGGATCGGTCGGACGCAAAATGGCTTGCCCTGAAAGTCTTAATTCTGAGTGATTTGCGCAATTGGAGGAATGCCCGGCAATGACTGGGCGCATGCATCCCTCTCGTGCTCCTTTCATGGGGTCGGGTGTCCCAAGGGCACAGGAAAAATTCGTTCGGTCGGGATATCCGAATCGCCTATCGGAGCGGTCTCGTCTGTCCTCACTCCGGATTGCCAAAGAACGCCAACGAGATCATCGGGAGACAACGGTCAGTCGTCCCGAAAATCGCCGGAGGTTCTTTGGACGACCGGGGATCACGCCCCTTCGGGTGTCTTGATCCGGAACTCGCGGCGGGCGAAGAACCAGGCACCGAGGGCGGTGAAGACGAGGGCGGCAATCGCGAGGTTGAGCGCGGCCCAGGTGGCCGACGGGGCCACTTTGAGGTCGATATTCCAGTCGGCGGGTTTGAGGTCGAGCCCGCGGATCATCAGGACGCGAAACTGGTAGAGGATGGCGACCTTGCGGACCACGAATTCGATGTTTGCGATCACGCCCTCGAACACCACGATATAGCCGACCCCGAAGACCAAGGTCCGCGACGTGAACACGCTCAGGAGCCCGAAGATCGAGCCATAAGCCGCGAGCGAGAGGAACATCGCCGCCGATGTCTGGAGGACGCGTATTGGGAAGACCTCGCCGATGAGGTTGGGCTCGTTCCAGTCGACCACCAGATACGTCAGCGCGGTGAAGACGGCAGTGAGCACGGCCGTAACGAAGATCGTCGCGGCCAGCTTCACGACATAGATCACCTCGCGGGGGATCGGGCGGAGGAGCAGGTAGGTGAGCGTCTGCTCCTCGATCTCGTCGCGGATCATGCCCGAGGCGAAGACCAGAGCCGTGAGCGGCAGGAGGGTCTGCGGGATCAGGCCGAGAACCAATGCCAGCTCGCCGGTATTGGCGTCATAGCGGGGCTCATAGCGCCGGGCGAGGAACGCGAAGAGGATCGGCAATGAGAACAGGAGCATCAGCACGAGCAGTCGGCGGCCCCGGATCAGCCGTGCGACCGTCATCCGGAAGAGCATCACGACCGCCGAAGGGTCGATCCGGTGCGAGACGACGACCGGCCGCCCGACGGTCTTGCGATCGGCTGTGCTCATGAGTTCACCAGATATTTGAAGACCGCTTCGAGGTTGTCGTCGTCGGAATAGACTTCCTCGATCGGGGTGTCGGTTTCGAGGGCGAGCGAGGCAAGGCGGCTGTAGAAGAGGTCAGGAGAGCGCGTCTCGACGAGGATCGCGCCGTCTTTGCGGCGAAGCTCGACCCCAACCACGTCGTCGGCCCGCACGAGCTTGGAGGCGAGCGCGCGGCCGTCTCGGCACTTGAGGATGATCCGGTGCGGGTGGGTATCGATCAGGTCGCGAATCTGGCGGACGTCACCCTCGGCGACAAGCCGGCCGTGGTTGAGCAGGACGATATACGGAGTGACGGCCTGCACTTCGTGGAGGACGTGGCTCGAAACGATCACGCTCCGGCCTTCGTCGCCGAGGCGATGGATGATGTCGAGCAAGTCTCGCCGGGCGACAGGGTCGGTGCCGGTGAGGGGCTCATCGAGAAAGAGGACGAGCGGGTCGTGGACGAGGGCTTGCGCCAACTTCGTTCGCTGGCGCATCCCTTTCGAATAACCTTTGATCGGGCGGTCGGCGTTCTCGGTCATCCGCACGCCTTCGATGGCGCGGGCGGCGGCCTCGGCGGCTTCTCGCGCGGGGAACCCACCGAGTCGGGCGCAGGCGGTGACGAATTCTCGACCCGTCATCCATTCGTAAAAGGCATCTTGCTCGGGGCAGAGGCCGATATAGCGGTTGAGGCCGGGGTTGTTCCAGGCGGGGTGGCCGAGCACGAGCACCCGGCCCTGGCTCGGCCTGAGCTGGCCGGTCGCGAGTTGCAGGAGCGTGCTTTTGCCCGCCCCGTTCGGCCCGAGCAGGCCAGTGAGTCCGGCCGGGATACGCAAGGTGAGGTTATTGACGCCGATGACGTGGCCGAACCACTTCGACACGCCGATGAACTCGACCACGGCGTCGGGCGGGGCATCCTTCGGCGGTGGGGGTGTGAAATCTGGGTCGTGCATCACTTGAGCCGATCCAGCGATTTGATTCGGGATGATAAGATGCCGATCGAGAGCACGAACAGGCCCGCGAGCACTCCGGCCGAGAGCTGCCACGAATAAGTCGAGTTGCCGTAAGCGTCTGTCCCTGGCGGGGGAGGCGGGAGGTTGTTGGGCGGGGCGATCGACCCTCCCCTCGATGCAATCGACCCTGGCGGGCGGGCCATCTTGCTCAAGGCTCTGCGGACCATGCCGCCCTGGGCCTGACGCTGGCCCGCCTCGGTGAGTTCGCGGAGCTTGGCGCGGGCCGAGGGGGTGTCGATCATCGCCTCGCGGACCCGGAGGAGGTCGTGCAGGTAGGAGACGGTCGGGCACCAGTCTTGACGCACCGTATTCGTGAGGATGCCGGCCGAGACAGAGCTGATGACCCAGAGGCCGATCCAGGCCGCGCCGACCATCCGCGAGTTCCTCGACAGCGACGAGATCGCCAGCATCAACGTTCCCGACGAGAGCACGATCACCACGCCATAGGCCACCGACGCCACGAGCAGACGCCCAGTGTCGGCAAAGACATTGGCGTCGAAGCCGAACGCGACCCCGATCAGATAGGCGAGCACCGGCGGGATAATCGCGACCAGGGCGACGAACGTCGCGATCACACCGAGCTTGCCAATGAAGTAGTCGATCCGTCTCAGCGGCCGCGAGAAGTAGAGCGGGATGGCGTTGAAGCGCAAGTCTTGGCTGATCAGGTTCGGTCCCACGAGCAGGACGAGGAGCATCGAGAAGATCAACTCAAAGTTGAAAAAGGCGTGGAACGCAAGCGTCCAGAAGACCGCCCGATAGCCCTTTGCCCCCTCCATTACCTCCGGCGGCAGGCCCTGGAAGAGGAAGAGGAATGGCGTGAGGATCGACGACTTCTGTTCGAGCAGCCCCCAGAGGACCAGGAAGGCCGAGAGTGCGAGAGCCGGGATCAGCGCGATGAAGACGACGGCCTTGATCCACCAACTCTTCCACTGGGCGGAGACCCCGCGCCGCGTGATTGCCAGCCATCGCCAGGTGTGCCCCGAGAGTGGGCCGGTCCAGTGCTGATATCCCTGGTCGAAAATGGGCATCAGTCGCCCTCCGCCAATGAGCTGAGGAAGACCTCTTCGAGCGTGCTCTGCCTGGGCCGGAGCGAGCGGATTTGCTCGCCCGTTTCGAGGGCCGTCTCCCAGAGGCAGGCCAGGGTCTGACCTTCGCCCAGCCTCACGAGCAGGCGATCTTCGAACGGCTCCGACCACACCCCGCGCACGGAGAGTTGGCTCGCGAAGGCGGCCTGGTCATGCCTGACTCGCGTCTCGTATTCATGGGCGTGGGGCCGTTTGAGTTCGTCGATCCGGCCGTTGAGCAGGAGCCGGCCGTGTCCGAGGACCATGACGTGGTCGCAGACCGCCTCGACGTCGGGCAAGAGATGGCTGGAGAAGAGGAGGCTCATCCCCTTGTTGTGCGCCAGGTCTCGGGCCAGTTCAAGCACCTCTTCGCGGCCGGCAGGATCCATGCCGTTGGTCGGCTCATCGAGGATGAGGAGCTTGGGATCATGCACGATCGCCGACGCGATCTTGATCCGCTGCTTCATCCCGGTCGAATAGGAGGCGACCTTGCGATAGCGGGCCTCGCCGAGACCGACGTAGTCGAGGACCTCATGCGAGCGCTGCATGGCGTCTGTGCGGGACATCCCGGCGAGCTCACCAGCATACGCGACGAATTCGACACCCAGCACCGACGGGAACAGGCATTCATCCTCGGGGACGAACCCGACGGCCTGGCGGATATCGAGCCGCCTGGTGCGGATGTCCATGCCGAGGACTTCTCCCCCGCCCGAGTCGAACGAGATCAGCCCGAGCAGGGTGCGGATCATCGTCGTTTTGCCCGCGCCATTCGGGCCGAGCAGCCCGATGGCCCCCTCGGGCATGGCGACGGAGAGGCCCCGGAGGGCTTTGATCTTGCCGTACGTTTTCGACAGGTCGCGGAGATCGAACAGCATCGTCCGTCCGATGGGGTCGAGTAGAGGAGGGCGGAGCGTTGATAGGGGTTCGGCCGGACACCGAATTTATTGGGAGAGTCTTCAGCCCGTCGCCGCGCCCGCCGGGTTGACGACGCCGGGGGCGTTGATGATGTCTCGCCATTCGATCGAGTAGTCATTCTCAGCGGCGAACTTGACGATCTCTTCCTTCAACTGGGGGATGGCGACGTTCGTCGTCTCTCGATAGAAGCCGCTGCCTGACTTCTTGTACGAGACGTCCTCGCCGTACCACCCTTTTTCGGTTCGATGTACGATCAGGCACTTCATGATAATCAGAGTTCCTTGGGCGATATCAACGAGCGGTCGTGCGACCATAACAGCGTAGCCCGGCCGCCTCGACCTCGCAAGGCACGACCTTCGGCGTTCATCGTCGTGGTTCGACGCCGAGCAGGTTCCTCACGAAGAAATCGCGCTTACGTCGCTCGCCGTATCGACCGCCCCCCGCGCCGTGGCCGCCGCCGGGGACGACGACGAGTTCGAAGTCTTTGTCAGCCTTGATGAGAGCGTCGACGACCTGCATCGTCGAGGCAGGGTCGACGTTGCGGTCGAGCTCGC
>JANXSY010000232.1 GCA_025356435.1 Isosphaeraceae bacterium | reverse complement strand
CGGCCGTCGTCGAGGCACCACCTCGCGACGGTCGGCGGGATGACTTTCTAACCTCAGACCGCTGCCAACGGCGTGTCGATCCACATCCGTTTTTCGTGCGATTCGAGCACGGCGTCGGCGATAATCTGGGCGTTGAGGCCGTCGTAGAAGCTGGGGACGGCGGGCCGACCTTCGACGATAGCTGAGATGAACTCCCAGATAAGATCGTACCGGAAGACGGTGGCCGGCTTGCCCTGACGAGGGTCGCGCGGGCTGCCGGCGGCCTTGAGAAACTCGTCGGGAACGTCAATGCCCGCGAGGTCGGAACCGGTCTTGCCGAGGAGCAGACAATTCGGCTCGTGAAGTCGATAGACGGCCGAGCCCTCCGAGCCATTGATCTCGGCCCACTCGTGGCCGAAGCCATCTCGATTGTAACCCTTGGCGAGCGTCGTCCCTTCCCAGACCCCTGTCGCGCCGTTGGCGAATTCGCCGATCAGGCACGACCAATCGTCGACGTTGGACGGCTCACAAGGCTTGCCGTCAGGAGTGGTCACTCTCGGGGCGAAGCGGGCCACTGAGCCGCAGACTCGCTGGATCGGCCCGAGGAGGTCGAGAGCGAAGTCGAGGCGGTGGATCGTCATGTCGTAAAGATCCCCCGCGCCGGCCTTGTCTTTGTATTGCCGCCAGCCCCAGCTCGTCTCGGGCCAGTCGAGGAATCGCTGCGACCGGAAATGCCGCGGCGTGCCGAGCGCCCCCGTCTTCATGAGATGGCGCAGGTAGCGCATCGAAGGCGCGAAGCGATAGGTAAAGGCCGTCATGTGGACGACCTTGGCATCGCGGGCCGCCTCATACATCGTCTGGACTTCGGTCGCATTAAGCCCGAGCGGCTTCTCGCACATGATGTGCTTGCCCGCAGCGGCGGCGGCGAGGGCGATCGGCTTGTGGGAGAAGTTGGGCGTGGCGATGATGACGGCGTCAACTTCGGGATGCGTGGCGATTTCGAGCGGGTCAGTGCTCGCGATCGAGACGCCCCACTCCCCCTTCCGCTTTTCAAGCAAAGCGGGATCGGTATCGGCGACGGCGGTGAGTGTCGCCCTCGGGTCGAGCCGAATACCGGGGACGTGATGATAGTCGCTCACGGCCCCCGCGCCGATGATCCCGACCCGTACCGGTTTGTCGCCCGTCGCTCCAGCCATCGTCATCTACCTCGCCAAATCGATGTCATGAAATCAGCCGATGTCACTCTACCTAGACTGCCGCCGTCCGGCCACTCGGGTCATTCGACAGGAGGATTACAAAGTCATTCGATCCCGCGTGCTTTAAGCGTCTTCTCGAACCGCGACCACGGAACTGGTTTCGAGGGCAAGTCGACCACGCGTTGGTCAAGGGCGAGGTCAAGGAGATACATTGTCTCTTCGTAATTTGGGCGACGCCCCTCGGCCTGGCGCTTCGCGACGGCTTCCGCCTGCCGGTCGTACTCGGCTGCGACACTCAGAAGCGTCAAGATCCGTTCGCCGTGTCCTCCATGCTCGACCTGGATGTCGCGACAGGTCGTCCATTTCCGGAATCGGGCGAGGTCGGACTGCTTGATGACAAGGACGGTCGACGACTGGTGCCCGCCGAACGAGGCCGGCTCGCAGACCGTCGCCATTACCCAGATGTCGTGCGGGAACTCACCCTCGCCCACCTTGCCGCAGACCCAGATCGCTAATTCCTGGAGCAGATAGGACCCCATTCGCCCTTCCTTGTTGACGAGCGGGTCGACGGACGAGGTCGCGGCGAGCCGTTCGTGGAACGCCTCCCGCGCGGCGGGGTTGGGGAAGATCTGTTCGAGCGGGTCTCGACCGCATGTGCGGATGCGGAGGGTGTCTCGCCCTTCGGGGTCGATATCGATCAAGATTTTCTCGATCGTCGCGACATCACGGGCATCTCCTCGCATGATCTGCATGTGCAGCCGATGATGCTTCCAGCGATGCCCGAGCCAGCCAAGCATGCCGCCGATGATGACCAGGGCCGTCGAGGCGAGGATGCGCTCGGCCGTCGGGCTGTTGAGGAAGTGAAGGAATGCGTCCAAGGTCGGGCTCGTCTTCGAATGGGTGCGAAGGGGATGCCTCGGTTCGGTTCTATCGGCGATCACCTCACGACGCAAGGGCCTGGGGATGGTCTGGCTTGCGTTCAAGGGGGCCGGCTACTATCCTGCGAAGATTCTCGCGCGCCGGGCCGAGTCGCCGACACCACGTCTCAATCTTCCGAGTCGGAGCCTCCCACTCATGGCAACTGTGCAACCAATCCGCGTGGCCATCGTCGGCCTGGGCTTTGGGGCGGAATTCATCCCGATCTATCAGAGCTACCCAGGCGCCGAGATTCAAGCGATCTGTCGGCGATCTAAGGGAGACCTCGACGAGTGCGGCGACCGCTGGAAGATCGCAACCCGTTACACCGAGTTTGACCAGGTCTTGAACGACCCGAATGTTGACGCTGTCCACATCAACTCGCCGATCCAGGACCACGCCTGGCAGTCGATCGCCGCGCTCGAGGCGGGCAAACACGTCGCCTGCACGGTGCCGATGGCCACATCCAGCGAAGACTGCGCCAAGATCGTCGCGGCCCAGCGCAAGTCGGGCAAGGTCTATATGATGATGGAAACCGTGGTCTATAGCCGCGAGTATCTGTTCGTCAAAGAACTCTACGACACCGGTGAACTCGGCCGGATTCAGTTCCTCCGAGGCAGCCACCAGCAAGACATGGCGGGCTGGCCCGGCTACTGGGAGGGCCTGCCGCCAATGCACTACGCAACGCACTGCGTCAGCCCCTGCCTGGCGATCGTCGGTAAGCAGGCCGAGCACGTCGTGTGTCATGGATCGGGGCTGATCGAGCCGGGCCTGGTCGCGAAGTATGGCAGCCCGTTCGCGGTCGAGACCGCGACCTTCAAGTTCCGCGACAGCGACATCTGCGCGGAGGTGACGCGAAGCCTGTTCAACACCGCCCGACAATACCGAGAGAGCTTCGACGCCTACGGCAGCAAGAAGAGCTTCGAGTGGCAGCAGGTTGATGGCGAAGAGCCGGTGATTCACACTCTCGGCAAGCCCGAGCCCGACATGCCCTCGCGCGTTCCGGTACCCGACTTCGCGAGCCGACTCCCGGGCCCGATCCAACGGTTCACGACCAAAGGGGTCTACGACTCCGAAGGCGACACCCACCTCTCGTTCACGCAGGGCGGCGGACACGGCGGTTCGCACCCGCACATGGTCCACGCCTGGCTCAGCGCCATCCGGGGCGAACGAGCCGCGCTGCCTGACGCTGAGACCTCCGCCAACTGGACGATGGTCGGCATCTGTGCACACGAATCCGCGATGAAGAACGGCGAAAAGATCGTCATCCCGACGTTCTGATCCCATTCGAATCAGACGAAGGGCGGTCGGACGAAGCTCGTCTGGCCGCCCTTCGCTGTTAGAGACGTTCGCGAGTCTCAACCCTGGGGCAGGTAGCCCTTCTTGTGACGGGCATAAAAGCCCGCCCCCGTGTTGCCCAGGATGTTCGTCGCGCCGGTGTTGTAGACCCCACCCTGGAAGCGGCCGGTGATCGAGCCCGGTCCAGCTGACGAACCAGGCTGACCGTAGCCAGCCTTGGCCGGCGTATAGGAGGCGGAGACGACAGAGTCGATCAGGCTTCCCTTGATGTGGAGCTTGTGGATATGGCTTGCGCCTCGCGTCGCCTGGAAGCCGGCGGAGTAGGACGGCAGGTCGAACCCGGTCTTGATCTCGCTGTTCGTCGAGTCTCCAAGAACCTTGACGCTGCCGATGCTCCCCGACGTGACGATCCCCGCGCTATTGAGGGCGTGACCGGGAATCGGGTGGTAAATCGGCTCGCCAGGCGACGACTGCTGGGACAGCGGATCGTTGCTCGTGAGCAGGACCGAGTCGGCAGGACCGACGTTCACATGGCCGATGCTGCTTGCACGGACCAGTCCGCCGATCAGGCCATTGCCTGGGTAGCCCGTTGCGGCATTGGGTATACCGTAGTTCGCGGGCAGGGTGGAATTGTTCACCGGGCTGCCCAATCCCTTGACGAATCGGAGCCCGCCGATCCGGCCCTTCACGTCGAGAGCCAGGCCGTCGGCGTTGCCGCCGAAGCTTGCCTTGCCCAGGTGACGGATGCCCGATAACGGTCCCGAGAACGGCGTCGAGGTCCGAGAGACCGTGAAGTTGACCGCCGAGCCGGTCACGTTCAGTCGGTTGATCCCGTTCGTTTGAACCGAGGTCCGCCCGGTCGTGCCGACGATCGGGAAGAAGTACTGCTGCGCCGCGTCGACCGTCTGCTGGGTGGCCGAAACGATGTTAAGTCCGTTCAGCTCGCCATTAACGATGATGTTAACGGTCGGCTGAGTCGGGGGTGTCGTCGGAATGGCTGTCGCCGTGCTATCGAAGACGGTGTTCCTGATCTCGTCGATTCGGACGTTCGGCTTATACGGCAGCGGAATATTCGGGTCGCCGATGATGATATTGATCGGCTGCTGGGCCTGCGAGACGTCGATCGCCGCCCTGACACCGGTGAATTCCAGGGTCTTCACGCCACCGGGCAGGTAGACGCCGGTGTTGCTGTAGGCGAGGCCCCCGTTCGGCGGCGTAACGGTTTGCGTGAGCACAAACCCGTTTAGCACGATCGAGGCAACGCCGTTCTGCGAGATCAGCTTGTTGAAGAGCACAATCCCGCTGTTCGCCGTCTGGTTGAAAGATGACGACGAGACGCCGCCCGTCACGTACGTCTTCGTCGGGCTGCTGTTGATGATCTGGATCGTGTCGAGATCGTCGTCGAGCACGCCATCATTCGGCGTCGCGTCGGTGACGATCACCTGGCCCGGGCCGTGCACCGAGATCACCCACTGGTTCCCCAGCCGGTCGCGACCCGACACGGTTTTCGCCTGGGTTCCGAGCGAAGCCAGGGCGTTGGTGGACAGTTGGGCGATATTGCCGATCGTCGGGGAGGGGGTATTCGGATTCACCGAACCCACGATGACCCCAGACGCCTGCGGCGTGTAGTAGTTGATCCCCGTGCCCGAAAGCATCTGGCGCGTCTCGAGCGCCTCGAGGCTCGACCGCAGCCGGCGTCGGGCCGGGTCGGGTCGATCAGACCGTCTCCGCGTCAAACTCATGGCAGACTCCCTTCGCCGACAACTCTCAAAGCGGGCAAAAGTCCTAACCGACGCGACGGCGTGGCCGAACCCGCCGCCAGGGGTTGCCGTCCGTGACTCGGATGGCCGACCGGCAGCACTCGATGGAGGTCTAGTCCGTCTCAACACGGAGCGATCATGGGCCGCGAAGACGCGACTTGACCCGACCTTCGGAGGCCGTGACCTGTCATCACGTCTTTTAACTCGACCTCGCGTTCCTGGTCTCTTCAGGAAGATAGGCGATCAGAAAGAGGCGGGATGTCGAGAAGAACACGAGCACCGATTAATCGGTTGGCAACGGTGGAAGCAGGGCGAGCGCCGCAACCTCATCCGGAACGATCTGAAAGAGGGAGGACAGCTTCATCATGCACAAGAGGTCTTGAACATAAGAATGGACGTGAAAGAGGGCCAGAGACCCGTCAGATGCGACGACTCGTCGCCGGAGTCCGATCAGGAGCGCCACGCCCGAACTCGAAAGAAACTCGATCGGGGCAAGGTCGACCGCGACCCGCGGCCTGGGGTGTTCAGCGATAAACCCATAAATTGACTGGCGATACAGGTCAGATTGGCCGTCGTTTACACTCAAGGGGTCGTCGAGCGTAATGATCAATACACCGTCCGTCTCGCGAGAATTGAGCGGACGCATGACGACGATTCTCCCAATCGTGAGGGCGAAATTGAAAGGTAGTCTTTAAACCTGACCCTTCCGCCGGACTCTATCCACTTTATCGCACTTAGTCACAGCGATCCGAGACGGCTCAGCCAAATTATCACGGATCGCTCATCCCGCCGACAAGGCCCTGCGTCATCAAGGATCGCAAACTTGCTAGGTGAAGTTTAGCATGATCGCCCCCGACGCGGATATTGTCAGGAACCCCGCCAAGGAGTTTAAGTGCGCGACATCAAAACGTTTCACTCCTCGCGATCACGACGCCAGATTGGGCCGATCGTGCCGGTTTCTTTCGACCACGAAAGAGGTTACTCTAACGTTATTCCGCGCGGGAACGGTGCCAGACTTCGTCCGCAAAATGTGTCGCGAGGAGTTGACTTTGAACCGTTTCGTGCTCGCCCTCAAGGCGTTCTGGAATATCCTCACCGACGCCGATTTCGCAACGCGGGTCGAGTCGTTATTCTCCAAAGCCCCGTCCGGTCCCGACCTTCGCATCCTCGCCGTGTTGCAGCGTGACGGCCGGCTCGTCGACTTCCTCCAGGAAGACATCGACTCCTACAGCGATCCCCAGATTGGCGCAGCGGTGCGGGATATCCATCGAGGGTGTCGCAAGTCGCTCCGCGATTACCTCACGATCGAGCCCGTCCTCGCGGGCAATGAAGACTCGCCCGTCACGGTCGCCGCCGACTTTGACCCGGCCGAGATCCGGCTCACCGGAAACGTCCAGGGATCACCGCCGTTTCGGGGCGTCCTGAAACATCACGGTTGGCGCGTGAAGTCGGTTCAGCTTCCCGTCTTACCAACATCACGAGGCGAGTCGTCCGTGATCGCCCCGGCCGAGGTGGAGATCTCCTGATATGTCGCGTTACGTCGTCGGGATCGACCTCGGGACGACGAATTGCGCACTCGCGTACGCAGACACCAAAGACTCCGCGCCCGGGTCGAACCCAACGATCCAGGCCCTCGCCCTGCCGCAGGTCGTCGGTGTGAGCGAGGTAGCGGAGCGATCGGTCCTGCCGTCGTTCCTCTACCTCCCGGCCTCGAAAGAATTTCCCGCCGCCGCGATGGACCTCCCCTGGAAGTCGCCGGCCGAGCAGGTTGTCGGGTCGTTTGCTCGCGAGCATGGGGCCAAGGTGCCGGGCCGACTCGTCAGTTCGGCCAAGAGCTGGCTCTCGCACTCGGGCGTTGATCGCCGCAGCGCAATCCTTCCGTGGAACGCCGCGAGCGACGTCTCCAAAGTCTCTCCCGTCGAGGCGTCAACAGCCTACCTGGCCCACCTTCGCGATGCCTGGAACGCCAGGATCGCCGGGAAATCGGTCGAGGATCGGCTCGAAAACCAGGACGTCCTGCTGACCGTTCCCGCCTCGTTCGATGCCGCCGCACGCGACCTGACAGTCGAGGCCGCCCGAGCGGCGGGCCTGGAGAACGTGACGCTCCTTGAGGAACCGCAGGCCGCGTTTTATTCCTGGCTGAGCGCAGCGGGAGATTCGTGGCGAAAGCACGTCAAGGTCGGAGACCTCCTCCTCGTCTGCGACGTTGGCGGAGGCACGTCCGACTTCACCCTGATCTCGGTCTCGGAACAATCCGGAGACCTCGAACTGACCCGCGTGGCGGTCGGTGAGCACATCCTGCTCGGCGGCGACAACATGGATCTCGCGCTGGCCTATGCTGTCGCGGCGACTCTGCCGAATGGGATGGACGGCCTCGACTCGACGCAGAAGGTCGGCCTCGGCCATGCCTGCCGCGCGGCGAAGGAGTTGCTCTTCGCCGATCCAGGCAAGACGTCGGCCCCGGTCGCCGTGCTCGGTCGCGGCTCGAAGGTGATCGGCGGGTCGATCAAGACCGAATTGACCCGCGAGACCTTGAACGTCGTGCTCCTCGACGGCTTCTTCCCCCCCTGCGAGATCGGCGACGCTCCCACGCGGGGCCGTCGGGTCGGACTGACCGAGATCGGCTTGCCCTACGCCGCCGACCCGGCCGTAACTCGCCACCTGGCGCGGTTTCTCAACCGGCAGGCAGGATCGCTCCATTCGGCAACCTCGGCCGTGCATCCGACGGCGGTCCTCTTCAACGGCGGCGTCTTCAAGGCGCAAGAACTACGTTCGCGGGTGATCGACGTGCTCGGCTCGTGGGCGGGACGGAGCGTCCCATCGCTCGATTCGCGCGACCTTGACCTCGCGGTTGCCCACGGGGCCACCTATTACGGCCTCGTGCGTCGTGGCAAGGGCGTGCGCATTCGTGGCGGCGTCCCCCGGGCCTATTATGTCGGGATCGAGACCTCGGCCCTAGCCGTTCCCGGCGTGACACCGCCGCTCAAGGCGCTCTGTGTGGTGCCGATGGGGATGGAAGAGGGGACCAAGACCGACGTGCCCGGACCCGAGTTCGGCCTCGTCGTCGGCGAGCAAACCGAATTTCGCTTCCTCGGCTCGACGACCCGACGCGACGACAAGGTGGGGACCGTACTCGAACGCTGGTCGGCCGAGGAAGTTCAGGAACTGGACCCGCTCGAAGCGACGCTTGACAGCTCGCACGGTTCGAGCGAAGGCGACACCGTCCCGGTGCGTCTCCACGCCCATGTGACCGAGGTCGGCACGCTCGACCTCTGGTGCCAGAGCACGCGCGACGACCGGCGATGGAAGCTCGAATACAACGTCCGAGAGTCGTCCGACTGAGTCCCGACGGGATACCGCTGATGCCGCTCGAAGACCATCTGCTCACCGAGGCAACAAATCCGCGCTCGGTCGAGATTGACCGGCTCGACGCCCGCCAGATCGTCGCGCTGATGAACGAGGAAGATGCGATCGTCGTGAACGCCGTGCGCGACGTGGCCGACGCCATCACAGAGGCGGTCGAACGGGCCGCAGCGTCGTTTCGTCGAGACGGTCGGCTCATTTATGTCGGCGCGGGCACGTCGGGACGCCTCGGCGTCCTCGACGCCTCTGAATGTCCGCCCACATTCAACACGCCACCCAGCATGGTCGTTGGCCTGATCGCGGGCGGTCTCGCAGCGTTGACGCGAGCCATTGAGGGAGCCGAAGACGACCGCGAGCGAGGGGCGAGAGACCTCCTTGCCCTAACACCGACCGCCTCAGACCTCGTCATCGGCATCGCCAGCTCGGGGCGGACTCCCTACGTCCTTGGGGCGATCGAGGCAGCGAAGGCGGTCGGGGCCTACACCGTGGGCCTCGCATGCAACCGGCCGAGCCCGCTCGGTGAACTCGTCGACCTCGAAATCGCACCCCTGGTCGGGCCGGAAGTCATCGCGGGATCGACCCGACTCAAGGCAGGCACGGCGACGAAGATGATTCTCAATATGATCACAACCGGGGCCATGATCCTGATCGGCAAGACTTACGGGAACCGCATGATCGACCTTCAGCCGACGAACCAGAAGCTCAAATTCCGCACCCGGCGTATCCTCCGCGAACTTGGCGGGATCTCCGACGAAGCGGCAGAGAGCCTGCTGGCGGAGACGGCCGGACGTCTCAAACCCGCACTCGTCGCCGCACTCGCCAACGTCTCGCCGGAGACAGCCGATATCCTGCTTAACCGACACGGCGGCGCGGTCCGTGCGGCCGTGATGGCCTCGACGGGGGTCGACCCGCGATGAATCGCACTCTGGTTCTGGGAATGGACGGCGGCGGGACGGTCACAACCACCTGGATCGGCGACGCATCCGGGGCCGTGCTTGGGCGTGGTCAAGCCGGCCCGTCGAATATCAAAGCCGTCAGTGCCAAGGCCGCACGCAACGCGCTCGACCTCTCCGTCCTCGCCGCGTTTGAAGACGCCGGGCTCGACGTGACCCCCGTGGAGGTCTCCTGCCTGGGACTCGCGGGGTTCGACCGTGAGGAAGACAAAGACTGGCTCCACAAATGGGCCTCGCAGACGGATTGGGTGCGGCGGCTGATCCTCGTCAACGACGGTGATCTCGCCCTCGCCGCTGGCACGCCCCGAGGAGTCGGCGTGGCTCTTATCGCCGGGACGGGGTCGATCGCCGTTGGTCGGGCGGAAGACGGACGCAAGTCGAGAGCGGGCGGCTGGGGCTACCTCTTCGGCGACGAAGGCAGCGGCTACGCGATCGCCGCCTCGGCCCTCCGTCGAGTCGCCCGCCGCGCTGACGGACGAGACCCGCGCGGAGGCGACGACGCACTGACCCGGCACCTCTGTCGCGCGCTCAATATCGAGGATACGGCCGGTCTGGTACGTGCCATCTACGGACAGGGGTTCGATCGCGCGAAGGTGGCCCAGCTTGCGCCCGCGGTCATCGCGGCGTCGCTCGAAGACCAGGGGATCATTGACGAGATCATCACCCCCGCCGGGGTCGACCTGGCCGATCTGGTCATCGCAGCGGCCCGCCCGCTCGGATGGCTGGGCGGTCCGCTTTCCCTCGCGATGGCGGGCGGGTTCCTGCTCCATTGCGACGCCTTGTCGGGGGTCGTGCTCGACCAGCTCGCGGCCCGAGGTTATGACGTCCAGGCCCTGCGGGTCGAGAATCCCGTGGAAGGTGCGCTGATGCTGGCACGCCGAGAGTTGGCCGTCACCGAGGCCGCGATCGACCTGCTGGTTGACGGGGCCGTCGAGCATTCGCTTCGACTCTCATTCCGAGACCTCTCGGCCATTCCCGACGAGAGTCAGATCCACGACGTCGCGTCTTTTCATCCGGGAAAGAAGGGCCAGGCCGTCGACCTGCGGGCGCTCTTGACCCTCGCCCTGCCGCTGCCGGCCGCGAATTACCTGACCTTGCACGCCGATCGCGACGACTTCCACGTCTCGATCCCGCTCGAAGAGATCCGCGACCGGGGCATGGTCGTCTATCGACTCGGCGACTCATCCCTCAGCCTCGACCAAGGAGGCCCGATCCGCTTCCTGATCCGAGACCCCGCCTCATGCCACTCGGCCGAGCTTGACGACTGTGCCAACGTCAAATACCTCAGCCGGATCGAGCTGACCGTGAAGCGCGGTCGCGACAATCGCCCCGAGGACGACGCGGCGCACGCCGAGCTGCATCGTAAAGCCAACGAGCCTGACGTGAGATCCGACCCTTGATGTCAATTGTTTTTCGTTGGACATGTGTCGTAGTCGCTGCTTGACAGGCCCGTAATCCTGTTAATCGTTCTCAGGTTCGTCGACTCGCATAATGGCCAGGGTTCCTCCAGGTGCCCACTATTGGTAGGTTGGTCTTGGCCCTTTCGTCACGGCGATGCCCATTGGCCGTCCATAAACAAGGCGACCGACCATGACCCACCAGAAAGTCTAGTGGCACGACCCGGAAGTACGCAAAGCCATACGCACGGATCAAAAGATCAGCGCGATGGTCCAGGGAACGATGGGGCTCGAAGGCCAAGGGTTGGACCGCAAGTCTCTCCACACGCTGAAAAATAAGACCATCCGCCGTCTGCTCGTCGATCGTCGACAACGAGCGAACATGGGATGAGTAAGCTCGCGTTCGGGGATCTTCTGAGCGGAGAGACGCCCTTCGACACTTCCACTTCCGAGCTACTGGTCTCGGGAATCTCGACGCGTCAGGAACTCAGTCAGTTCGAAGCCGAGAACATTGCGCTGGCGTTCACCAAGTATTTCAGGGGCGATCCCCTTCAGGAAATCGCTCCGTTCGACTTTGCTTGGCTCAAACAACTTCACCGAGAGATGTTTGGAGATGGGCAGGGCGATTTCGCACGGACGACTGCAATATCGGCTGCCCATGGCAACACATCAACGAACGTGTCTATGATTTATTCGAAGACTTCCATCACGGGGCTGTCCAGATCCACCCCTTTCCGAATGGAAATGGACGTTGGGCTCGAACTCTGACAAACATCTTGCTGGTCTCGCACGACACCCCCTGGGTGTTGTGGCCGGAACAGTTGATCGGTGGAGTGAGCCCCGTCAGGGACGAGTATCTCCACGCTTTGAAAGCCGGTGACTCAGGAGACCTCGCTCCCCTGATTTCGCTTCACCGCAGATATCCAAAACTCGACAATTGACTACGTCGAGCCAAAGACCTCAGCGCGCATCCCAGGGAATTCGCTCCCACCAGCCGAGGTAATCGCCGAGCTTGAGCGTGAGCACGGTGATCGCGATCGCTGCCGAGACGACGACGGCGACGAGGACGCCCGCTGCCGAGATATCACGAGCCATCTTGAGCCGAGGCTCATCTGGGTCTCCGATCGCGCGGGCGAGAGCGTCGACGGCGCTGTGCATCAATTCGGCCATCAGGACGAGACCGAGACCGATCACGAGCAGGCACCAGCCGACGGGTGGGACGCCGATCATTCCAGCCGTCAGGAAGACGAGCAACGCGCGATAGGCATGCGCGAAGAAGCTCGAATCGCCCCGGATCGCATGCTTGAAGCCCACGAGACCGGCGACCAGCTTTTCCTGGAGGTTTCGTCGGCCGGCCCGAGAGATCCAAGCGGGTGATTCCTCGAAGTCGAGGAGTGACTCGGATGTCTCGACCGGCAGCGGGGTCGAGATGCCCGACGGATCGGGCCGAGCGAGGCTCGAAAGATGGGGCGCGTCCATCGTGCGCGGGGAGCCTTCGTCAGGTCGAATCATGGCTATTGCACCGGTGCGTAACGAGGGTCGAGTCGGTTCAGGCCCGCGCCAGAGCCGAGCCGGAGCGACGGGCTGAGCCGGGGCGCGACTTCGAAGGCGAACATATAACTATGCTGAAGCGGCGAGGCCGTTAGCCCGACCGAGACGAAATAATCCGCTCCAACTCGCGTGAGTGAGGCGTTCGCTCCCAGCAAGAGCGGGTGGCCGAAGTTGCCGAAGTCGTAAGACGTCCCGAACGAGGTGTACCACTTCGGGCTCATATAGTAGCTGTAGTTGGCGATCAGGGCCGACGTCTGGATCGGACCGGTGTTGAAGTAGGTGAAGCCGAGGAAGATGTTGCCCCGAGGCGGCCGGTTGATGTTCACGCCGGAGGTGGTCAGGTTCATCCCGAACGGGTTGAGTCGGTTCTTCTGGGCCACCTGATAGAGCGGGTCTCCGACGATGTTGAAGAACTCAAACCAGCCGTAGGAGACGATGCTCGTGCGGTCGCCGATGTACCACTCGAAGTTGTACATGTTCTGTCCGAACGGCTTACCGAAGTTGTCGCGCTTGGCGTTCGGGAAGTAGGTCGTGTCGAGGTCGAAGATCATATAATCGATGATCCTTCGCTTCCCCTCTGGCCCTCGCTTGGTCTGGAGCCGCTGGTGGATGCCGAACTGGATCATCTCGATCGTGCCCTGGATGTCGGTCGACCCGGTGATCGGCGAAACACCGCGACGGAGCATGAGGAATCGCGGGTCGTACTGAAGCGGTAAGAGTCCGCCCGCGTAGTTGGTCATCGCGAAATAGCGACGGGCGAATTCATAAGTGTTGTCGTCGATATCATCCTGGATGGCCAGTCGATTGAGATTCACGTTCGAGTAGGCGTCGCGGGCGTCCATCACGAAATCGATCTTGTGATTGAGCCCGTGGACGTTGAATAGCTCGCTCTCGACGTTGGGATAGGCCTTGTGGGCGAGAATATCAGCCCTTGCGCCGATGGCCCCCCAGATCCGGCCGACCGACTGCCCGCTCAACTGGTGGTTCCACGCCGTCGCCTGCCCCTGGACATAGGGGACGACCCGCAGGAAGCCAAAGTTAAGGGGCATGTCGAGCTCGTGCGCCGTGTAGGCTCGGCCCGAACTGATGCTGCCGCTGGTATTGCTGGTCGGGTCGTAAGGGATAAAGGCAAAAACATTCTTATTGTTGACTTCGTTCGCCGTATGGACGTTGGCGTAGTCGGCCCCGGTATGCTGAAAATAGGTGAACCGGTCTCCCAGGAGTGAGTCGCCCAGGCGGTAATAGTCGACCTTGGGTAGCCACTGGGTCTCGGTGTTAAAAGAGTTCGGATTCACCTCGGTATGAATCGTGACCGCCGTGTTTTCTTTCTGCTTGATGCCGTACAGCAAGACTTCATGATCGAAGCCGACGTCGTAGAGTCGCTTGTAATATTGTTCGAGGAATTGCCGGTCCGAATAGAAGCCGACTTCGGCATTGAACCGAAAGTCTTCGAGCGGGTCAGAGTCAGGCGTCAGGAACGACTGCATGTGCCGGAAGTTGAACCGACCCCGGAAGTCTTGGAACGCGGGGACCGAGATCCGTTGATATCCGAAACGACCGGCCGGCACGGACATCCCATTGCCCGTCGGCACATTCACATTCGCTGTCACGACCGCCGGTCCGGGGCCGAGCACGTCTCGTCCTCGGTCCTGGAGCCCCCAGACGTCGAAATAGCCCTGATAGTCGGTGAAAATGCTCGGGGTCGTGTTCGGGTTGCGGTGATAGGGATCCGTTAGGTCGCGGATCGGATCATTGCCGAACCAGCCGATCTCCGAGCCCAGGGCCACCGCCTTGCGGGCACTGAGATAGTCGACGTCGAGGTTCCACTGGTCGATGAACGACGGCTTGCGGAGGTTGAAGACCTTGAAGCCGTTGAAGTCGAGCAAGAGCTGCTGACCGAAGTAATTATTGGTGCGGAACGAGAACTGCCTGAGCGGGGGGTCAAGGTCGTCGGCGTCGGTGACGAATCGCGGCCAGTAGAAGACGGGGACCGGACCCATGAAGAAGAAGTTTTGCCTGGCGTCGATCCGCCAGGTCGTACGCGTGTCGTCGTTCTTGGCGTCGCCTGGAGTGCCGGGGGGAACGTTGTCGCTTACCACCTTCTTCATGTCGATCGAATTGCTGGTAAAGCGATAACCAGGCGTCGGGAACCGGCTGCCCGTCGTGACCGTGTTGTTGGCGCGAATCTCTTGGAACGCGCTCTGGAAGAGCTTCCCTCCCGGCCCGGCGACGAGTGGGTGGAAGGCATCCGCGCGGGGTGTCGTCACCTTCAACGGGGCGATCAGACCGGGAGCGAAGAGGTCAATCTGAGCGTCGAGCCCGAGAAAGCGGTCAGCGCGATAGTCGTAATAAGCCTGGTTGGCGTGATAGGTCTTCTGGTCGTCTTTGCCCTGCAAGACGCGCGCATCCTGGCGGAAGATGACGTGCCCTTCAAGGTAAACCTCCATCGGCGAGTCGCCATTTTCGATCACCTGACCGTCAGGGCCAATCCGCGTCTCGGGGTCGTTGGGCTTGGGGCGACGCCAGATGATGACGCTGTCTGCCTCGATGTCGATGGTGCCCTGCTTCGGGGCGTCGGTGACGATATTCACGCCACCCCGGATCACCGTGATCACTGTGCCGTCGGCTGTCGTCGGCAACACGTTGAGCGAGAAGTTGGGGCCAACTCTCGCATAAACGTTCGTGATCCGTTGCGTCCCAGGGATGATCGGCGCGTCGGGGGGCTTCGGCGTCTTGGGACGGTCGATGGTTCGATTCGGTTCGACATCAGGTAGAGGAACCAGGTCAGTCTCCGCTCCATCAGCGGCGGGCTGTCGAGGCGGGATCACCGGAACGCCCGGCATCTCGACGACCGGCGGCAAGAGCGACGGCCCGAAGTCATCGGGGGGCGGCGGTGGGTCACCGGGAGCGGCCGGGAGCGCTGGCTTACCTCCCGGCGGAGCGGGTCGCGTGCCCGGCCCCTCGGGAAATCCCGGCCCGTCGACGAACTGGACCGGCTTGTAGTCGGGGTCGCGGAGCCGAATCGGGCGTTCGTCGGTCTTACTCGGTTTCGAGACGTCCGGCGGCGGGCCTTCGGTTCGAGCAACACTTTCATCGCGAGGTGCCGATACGTCCGGAAGCAGCGGCAGACTGTCCCCCTTCGCATCGACTTCGGCCAACTTCGCGGGGATCGGTTCGTCGGCCTTCGCTTCGACCGGCTTGATCGCTCGCGAGAGGATGGCGAGTCCAGCGGGGGCACGCTTGAGCAGCGTCGGCCCCTGGGCCTTGCCGGCCGTGAGTCGAAGCTCGCCTGATGTCGACCAGCTCTCGCGGAGGACGTCTTTCGACGGACCGGTTCCGTCTGACCGACGTACCTGGCCCTCAGCGTAAATATCGACGCGATGAACGGTCGTGCCGTTCTCGCCCGGTGAAGTGACGATCTGGACCACGGCGCGATCAGAGCGCAAACCCGAGTCGCCCTTGAAGACCGAGGCGTGGTCTTCAAGTAAGACGAAACGGACGCCGTCCTCCTCCCAGTGCCGAACTCGGTCGGCAGTGAGCGCGACGGCGGTTTGCGTGCTCTCATCCCGCTGCGCCCTCGCAAATGAAGCGAAGGCGAGGATGACGATGAACCCGAGGTACGTCGCGCGACGCGGTCGGCGATCGTTGGTGGTTCGGTAGGCCCGCACGGCTCCTCCACGCTGGGAACGACTCTCGGCTCACATGGACCGGCCATCCTTGGCCAGGTCGCAAACCACCACGTCGGTCGTCTTCAACGAACCGTCCCGCTCAGGGCTCGACCTTCAGAAGGTCGAGATGGGTGGGCCGTCGAGTGAATGGTGGCGGTCGAAGATGTAAGTCGGGAGACGATCGAAGAGGTGCGAGCTAGGGGGTTTCGGCGGCAAGTTAGCCTGTCGCGTCGGACGAGTCAACCCGAGACGAATCGGGATATCGACTCAACTGATTTCCAGCCGACCTTTGGGCGATTTGAACTGGCCGAGGAGAGATGGGTTGAGACCATAGCTCAGGCTGAGCAGCTTGACCGGGTGCAAGGTGCGCTTGATGACCCCCTGCTCCATCTGCATCCGGCACGAACCGCACTCGGTTGAGCCGATCTCGATGTCGACCTCACGGAGCCGACGTTGCAGGCCACGACCCGCGCGGATCGAGCTGCGGAAGTTGCGTCGGGCCAGCCCGAATGTCCCTGCCATGCCCGAGCAGCCCTGGTCGATCACCTGGACATCGAGTTCCGGGATCAAACGGATCAGGTCGAGCCCTGGCGTCCCTACGTCGAGAGTGCGCAGGTGGCACGGCTGGTGATAGCCGACGCGGGCGTGGAGCGGTTGGGTTGGTTCGGGCAACTGTCCGCGAGCCTGAAGCCCGGCGAGATATTGGCCCACATCCATCGTATTGGCGGCGACGAGGCCGGCGTCGAGGTCGTCGGTCAGCTTCGCGTATTCGTCACGAAGCATGAGCGTGGCGGTTGGCTCGGAACAGACGATCGTGTAACCGTCTCGAACCGCGTTGCCCAGAACGCGCAGATTACTCGTCGCGAGCTCACGCGCATGATCGAGGTCGCCCGCCACGAGCGCTGCCATTCCCGACCCACGCTGATGTCGGGGTACGAAGACGTTGACCCCGGCCTGCTTCAGCACGGCCACAACCGCCTCGCCGAGTTCCTGGTCGAAATAGTTGGCGAAGACGTCGACGAAATAGGCCACCCGCGGGCCGGAGGTCTGTGCCTTCGGCTTGCTCAGGCCGAGCCGGTCGGCCCGACGGACGAATGAGGTTCTGTGAGCCTTGGGAAGCCGTCGATACTTTGAGAGGCCAAACAATCGCTCGATCAGCCACCGTGCGCCGCCGTTCGCCATCAGGGCGTTTGAGACGATCGGGAATCGGCTGGCGAGCTTCGCCCAGTGCTCGACCCTTGAGAGCATCCAGTCGACCGGCGGCAACCCGTGAAGCTGGACGTAGGCGGCCTTGGCTTCGATCATGAGCGACGACACATCGACCGCTGAGGGGCATTCTGACCGGCAGAGCGTGCAATGGATGCAGAGGTCAGAATGTCTCTTCATCTCATCTGACCCCCACAACCGGGGGTCGACGACTCCGCTTGCGATCTGGCGGAGCAGGTTGGCCTGTGCGCGAGGCGAAGCGGCTTCGGTGCGCGACGCGCGGAAGGCTGGGCACATCCGCAGGCTCGGCTCAAGGGTCCGGCACGCGCCGCAGCCGTTGCAAGATGCCGCCACGTCCCAGGGTGTCTTGCCTTCCCATCGGAGCAAAGGTTCGATCACGTTCAGGCTTGGAAGGGTGAACAGACCCTCAACCGCAACGGTTTGCGGCTTCGGCATCGCGCGAAGGTTGTGGGTCATCGCGTGGGGATCGTCGCCGACAACCTTGCCCGGGTTGAGGATTCCGAGCGGGTCAAACGCCTCCTTGATCGCGCTGAAGGCGTGGACGAGGTCTCCATACTGGCCGCGAAGGAACTGGGTGCGAACGAGCCCGCAGCCATGTTCGCCCGAGATCGTCCCGCCCACGTCCCACGCCGCCTCGTAGACCTCAGTCGCCATCGGCTCAAGCTTCGCCCGGTCGGCAGGATCGGCCAGGTTGAGGAAGGGGCGAGTGTGAAGCTGGCCGTGGCCAACGTGCCCGTAGATCGTCCAGCTCACTTCGTAATGCTTAAGGATCGCCTGAAGCTGCTGGAGGAAGTTCGGCAGTGCCTCAGGCGGAACGGCCACATCTTCAATGAAGGCGACGGGGTGGGCAAGCCCTTTCATCCGCGTCAGTAGCGGCTTGATCGCGCGGCGCAGACCCATGATCGCCTCGCAATCCGCCCGGCGCGTCCCCTCGGTCGGGTCTCCGGCGAGCCATCCTCGGCGGTCGACCCGTTTCACGAGCTTATGGACCCGATCGAGCAGTTCGTCAGGATCGTCGCCCTCGAACTCAACGAGGAGCGCCGCCTCCGTGGAGTCGGGGAACCACGCCCTGGCGGCGGGCATTGCGTCACGTGCCAGACTGATCGAGCGCCAGTCGAAGAGTTCGCAGGCCGACGGGGCGAATTCGAGGCAATCCATCACGGCCGTTGCGGCATCCCCCAGCCGGGAGAATGGCAAGACGACCGCCGCATACGCGTGTGAAATCGGCACCGTCTTGAGTGTCGCCTCAGTGACGAGCGCGAGCGTCCCCTCTGACCCGACGACCATCCGGGCGAGGTCGATCGACTCGACTCCCCCCGCCGCGGCCAAGGGGTAGCCTGCGCGGTTACGTGGCGACTTCGGCCAGCTCTTGGCGATCAGGTCGGAGTGGTGGCGGAGGATCGTGCCAACTTTTCGCGTGACGGTCCCCTGGAAGTCAGTCGGCTCGGCTTCGTAGTCGGGCCAAGGCTCACGACCGAGTCGGCCGCTGTCGCCGTTCGCGAAGACGACGTCGAGCGATTCGACGTGGTCGGCGGTTGTGCCGTATCGGAGCGACCGGGCACCTGCGGCGTTCGCGCCGATCATCCCGCCGATCGTCCGCGACTCCGGCCCGCTTGGGTCAGGGCCGATCCGCCGCCCCAGGGGCGCGAGGTGGGCATTGAGCACGTCAAGCACGACACCCGGCTGGACCACGACGCTCTCGGCTTGGGTCTCGACGATCCGGCGGAAGTGGCGGCTGAAGTCGATCACGATGCCGGGGCCGAGGGTCTCTCCCGCCATACTCGTCCCCGCCCCGCGAGGGTGAAGCGGTATCCCGTGCTCTCCCGCATACTGGACGAGTATGACCAGGTCGTTCTGGTGCCGGGGCACGACGACCCCGAGCGGATCGATCTCGTACAGGCTGGCATCGAGCGCATAAGGCGCCCGGTCGATCGCGCCGAACAGAAGTTCGCCGTCAATCAGTCCGCGCAGGTCGTCAACGATCCTGGCCCGTCGTTCGTCCATCGTAGGAGTGTTCAACTCGGGTTCGATCGAGGAGACGATCAGGAGGGGGGGAGAGGGCTATTGCTTTGGGGGTCTTGCTCGCGGCGACGATGCTCCTCGACGCGGATTCGCTCTTGCCGGTATCGCTCGCCGATCGCCAGGTCGAAGAACTTGAAACGACTCTCCGGATTCGAGCCGACGCCGCGATGCTGGGCCAGACAACGATAACAAATTGTCACGTTCGGCACGCGATAGTAAAGCACCATGTCGAGCAAGGCCGACGAGAGCAGAATCGCATACGTCATGAGCGGACGATTGTAATACCAAAAGACCGAGCTGACGATGAACCCGAGGATGACGATGGCCAGCCCGAGGCCCTGGGGAAAGTCTTTCTGCCAGTAGAGATCGTCGGTCCCGCACGCTGCGCAGGCGACAAGACCTCCCGCGTCGAACGACGAGGCCATGACCGGCCGCGTCTCGCTGCAGGAGGGACATTTCAAGACCTCCGCTCGCTCGACCGCGTCGACCCGATCGACGGCGTGGCAGCTTCGACACTCGTACGTCAACTCCATGAGCGGGTTCCGGGGGCTCGGGGCGGCGGGGAGGGCCTCACTCCCGTTTTATCGGGAACGGCGGCGGTGAGGAAGGAGGGAGCAATCGATTTGTCAGATTGAAAGGTAGGAGTCGCGGGCGAGAATCAGGGAAGACAACTCGCCGAAGAGCACCAACGTCATCGCGATATAGAGGATACCCGTCGCTGACTGCGTTGAGCGGATTTTGACCGTCTCCCAGGTCAGGAATGTCGCCAGCCCGACCCCGCCGATCCCCATCCCCCACCGGATTGCAAGGAAGAAGGGGGTGATCGACCGGCCTACAGGTACACCCCCAGCCGAGCCTGTCCACCAGAAGATCAGCACTAACGCCGCGAGCGTCGCGCGAACGCCTAAGCCGGTCGCCATGAAGCGGACGAACTGTCGTAACGGGTCGATCGACATCGCGGGTGCTGTCAGATAATAGTGGCCGAGGAGCATCGACGTAAGGGTCGAGCCAAGCAGGAATGCCGAGGCCAACCGACTCGCAGCGTTTAATGCCCAGAGGTTGAGGCTCGCCCCCTCGGCTGTGAGTCCGAGTAAGACGGCCGAGACCGTGGCGATCAGGATCGATAACGGCACGCCCAATCTAGGCAATCCTAATCCCCATACGACCGTCGAAGCGAAGGCGAGAACCGCGACCGTCAGCGCCAGCCCGAAGACCCAGGGCTCGAACGGAGGTCGCGAGGTCACGACTGCGGCGAGGACGCCGAGTCCGAGAATGATCTGAGCCTGCGTCCGGAAAAAGCGTGGGGGAACGAGCCGCCAGGGCGTCGTGGCCAGGACGGCCGCGAGACCTCCAGCCAGGCGGATCGCAAAGTCAGACAGCATCGGCAAAGGCATTCAGGCCGCCAGGTCGGAAGACGGGTGGAGAGGGGTCGCGTTCGCGGGGGGTTGGATCAATTCCTCGAACCCATGATAAGGGCGAGCACTTCGGCCCTCGTCGCCGGCTTGTCCTTGCAGATCCCGCGCAGGGCACTCGTCACCATCGAACTGCCCTGCTTGTGGACGCCACGGATCGTCATGCAAGAGTGCGAAGCCTCCATCACGACGGCCACCCCTTGGGCGTCCAGCTCGTTCATCATCAAGTCGGCCACGTCTTCGGTGAGCTTTTCTTGAAGTTGAGGACGCCTCGCCAAGGCGTCAATCACGCGAGGAATTTTCGACAGGCCGACAACCTTGCCGTTTGGGATGTAGGCGACATGCGCCTTGCCTGTGAACGGCAGGAGATGATGCTCGCAAAAGCTCTCGAACTGAATGTCCCGAACAATCACCATCTCGTCATATTTTTGGGTGAAGACCTTGCGCAGATGCGACGCGGGGTCTTCATGTAGGCCTTTGAACACCTCGGCATACATCCGAGCGACCCGCCCCGGCGTCTCCAACAATCCTTCGCGATCGGGATCTTCACCAATCGCGATCAGAATTTCTCGCACGGCTCGCTGAATCCGTTCGAGGTCAACGGGTGTACTGACCGCGTCGACAACGTCGTCTTCCCCGAACTCGCTATTGCCCGTCTGATAGGGTATCGAAAGTGGATTCGACATGAGATAAATCTCGATCGATCGAAAAAATGAAAGGGATCGGCCGGTTCGGTGTAAGGCAAAACAGCAGTTGCTTTTCCGTAAATCAGCCGATCCTTAATATAGGATTTTTCGGCGACAATTGCAAGCGATGCGACGGCCGAGTGCCATCGATCAATTCGAACTGAAGGGCGGAGGGAAACCCCTCGGCTCGGGACCAGGAGAACGCTGGGCGCGGATCTGGGCTTCGAGCCAGCTGTGAATTTTCTCGGCACGCACGATCACGTCGCGCTCGGCCAGCAATTCTTGTTTGAACGTCAGTTCCATATGCAATGAGTGGGCCAGGATATCGACCAGCACCCAGAGCGGAAGGTCCGCTGAGAGGATCGCTTCGAGTTCGGGTTCAACGCCTCCGATCGGTTCGAGATATTGACGAAAGTCGTCGACCAGGGCTGTTTCGAGCCGAGCGTCGGCTGCCACTTCGTTCTCGTCGATAATCTCCCCTTCGGCGACCCGATACGCCTTCTGCGAGGCGACCTCGCGCCCTAAGCGAACCCGCTTGAGACCGACGAGCAAGATGTTAAAACGGCCGTCCGGCAGTCGTTCGTGCTTGAAGATCCGGCCGACGCAACCGAACTCTTCAATTTCGGGCGATTCGCCCGTCGAGTCTTCTGCGTCTGGGCGAACCATGACGATTGTGACCAGTCGATCACCGTCCAACGCATCTTCGGTCATTTCCCGGTATCTGGGCTCGAAGATGTGGAGCGGAAGAACGGAATGCGGGAAGAAAACCACTCCAGACAGCGGAAAGAGGCGTAGCACTTTAATCCCACTCAATTCGTGTTCGTCTTCCATTCGTGACCCAGTGCCTTGAGATCCGGGCAGAATGTCGGAACGCCCTAATTGCCCTTACTGTCTCATTGTATTTCGCCCGCGGATTGCGGCAAGATGAGTCTTAACGCCTGACCTCCGGCCGTGACTTCCTGCCCCAGAAATGAGCGCCCAACGAACATGGCCCGCCCCTCGGCATCTCGCAAGCTGCATGCGGCACGGGTCGTCCAGACCCTGATTGACCTCTATCCCGACCCCAAGTGTGCGCTCGTCCACAACAACGCCTTCGAGCTGCTCGTTGCGACCATCCTCTCAGCACAATGCACCGACGCCCGCGTCAACCTTGTGACACCCTCCCTCTTCGCCCGCTTTCCCGACTCGGCCTCGCTCGCCCAGGCTGAATTGGCCGAAGTTGAGACCCTGATCCACTCCGCCGGATTCTTCCGCGCCAAGGCGAAAAACCTTGTCGGCATGGCGTCCCGACTCGTCCGTCTCCACGGCGGCGAAGTCCCTGCCGACCTCGATGCGCTTACCGCCCTCCCTGGCGTTGGGAGGAAGACCGCGCACGTCGTGCTGGGGAATGCGTTTCAAGTCGCCTCCGGCGTCGTCGTTGATACCCACGTCAAACGACTGTCGTTCCGGCTGGGGCTGACCAGGGCCACCGATCCCGAAGTCATCGAACACGAGCTCGCGGCCGTCGTGCCCAAAGCCGAGTGGATTCATTTCAGCCATCGCTTGATCGATCACGGCCGCAGGGTCTGCAACGCCAGACGGCCCACCTGCCCGAAGTGCGAACTGCGCGACTTCTGCCCCAAGTTCGGCGTAAAATCTTCCGAGGCGGCCGATGAGGCAGACTGACGTGGAATCGGCCGAGACGCGAAAGTGCCTTTCCGGCAACGCGTCGAGACGCTACCCTAGGGATGAAGATTTCCTCTCATCACCGATCGATTTCCGCCCGGGGTGGCCGTCGTATGCACATCCGCGATATCTTCGAGACGCATCCGACGACCTTCAGCTTCGAATTCTTCCCGCCGAAGACCGACGCGGCCTCTGAAGACCTGTTCGTCACGATCGCGAAGCTACAGGAACTTCAACCCTCGTTCGTCTCAGTGACTTATGGCGCGGGGGGCTCAACCCGCGAGCGGACGCATGACCTGATCGTCCGAATCCAGGACGAGACCAACCTGACCGCCGTATCTCACCTCACCTGCGTTTGCCACTCGCGTGAAGAACTCGACGGCTTGCTCAAGCGCTACGCACACTCCGGTATTGAGAACATCCTGGCTCTCGGCGGAGATCCGCCCCGCACCCTCGGAGATTACGACCGCTCGCAAGACGCGTTCACCCAGGCCGAGGGGTTGGTCGCGTTCATCCGAGGCTGGAGAGGACATCCCGACTCCAGAGGCTTCGGCATTGGCGTCGCCGGCTTCCCCGAGGGCCATCCGGGCACGCCGAATCGAATCAAAGAAATGGACTATTTCAAGCAAAAGGTTGATGCCGGCGCGGATTATATCTGCACCCAACTCTTCTTCAAGAACGACGATTTTTACGACTTCCGCGACCGATGCGACCTCGCCGGGATCAAGATCCCGATCGTCGCGGGAATCATGCCGATCTCCTCGAAGGGCGGGATGGTTCGAATGGCTGACCTCGCCCTCGGAGCACGATTCCCAGCCCCGCTCCAGCGGCTCATCAACCGCTGCCCCGATGACGATTATGTCGCCAAGGCCGGAACGCACTGGGCCACCGAACAGTGCCGAGACCTCCTTGAAAACAACGTCAGGGGCATTCACTTCTATACCCTGAACAAGTCCGACGCTACCCGTCAGATCTACGAGCACCTCGGCGTCAAAGACTCGCTCGCCCTCCGGGGGCGCTGAGCCGAATGAGGTCGACCCGCGATGACGGTTGACCTGACATCAAAGCTGAAAGCAGAAGCCGAACGGCTCGGATTCGACCTCGTGGGGATCGCGCTCGCGACCGCCCCCGCAAGTCACCCGTTGTTGATCGACTGGCTCGAAGCCGGCTGCGCCGCGGGCATGGACTACATGCAGCACCAGGCCGAGCCGAGAAGGCATCCCGAGAGCATCCTCTCGGGAGTCAAGACCGTCGTCATGGTCGGATTCGTCTATGGAGAGCCGTCAGAGCGCGATCCAACAGAGACTGAAGGCAAGGTCGCGCGCTATGCTCAGGGGGCCGACTATCACCAGTTGCTCTGGGGCCGGCTCGGCAAACTACTCCGATGGATCAAGTCAGAACGGCCAGGCATCAAAGGACGCGCCGTCGCCGATTCGGCCCCGCTCCTCGAACGCGACTTCGCCCAACGTGCCGGCCTCGGTTGGCTGGGAAAGAACACGATGTTGATTCATCCCCGACTCGGGAGTTTCACCGTCCTCGGTGCGCTCCTGCTCGACGAGGAACTTACGCCCGACGAGCCGTTCGTTTTCGACCGCTGCGGGACATGCACCCGATGTCTCGACGCCTGTCCCACCGACGCCTTCGACGGCCCTCACCGACTCGACGCCCGCAAGTGCATCAGCTACTGGACGATCGAGCATCGGGGCGACCTCCCCGAGTCAATGGCCGACCATCTCGACGGCTGGGCCTTCGGCTGCGACGTCTGCCAGGATGTCTGCCCCTGGAATCGCAAGGCCCCGCCCACGCGCGAGCCTGCGCTCAAGCCTCGCGGTGAGTGGACGAATCCCGACCTCGTCGAGTGGCTCGAAATCAACGAAGAGGCGTGGGCGCAGCGGCTCAGAGGCTCCGCGCTCAGGCGCACGAAGCGTGTCGGTCTGGTCCGCAACGCCTGCTTGATCCTGGGAACGCGCAGGTTGCCGAAGGCGATCCCCGCGCTCCGACGGTTGCTGACTGATGACGACGAGACCATCCGCAGCGCCGCCGCATGGGCTTTGGGGCGGATCAATGGCCAGACCCCGCCCTCGCGAGGTCCGGCCGAAGTGTCGCACGAGTCACCGATTAGCTAGTCGGAACCGTCGGCTTCGAAGTGCTCGAGATCGGCTTGCCATCAGGCCCGATATTGGCTGTCACGTTCGCGTCATAAACGACCGGCGCGATCGAGCCCGAGATCGACTGCCCGAAGGCGTCGGTCGTCTTGACGTGGAAGGTGTTCGAACCGTCGCCGAGGTTCACCTTGAGAGAGTACTGGCCTTTCGAATCGGCCACCGTCGTGGCTGTGAGTGCGCTGTGCGTAGCTTCGGTATACGTGATCGTCGCGCCCGGTGTGGCCGTGCCCGTGAAGAGAACAGTGCGGAAGGCCGTCGTCCGATTGGGGTAAGCGGTATCGGTTGACGGGCTGAGGTTTGCCGAGACGACCGGCGAGACCAGCACGTTCACTCCGAAGTTCTTCTGGGTGATCCGGTAATCCGTAGAGTCGATGATGCCGTTGCGATTGGCGTCGCTGGCGAAGCTGTAGTTCACGCTGCTGGCCTGCGTCCCGAGCGATTGTTTGACCGTGTTGAGGTCGCTGGTCGAGACCACTCCGCCCCCGGCAGTGTCGCCGGGCAGATAGAAGCCGACCAGAACCGCCCCCGTCGTGCCGTGAGCGCCCGAGACGACAACGGCATAGTTGTGCGTCAAGACCTTGGGATTAATCCGGATCGTTGCCTGAACGGCCGTGGTCTGCGGCCCCTGCGTGGTGTTGAGCTTGGCCACCGCCGCCGTGTAATTCGTGCGTGTGACCGGGATCATATGCTTGGTCGTGAGGTCAAGCAGCCCGACGATCCGCGGCCGAATCGTCGAGTTCGTCCCCTTCGCGATGTCGATCCCCAGCGTGAACTGGTTATGAGGCGTCGTGATGAGCGACGAGTTGATCGCGAAGGAGACGTTCACCCGCTGGTTGGGCGCGAGGACCGTCCCCTGCATGATCGCGAACGTGTTCCCTGCTCCTCCGGTGAGCAGTTGACGAGTTTCGAGCACCTCGGGATTGAGCGCAATCGTTCGTCGGCGCTTCGACGGATTTTGTGACGTGTTCATGTGAGGGCCCTCCTTGGCCCGGCGTTCTCAGAGAAATAGAGAAACCCTCGGTTCGGGCCTCACGTTGTCTTCGATTGTTCCGCAGCTCTCCCCTCGCGACGCGCATCCTGTGACGAGGCGTGGGGAGCATCAACCCGATGGCCTCGTCGAGGCGCAGCAAGCTCGGCACGAGCCTCGACCGTTCCCGACTCAACCCGGACCCGCCAGGCCGTCGCGACAAAGAGCACGACCCCGGCGAAGAAGAACATCCCGTAGAATTGGGCGATCTTGTGCCCTTCCCGATGGAAGAACAGCCCGCCGAATTCGCTCGAAGTCGTCGCCATCAGAAGTCCTGCCAGCAGCAGCGCCGACCAGATGGCGATCCTCGATCGCTTCGGCAGACCCATGTCAAAGGCACGCACGGTGAGATAGGTGAAAGGCAGCAGTAAGGTCACGAAGTGGTGCTTCCAGCTCCGTTCCGAGACGAACAGCATCACCAGCACGATCAGCGCGAACTCGCCGAGCAGCCTCGGGTCGTCGCGCCGGCTCGTCTTGGTCCGGCAGAGCCACGCCAGCAGTCCCAGCGAGCCCACTGAGATCGCCTTGAGGCAAATCACGACCGCCCTCGGGCTGAGCGAGAGCAGGTGCAAGTGCTGAAGCTGGACCGCATAACGATCGTCGCCGGTCTGCTTGGTGAGCAGTCTCATGACCACGCCGATCATCGACTGGTTGATCTCTTGAATCCCCGCCGAGTCGCTCGACACGTAGGGGCTCAAGATGCGGTGCCACCACATCCCCAGGCATTCGCCGTTGAATCCCGGCCCGAGGAAGATCGAAGGCACGATCAGCAGGAAAGTCCCCATCCCCAGGACCGTCGCACCCACCGTTCGCCACGACCCCTTGTAGATGAAGTAGATCAGGAACAGTCCGGGCGTGACCTTGTACGTGATCGACAGCGCAAGGATCACCCCCGCCAGCACGTCATACCCCTTCCGCCACGCCGCGAGTGAGGCGACGATCAAGAAGAGGATGAGCAGATTATTATTACCGTGATGCAAGTCACTGAGGATCGGTCGGAAGCTGAGGATGATAATCGTCGCCTGCACCCAGGAGGGGATCGGGCGCGCTGGGACCTCGCAAGGCGGCAACGTCACCGACGGCCGGACGGCCCGAATGACGAGGTTCCTCGTGTTTCGGAGCCATGACGCCACCTCGGCCGCCGCGCTCACTTCAGGCCGCTTGACCATCCGCAGCAGCATCCAGGCCGTGAGCGCCGTCAGCGTGACCTTGAGCCCGAACCACACCAGCGCCCCGACCACAGGCGGCAGCGCCATGAGTGGGTAGAGCGAGAGCGGCATCAAGGGCGGATTGGGAAAGTAATACTTGTCATAAATATTCACGCCTTGGACGAATTCCAAGACCTGATGACGCCAGCGGATGAAGGCGCTCCGCTCTTCGGCCGCCTTGCCCGCATAGACCACCGCCGCGCCCAACAAGACGAAGAGCGTGGTGATCCAAATTCCGCGCCGGACGTGGCGATCGAAAGCGGGGACGACGGGCCGACCTTCCGTGGCGGCCTCCGTGGAGGATAGTGGCACGGCTCGCTCCTTCCTTGGAGTAGGGGCCACGCAAGCATGCGGACCGACGGCTCACGAGGGCCAACCGAGCCAGACCAGGTCACTCACCATCCATGCGAGTACCCAGCCCCTTCGGGCGACCCTCCCGTTATGGAACGGAGTGATACCGAAGCATCGAATTTCCGTCAAGGGCGGGCTTGGTGATCATTGTCGACCTCGGAAAAAGTCGGCCGACCACAGAGGACGCAGGTTGTACATCTATCCATAAAATTCGTGGATTTGTCTCAATCGACGTTCGCTGCGGACAGATTGCATTTCTCATGAGCAAGGAGACCGATCAACCGAAGGCCCCTGGCGAATCGGGCCGAGTTCGGTTAATCTCGGGAACGCACTCGGGAGGAGCGAGGGAGGAATCCCACCGCCCGCCCGTTCTGCGTACGTCGGTGGCCGTAAGCGGTCCCGATCTGTTCGTTCCCTGCGGACCGAGCTTCGGTCGCTGGGGACGTTGTTGTTTCAGGACACGACGGTTTGATCGCCCGCTTGGAGAGGCCACCGCCCCCGATCGAGCCGACTCGCCAGCCGACCCACGTCGGCAGGAAGTTCGTTGGATCCGCGGCGGACCACCGGACCGGGGACGTACCCGGCTCGGCCGATCTCGACCGTCGGTCCCTTTCGCCCAGGAGCATCAGTCAACCATGATGATTTACGTCGGTAACTTGGATTATGCGGTGACGAACGACGAGCTGCGAGCCATTTTCGAGCCCTTCGGCACGGTGGCGATGGCTGAAGTCCAGTACAAAGTCCGCACCGGCCAGTCGCGCGGGTTCGGCATGATCGAGATGGCGAACGAGAATGAAGCCAAGGCGGCGATCGCCGCTCTTCACAGCCATCCCTTCCGCGAGCGCGACCTCACCGTCAATGAGTCGCGGCCCCGGCGGACCGTCCGCGATCAGTATGCTGGCGGCGGCTGGTACGGCGGCAACTGATCCGGTCGCGACGGCCAAGGCCGGCTCGGCCCCAAGATCGCGGGGCCACGGGCGTTGCGGCCAGCCCTCTCGCGGCGGTAGACTAGCCGGGAGACGTCGGGGATTGACCCGCGACGTCTCCCGATCCGGACCGGGCCAGACGAACGAGTCCTCTTCTCCTCCTCGTCCGCCCGACGTGGGTCTCGGCCCGCTCGTGCGTTGAGCCCTTGGGCCGCCCATGCCGAACAACGACAGGGAACGCAGCCTCGCCGTCTTCATCGACCTGGAAAACCTCGCCATGGGGTTCCAGAATCAGCGAAAGACGAAGTTCGACATCCAGAAGGTTCTCGAGCGCCTCGTCGAAAAAGGCAAGCTCATCGTCAAGAAGGCCTATGCCGACTGGAGTCGGTATCAGGCCTATACCGCGCCCTTCCACGAGTGCGCGATCGAGCTGATCGAGATCCCCCGCCGCAGCCAGACCGGCAAGAACTCCGCCGACATCCGGCTCGTCGTTGATGCGATGGACCTCGCGTGGAGCAAGCCCCACGTTGACACCTTCGTCATCGTCTCGGGAGACTCCGACTTCTCACCGCTCGTCTCGAAGCTCAAGGAAAACGGCCGGCACGTCATCGGTCTGGGCATGAAAGGCTCGACCTCCGAACTCCTCCGCGACAACTGCGACGAGTTCATCTATTACGAAGACCTTGAGCGTCAGGAAGAGAACGAGCAGCAGATCGCCACCCACCTCTCGGCCGACATCCCCGAGCGGAAGCGTGAGGCCTATACCCTGCTCCTCGAAGCCTGCGCCGCGCTGCGTCGCGAGAATCACGAGGTCCTCTACGCCTCGATGATTAAAGATACGATGAAGCGTAAAAAGCCCTCGTTCGACGAGAGCTATTACGGCTGGAGGAGCTTCACCCACCTCCTCGAAGAGGCCGACAACGGCGGCGTCGTCGACATCGAGCGCAACCCCAAGAGCGGCACCTACGTCGTCACCCGCTTCGGCGAGCGTGAGGCCCCCCGCCCCGGCAACGACCGCCATCCTCAAGGGCCGGGACGACGCGACCATCGGCAAAGCGAACGATCTTGATGGCAGGAGACTCATCTCCATGCCCAGCGTGAGCGACAGGACCATTGTCAATGCCTTGCACCTCGTCCCACCCCAACGATGGGGCGAGGTGCACGGCTATTTGCAAACCCTCACTCTGCCGTCCACCCCGATCCAGACTGCGGCCGATCTATTGAACTCGGGCTTGGTCAGTAAGCCCGCCGCATTCGTCGCCAGTCGGAGAGCCTGAGCGAGATATCCGGGCTGACGGAATGAGATGTCCGATGGACCCCAAATTTGACATCATCATCGAGCGCGATTCGGAGGGTTACTTCGTCGCCTCCGTGCCCGCCTTGCCTGGATTGCATACACAGGCATGATCGTTGAAGTCGTATCCGATCGGATCAAGGACGCGATCTCGCTCGATCTGGATCATCTCTGCGACGATCCTACTCATGTCTCAACGCATCGATCGGATTGAGCAGAGCGGCCTTCGCGGCGGGGATGAGGCCGAAGACG
>JANXSY010000264.1 GCA_025356435.1 Isosphaeraceae bacterium | reverse complement strand
AACGAACCCATCATCGAGGCCCCCGAACCGGCCCCGGCGCCGAACGAAGCCAAGCCTGAAGCCGTCGTGAAGCCTTCCTCTGCCGCCGCGCCGAACGAACCCAACACGGTTGCATCAGTCGTGCCGATTCCGCAGCCTGAGCGCGACCGCGAGAGTCGGGTCTGGCCGCTGGTCACGAGCGAGCCGGGGTCTGATGACCCCCGCTCACTCTGATCAAGTAGGCAACAGTGGATGAATTTTAATGAGGCCGAGATCGCGGTGCGCTCTGGGGGAGACCATCGTCCGCAGATATCCGAGACATCTGCGAACGATTCTGGTTCCTCAGCCCGGTCGTCGAGCGTCCTGATCCTTCTCGTCAACGGGCACCCAGTCGGTTTTGAGGCCGGCTTGGACTCGGAGCGAGGACATGCGCTGCTCGTCTTCGGCGAGGATCGCGTTGCGGTAGGCGTCACGCTGATAGAGCATCGGCATTGCGGTGATGCCGTAGAGTCCGCTGAACGAGGCCGGCTCTCGGCGGTCAAGGGTGACGACGTAATAGGCCAGCTTCGGCTTATCTGAATCGACGGCGACCTGGCCCGGCTTGAGGTTAAACATGGCTTCGCGGAGAGACTCAGTCGCCTTGGGGATCTGGGACAGTTCGGCCTTTGTGGGGGGGCCGAAGTCGAATCCTCGGCCTGGTGAGGGCATGCCCATGACGAGCTTGGTGACGCCCTCGATCGTCTGGACAGGGCGACCGGCGACGATCAAGTCTTTGATCTTGCCGCCATCCTTCTTGATCGTCTCGGCGAGTTCCTTCGCAGCCTTCTCGGCCAGGCCTCGGGCCTTGTCGAGCTTCCAGGCGGCCACCACTTCGGGCCGAACCTCGCTCAGGGGGGCGACATGTGGCTCAAGGTCGGCCAGCTTGCGGACGAGGTAGCGGCGACCGCCGGCCTCGCTGAATTCCATGCCTTCGTAGAGCGGAGACTTGGGGGCGAAGACGGCGTCGGCGAACTTGAGGTCGCCGGGCTGGTTCGGGTTAAGGCCGACCGTTGTGCCTCCGAGAAGGCCGAATCCCTTGGCGTCATCCCGGCTCAGGAGCGGGGTGATTTCATGGTCGAGGCCGTTGGTCTTGGCGTAGTCGGCCAGGCTGCTCGGCTTGGGGACGGCAAGGCGGTCGGCCTCACCGTTCTTCTTGGCGTCGGTGTTCTCGCTGACGGCGTCCTGGTACTGGTCGGCAAACTTGTCGAACACGTCGTCACGGACTTTGGCGAGCTTGTCAGCGACCTGCTCCTGGGCCTTCTCACGCGAGAGCACGGTCGCCAGGGAGTCTTTGACTTCGGAGAAGGGAATGTACTGGATTGGGGTGAGAAGCGCCTTCTCGTCGTCCTTGAAGATGTCCGTCGGGAATTCGTTGAGGCGGGTGTACTTATCCTTATTGGACTCGTAGTACGCATTCAACTCAGCCGCGGGGATGGTCTCCCGGATCGTCTTGGCGACGGCGTTAGCGTCGATCGAGAGGACTTCGATCCGGACCTGGCGGGGGATCTTGAAGCCGGGCGTGGAGCTATCGGGCTCAGGCAGGACGTCTTTGTAGGTCTCGTAAAGCGCCTCGATCTCGGCGGTCGACGGATCGCCGACCTTGTCGAGAGAGTTGGCTGCGAGGAACGACACGGCGCGGAACGAGTAGCGCTCGTTCTGCTCTCGGTAGGTCTGGAAGACGTCGAGAGGGGTGACGACGGGCTGGCCCCGGACCATTCGAGCCTCGTAGAGGCGGATCTGCGAGGCGAGGCTGGCGAGCAGGCGTTCGCCACCGATGTCGGGACCAAGCTGGCGGAGCAAGCTTTCGAAGATAAGCTTGTTCATGGGGACATCCTTGTGGATGAGTCCCCATCGCTTGGCCAGCCAGTCGCGGCCGAAGTCAGACGTTTCGGGAATCCCGAGGCGGTCGGCCTCATGCTTGAGGATCAGGGCGTCGACCAGGTCTCGGGTCGTGAGGCCACCGAAGGCCTGGGGCTCGCCAAAAGCGATAGCGAGGAACTGGTTGGCCAGGCTGCGCTGCTGGCCGATGATCTCAAGGTCAGACCGGTAGATCGGCTTGCCATAGAGGTCGGTCACGACCCGGTTACCGTAGTTCGCCCCCTTGTTGTTCATCATGCGGGACATGCTGTCCGAGAGCACGAAGGCGAACATCGCCAGCAAGAGGATTGCGGCGAGCATTTTCTTCTGGTGGCGTCTGAAGACGGCGAACGGCATGACGATCCTCGGGTGGCTCAGAAAACGGGGACGTCCGGGGGTCGAACTAGCCTCACCCCTTGACACGCCCGGATACGGTTGCTTATTGAAAGGCGCGGTTTCCGGTCGCCGGCCCAACTTGTAGTGTATCATGACCGGTCGCGACAACAATCGCAATCAGCATAGCCCGACTCGCCCGACGGATCGACCGAACCGGCGGGGATAGAGCAGGATAGGAAGACACCGTGGCTCGAAAGTCTGCACCCGCATCCGACAAGAAGACCGCCAAGCCCCGCGCCCCGAAGGCCGCCGCCAAGCCGAAGGTGCCGAAGGAGCCGAAGGTGACGAAGGCTCGCGCCGCCTCGTCCGCCTCGTCCTCCCCGGTCGAGAGGAGCGGCAAGTGCCTGGTGATCGTCGAGAGCCCCAAGAAGGCCAAGTCGATCAACAAGTTCCTCGGCTCTGGGTACATCGTCAAGGCAAGCATGGGTCACGTCCGCGACCTCCCGAAGCGCAAGCTTGGGCTCGACGTGGCGAACCGATATGAAGCGTCTTATGAGATCATGCCCTCGAAGAAAGACACGATCAACGACCTGAAGCGGGAAGCGGCCAAGGCGAGCATGGTCTATCTCGCGACCGACCCCGACCGCGAGGGGGAGGCAATCGCCTGGCATCTCAAAGAGGCGCTCGGGATCGAGGACGAGCGAACGAGGCGCGTCCTCTTCTACGAGATCACCGAGAAGGCGGTCAAAGAGGCGTTCAACCACGTCGGCCCGATCGACATGGACAAGGTCGACGCCCAGCAGGCGCGACGGTTCCTCGATCGGTTTGTGGGGTATGAACTCAGCCCCCTGCTCTGGAAGAAGGTCGCCCGGCACCTCAGCGCGGGTCGGGTGCAGTCGGTGGCAGTCCGGCTGATCGCCGACCGCGAGAAGGAGATCCGGGCGTTCATCTCGGAAGAGTACTGGAAGATCACGGCGAACCTCGCCCCGCAGGGTTCCTCGGCCGAATCCGACCGGTTCGATGCCGAGCTGGCCGATTGGAAGGGGAAGAAGTTCTCCGCAACGAACGAGGACGACGCCCGGCTGATCCGCGACTCCCTCGCAGCCTCGCCCTACAAGGTGGCGAGCGTCGAGGAGCTAGAGAAGCTCGACAAGCCCGACGCCCCGTTCAAGACCTCGACCCTTCAGCAACAGGCCGCGATCCGGCTGCGGTTCTCAGGCAAGCGGACGATGAAGATCGCCCAGGAGCTCTACGAAGGAATCGACGTCGGCGGCGACGGCCCGACGGGTCTGATTACCTACATGCGTACCGACAGCCTCCGGATCTCGGACGAGGCGACAACCAACGTCCGCGACCTGATCCTCTCTGAATACGGCCAGCGCTACCTCCCCGCGAAGCCGAACCGCTACGTGGCCGGCAAGACGGCTCAGGAGGCCCACGAGGCGGTCCGCCCGACCGACCTGGCCCTTGACCCCGAGAAGATCCGCGGGCGGCTCACGATCGACCAGTACAAGCTCTACCAGCTCATCTACAAGCGGCTGGTCGCCAGCCAGATGACCCCGGCTGTCTTCGCCGTGACGAACCTCGCTGTCGAGGCGGGAGACGGCCGGTTCAAGGCTCAGGGGAAGATCCAGAAGTTCGATGGCTATCGCCGCGTCCTGCCGCCCGGCGGCAAGCAGGAAGACCAACTCCTGCCGAATGTGACGAACGGTCAGGCCCTTGACCTTCACACCCTCAACCCAACGCAGCACTTCACCCAGCCGCCGCCCCGGTACACCGAAGCGACGCTGATCAAGGCGCTCGAGAAGGAAAACATCGGCCGGCCAAGCACTTACGCGCCGATCATCCAGACGATCCAGGACCGCCTCTACGTCGAGCAGAAGGAACGACGGTTTATCGCGACCGAGCTGGGGATGCTCGTCACCGACCTCTTGGTCAAGCACTTCCCGACGATCATGGACTTCAAGTTCACGGCCAAGATGGAGGACGAACTCGACGACATCGCGACCAAAAAGGAAGACATGGTCAAGGTGCTCGACGACTTCTACCACCCGTTCAAGGCGGCCTTGACGCTTGCCGAGACGAACATGGAACGGGTCTCGGTCCCGTCCTCTGAGAAGTGCCTTGAGTGCGGTGCCCCGATGAACGTGAAGTTCAGCAAGACGGGCCAGTTCCTCGGCTGTTCACGCTATCCCGAGTGCAAGGCGACCCGCCCGATCGACGGCAGCGCCCGGGCCGCGGCGGTCGTGACCGAACATATCTGCACGAAGTGCGGCAAGCCGCTCATGCTCCGCGAGAGCAAGCGCGGGCCGTTCCTGTCGTGCTCGGGCTATCCGACTTGCAAAGAGGCGTTCAACCTTGACGCCGAAGGCAAGCCGGTGCCGTCGGTCGTCGAGACCGATCACGTCTGCGAGAAGTGCGGCAAGCCGATGGCCTTGCGTCAGGGCTCGCGAGGGGCGTTCCTCGGCTGCACGGGCTATCCGAAGTGCCGCAACACGAAGCCGGTCGACGACAAGGGCGAGCCGGTCGCGACGGTGACGGTCGATGTCAAGTGCGAGAAGTGCAGCGGCCCGATGGGGCTGAAGCAGGGCCGTCGCGGGGCGTTCCTCGGCTGCCTGAATTATCCGAAGTGTCGGAGCACAGCCCCGATCCCCGATGACCTCAAGGAGAAGCTCGGAGACCTTGCCGCACCCCCGGCCGGTGAGGCAGCGGGCGTCGAACTCAAGACGATCGTGGTGCCCGAGACCTGCGAGAACTGCGGCGGCTCGATGATCGTCCGCAAGGGGCGTCGGGGCTACTTCCTCGGCTGTGCCAAATATCCCAAGTGCAAGGGAACCAAGGAGCCGAGCGAGTCGACGCTCGAACTGATCACGGCTGCGGTGGGCGCGTAAGCACTCGGCGATCCGGGCGCATCGTTTGCTCTTGAGTGGTGAGCCCCCGGCGGGTCTCGGTCGATGTGACCGACCCGTCCGGGGTATCCTCTCGACGAGCGCCTCACCGATGAGACAGCCCAATATCACCGTCTACGGTTCGCGCCAGTGCCCTGACACCTCACGCGCGACAAACTACCTCGATAGCCATCGCGTCGCTTATGAGTTCAGGGATCTCGACGAATCGCCGGAGTTGAACGAGTACGTCGCTGACCTCAACGGCGGCAAGCGGGTCATGCCGGCAATCCGCATCGACGACCATGTGCTCATCAACCCCAGCGAGGCAGACCTCGCTGAGGCCGTTTCCTGAGCCGTACGTTCAGCCAAGAACCGGGTTCAGGCCCATGTTCTTCCGCATCTCAGCCCGCTGCTTCTCGTAGTTCATGAGGAGTTTGCGGTCGCGGAAGTGCTGCCGTTCCTTCTTCGCCTGGGCGGCGAGAACGAGTCTCCGCATTCCGGGGCTCGTCAACTCGCCGCGATCGCGATACTTCTTACGGAGCCGGTTCGCGGGCTTCTCGCCATAAGCCTCAATGATTTCGTCTTCAAGCGAGACGAAAAACTGGCTATGGCCCGGATCGCCCTGGCGAGCACATCGGCCGGCGAGCTGGCGGTCGATCCGGCGTGACTCATGCCGCTCGGTGCCGATGACGTGCAGGCCGCCGACGTCAGTCACCCCTGGCCCAAGCTTGATGTCGGTGCCCCGCCCGGCCATGTTCGTCGCCACCATCACCTTGCCCGCCTGGCCGGCGAGCGAGACGATCTGGGCTTCGATCTCGTGGTTCTTGGCGTTGAGAATCTGGTGCTCGATCCCCGCCTTGGTGAGCAGGGCGCTGAGCTTTTCCGACTTCTCGATCGATCGGGTGCCGATCAAGACGGGCACCTGCTTCTTGTGCCACTCGACAATCTGGTCGGCTACGGCCTGGAACTTCTCGTTCTCGGTCGAATAGACCCGGTCCGGTAACCAGAGTCGTTTGCCGGGCCGGTTGGTCGGCACCTTGAAAACCCCGACCTTGTAGATTCGTCGCATCTCGGCAGCGTCCGTCGAGACCGTCCCTGTCATGCCGCCGAGCTTCTTGTATTTCTTGAAGAAGTCTTGCACCGTCACCCGGGCCGCCGTGATGGTTTCGAGCGTGACCTCGATCCGTTCCTTGGCCTGGATCGCCTGGTGCAAGCCCTCCTGCCATTGCCGGCCCGGCATCATACGGCCGGTGAACTCGTCGACGATCACGATCTCGCCGTTAAGGACGACGTAGTCGCGGTCCTTCAGATAGGCGATCTGGGCTCGCAAGGCCCGCTCGACGTACTCGTAAAGCCCGTCGACCGTGAGCATGACGAACGAGGAATGGCCACCCACCGCCTGCACCTTACGTCGCCCCGCAGCGTTCAATTCGGCCTTGCGCTCGGCGGGGTCATACTTGAAGTCTTTGGTGCGGATGAGGGTCGCGGCGAGCTGATCAGCCCCGTAATAGGCGGCGGCCTCTTCCTGGGTCGGCTGGTTGTTGGCCCCGATGATGAGTGGGGTCCGAGCCTCGTCGATCAGGATCGAGTCGGCCTCGTCGACGATCGCGTAGTGGTGGGTTCGCTGGACGGGCATCTGGTTTTCGTTGTGCGTGCCCTGGCCCAGGAAGGCCTGTTCGAAGGTCTTCCTCTGCGTATCGCCGCCGAGTTGGAGACGCTTGAGTTCGTCGCGGAGGTAGTCGAAGCCGAACTCTTTGCTGGTGCCATATGTGATGTCGGATGCATACGCGGCGCGTCGGTCGCCGTCGCTGATGCCGGTCTGGATGCAGCCCACGGTGAGCCCGAGTAGGCTGTAGACCGGCTTCATGAAGTCGGCGTCGCGCTGGGCGAGGTAGTCATTCACGGTGACGATGTGAACGCCCTTGCCCTGCAAGGCGTTGAGGAATGCAGGCAGGGTGGCGACGAGCGTCTTACCTTCGCCCGTCTCCATCTCGGCAATACACTTGTTATGGATCGCAGCGCCACCGATCAACTGGACGTCGAAGTGACGCTGCTTGATCGTCCGCTTGGCCGACTCGCGCACGAGGGCGAACGACTCAACCAAAAGGGTATTGAGCGAGTCGCCCTGGCGGGCGCGAAGCCTTAGAGCCTGACTGCGGGCCACGAGTTGGGCGTCAGTCTCGGCCTCAAGCCCAGGCTCAAGGAGGTTGATCTCGGCCGCGAGTAGCGAGTAATGGCTCAGGCGGCCCGTATGCGACGGCCCGGCGATTTGCTTCACCCGGTTCAACCACTTCGGACCGAGTTGACCCGCCATAACCCAGTTCCCCCAGATTCCCGGTATGAAGGCGAGAGGCATTCGGAGCCCCGATCAACGGCCGGGGACGTAGCTTCCCCCGGCCGCAGCGTGCGGATTTCCCTACGCTCAACGGGACAGCGATCGGGGGGTTTCTCCCGAAGGCCGGGCGGGGGTCAAGGGTCATCCGAAGCTCAGGTGCCGTCGAACCGCTTCGTCACGACCCCGTCCGTCGTGAAGTCGATGTATTCGCCCTTTTTGAGTCGCAGGCCGCCTTCGGACTTGGCCTTGGCGATCAGGCGATTCCACTTCTCGGAATCGGTCGGCTCGCCGGGCGAGTCTGGGTTGGACAAGGACTTCCAGAGGACGAAGGACTTGTCCTTCATCTGGACGAAGATCGCCTTATCGTGCTGGGCGACGATCCGCTCGGGGACGAAGGCCGGCGAGGTGGTGCCCTCCGCGATGAGTTTCTGCTTGAAGAAACCCGCGAGCTTCGCAGCAGTGAGGAGCCTGAATTGGGGATCGACTTTCGGCATACGCGAGTCGTCCGCATCGCCGGGCCAGGCCAGGCCGGGCTTCGGCTCGTCCCGGGGCTTCGCTACGATGATCTCCACCAATGGACCTGCCTGGTCGATGTCGAGGTCGCCGAACCGGAGGACGGTACCATCGCGATCGACGGAGAACTTCCTGCCGTCCCGCTCCGTCTGCACGATCGCGACCGGCTCGAAATAGACGAGTTGAATGGAGACCTTGTTGGGGTAAGTCTTCGCCGCTCGCTCCGCCCGGGCGATCCAGGGGTTGCGGCGGAAGTCGTTCAACAGCAGGTCGAGATTCAAGTCAGCCATCGAGAACCGATCAAGCGCCACGCGACCGTCCCGTACCTCTTCAAGCAGGCCGAGCCGGCCCGGCCTGATCCACTTCGGCGGCTCCGGGACAAGCTCGATGTCGCGAAATGAGAGCTGGTAGGGCTTCTGGGCGTGCAGCCAGATGACCAGGTTCCTGGACAGACTCGACCCACCGACCACCAGGAGCCCCAGTGCCGCCGCCAGGAGAATCCCCGCGCGGCCGATCTTCGAGACCGCCAGCCTCCGGGCGACGGGAGACGTGACGAGTCGAGCGAACCGCTTCGAGGGGGGGGTGGGGGGGGTTGGCGAGATCGGAAGAGCACACG
>JANXSY010000103.1 GCA_025356435.1 Isosphaeraceae bacterium | reverse complement strand
GTAAACATTATGCGCCACCGTAGTGGTCATGGTGCCAATACCCTGGCCAACGGAGTCGATCCCCGCGCCTAGGCGATTGTTATAAGGATCTTCAACGCCAGGGACACCTTGAAGGCCCGGACTGGTCGATCTGGGCTGGATGAGAGGCCAGGGGTTCAGGCCGAATGGACTCGTGTTGACGGCAGGTTGTGGCCTGGGGGGCGGGAACCACGGGGGGTTGAGGCCGAATGGATTCCCGTTAAGAGCGTTAAGAGGATCTCCGATGGACGGAGAGCTTGAGCCGTTGTCAGGAGTGCCGGAAGGGTATTGAGGAAAAGGTCGGCCGCAAGGTCAGGCGCGACCCGTCGGCCAACTGAGTCGAACCCCCGCATCGAAGTGAAACGATGTCACAACCCCTGCATCCCTCGAACCCAAGGGCGGCGGGCCGGGTCGGCCCGCGCCCGACTGACCCGGAGGATCCATGAGTACAACCTTGCTCGATCACGTCGACGCGCGTAACGAAGTCCATGCGACGTCGACCCCCGCCGCGCGGCTCCGCGCCACGATGGCCGCCTGCCGCGTCTCGTGGACGTGGCTCGGCACCCAGAAGACCCTCACCGCCGAGCAGAAGGCCCGCGCCGCCGAGGCCTTCGACGCCGAGGGGACTTCGCTCTCCGCCGGCAAGAAGCTCCTCGACACCGGCCACCCGGCCTACCGCGCCGTCACCGCCGTCCGGGGCAAGGTCGACGCCCACTGGCGCGGCCTCACCCTGCCGTTCCCCGAGCCGGGCGTCCGGCTCATCCGCCACGACGGCGTCGAGGACTTCGCCGAGCGCATGGCCTATTACAGGGGCGAGCTCGACGACGCCGTCGCGAACCTCGATCGCCACTACGGCGAGCTGAAGCGGGCCGCCGCCGAGCGGCTCGGGTCGCTCTACAACCCGTCGGACTACCCCGAGACGTTGGTAGGACTCTTCGGAGTCGCATGGGACTTCCCCAACGTCGAGCCGCCCGATTATCTCGTCCAGCTCGCCCCGGGCGTCTACGAGCAGGAGCAGGCACGCGTCTCGGCTCGGTTCGAGGAGGCGGTCGAGCTGGCCGAGCGGGCGTTCCTCGACGAGTTCTCTCGGCTCGTGGCGCACCTCTGCGAGCGGGCGACCGACGAATCGGGCGGGCCGAAGGTCTTCCGCGACTCGGCCGTCGCCAACCTGATCGATTTCTTCGAGCGGTTCCGCTCGCTCAATGTCCGATCGGACGCGCAGCTCGACGCGCTGGTGGCAGAAGCCCAAAGGGCCGTCAGGGGCGTCGGACCGCGCGACTTGCGCGAGAGCGGCTCGCTCCGCGGCGAGGTGGCGGGCAGGCTGGCCTCCGTCCGCGACGGGCTCGACGCGATGCTCGTCGACCGCCCGCGCCGCCGCATCCTCCGCCGGCCCCCGGCCGACCACGGGGAGGCTTGATGGAACTCGTCGTCGACCGATCGGGCGTGGTGCGCGCCGTCTACGCCGAGGCGATCGACCTCGCGACCCTGGGCCGGATGACGATCGCGCGTGCGAGCCATGTCGAGCCCGACGACGCCGGCCGATGGCTCGCCGACCTCGGCCCCGTCGCCGGGCCTGTGCTCGGGCCGTTCGAGCGTCGGAGCGACGCGATCGAGGCCGAGGTCGCCTGGATCGAGGAGCACCGGCTCTGAGCCCGAGGCCGATCCGTCACATCGCCGTCGTCTCATGAATCAACAACAACCATGTCTAACAAAGACGGCCGTGTCGGCGAGAGGGAAGTCCCTCGCCGACGCGGCCGTCTTCACTTCGAACCCCGAGGAACCCGCCCATGACACGCCCCGCCCTCGAACACGCCGTCGCGTCCGCGCTCGGCGAGTCGCTCTCAACCGTCCGCAGGCTCGGATTCAGCCTCATGACCGTGTCGGGCCAGCCGCCCGTCACCGACTTCGCCGCGATCCGCCTCGCGCTCGACTGCCCCTTCTGCGGCCATGCCGTCGACCACCCCGGTACCGCCCGTTGCGGTTCGGCCGCGCTCGCCGAGTGCGACCGCTGCGACGTCTACTTCGAGTTCGACGACGACGAGGTCTACGTCGCTCCCGAAGCCACAGCCGTACTCGCGGCCTGAATCCCCAGAGGTCTGGGGATTTGCCCCCACCGAACCCTTCTCGCTCAACACACTCCGTGAGGACGAACTCAATGCTCCGCATCACCCGTCGCCAGGCCCGGGGCCTGCGTTCGGTCTTCCGCCGCTCGACCTTCGGCGTCGCCCATCGGGGGCCGACCCCGCCCCTGGTCCTCGACAACTCCGACGGCCGGCTTAAGGCCCACTGTCGGCACGCCGGCCTCGCCGTCGAGTACGACATCACCACGACCCACGGCCCGCGCGAGCGGGTCGCCGTGCCGCTCGATGCCCTCGCCGATTTCGAAGGCCGCGACGATTCGATCGTCGGCCTGGAAATCAACCCGAGTGGCCGAACCGTCGTCCGCTGGTCCGATCGCGGCGTCCCCGCCACGCGAGATTATGACGTGCCCGACCTCTCGACGCTGCCCGAATTCCCCACGCGACCCCCCCGCTTCGAGCCCTGCTCGCGGGCCTTCGTCGAGGCCCTGGCCGAGGCCGGCCATGTCGCCGGCGACGATTCGCCCCGTTATGCCCTGGCCTCGATCCAGATCCGCGGCGCCGCCGGAGAGGTCGTCGCCACCGACGGCTGCCAGCTCCTGATCCGCTCGGGCTTCCGCCCCCCCTGGGCCGAAGACCTGCTCATCCCTTCCGGCCCGATCTTCGCCGCCAAGGGGATCCCCTTCGATCGCGCCATCCTCCTGGGCCGGACCGAGACGCACGTCGTCTTCCGGGTCGGACCCTGGACGATCGCGCTGGAGATCCGCGCCGACGCCCGTTTCCCCCGGGTCGCGTCGATCGTCCCCGACCCCGACCGCGTCACGACCAGGCTCAGGCTCGACACCGCCGACGCGTCGTTCCTCGCCGACGCCCTCGGCCGACGCCCGGGTGGCTCGGGCGTTCACGCCCCCGTCACCCTCGACCTCAACGGCAAGGTCGGCGTCCGCGCCTGCGAGCCCGGCGGGGGCCACGCCACCGAGCTGATCCTCGATCGGTCGGACTACACCGGCATCCCGCTCCGACTCGGCACCGAGCGTCGATACCTGGCGCGGGCCGCGCGGCTCGGTGCCGTCGAGATCGGCTTCACCGGTGCTGATCAACCGATCGTCGCGCGAGCCGAGAATCGCCTGTTCGCCTGGCAGCCGCTGTCGCGGGAGTCGGCCCTCGCGCCCGACCCCGCCGCGGTCCGCGTCGAATCCACATCCCTCCATGTTCCGCCCGATCTCCCGGCGGGGCGGCCTCATGAACGGAGGATAATCCCCGTGACCGCACCGCTCGCCCGCCCCGAAGGCCATGGCCCCGCCGACAACCCGGGCACCGGCCTCTCGGGCCTGATCCACGAGGCCGAGGCCCTGCATACCGTGCTCGCCGACGCCAAGGCCCGCTCGCACCGCCTGA
>JANXSY010000088.1 GCA_025356435.1 Isosphaeraceae bacterium | reverse complement strand
TCGCGCGAGCCTTCCCCTCCGCAGTCCTCGGCCCGGTCGACTTCTTGGCGTTCCGCCGATTGGCTTCGATCCGCGCTTCGCTGGTCATGGGACTGGCCTCTCACGCTGAGGTTTCAAGGATGCCGACAGCCCCGTGTGCGCTATCGATCTTGAATACCATCGTGTTTGGACCGAGGTATGTCCCGAAATTCCGAACGACGTTGGAACTTCTTATAGACGATTCGAGGGTTCAACAGAGTTTGCGATCGCTTCCGCAGAGGCCTATCCCGTTACGGACGCCTGTTGATCTGTTGAGCTACGAGCTTGGAGAGGATTCGGAAAATCGCTGTTTCGACGCGATCTTCTGATGGCCAAGGATGAGTTTCGGCGTGTACGAAGCCAATTCTCTGACTTTGCTCAATACGATAGCGGATACCGGCTCTTGCATGTGAATCGCCCCATCGGTCAGGGCTTGTTGCCGTTCCGCATGAGTCCAGACCAAGTCCGCACCGTAAGCGATCATCGTCTTGTGCGTGATGAAAGGGTTGTCGCCAACCTCCAAGATGCACGTTTGGTCCATACGAGGCTTGTACGACGTCATGAAGACGGACAGGACTTCATCGGAAAATTGATCGGGGTCGGACAGAATGATCCAGAGGTGCCGATTCGCGTCGATTCCCGGCAGTGGACTGGTGGCACGATAGGTATCGCCACCCTTCACGGCGCGACCTGGAGTTCGGAAGCAAGTTTGGCCCGACTTGCCCCGATGATTTGTTCCATCTGACGGCGAATCGCCTCTTCCTCGCGGATCACTTCAAGTGTCCCCGCTTCGGCTTGCATCGCCTCCAGAATGTCTTCGACAGGAATGACCCCGGGCCGACCCTCTGGATAATTCTTGATCCACTCCGGGAATTTGTGCGTTGCTTCAACAAGATCCCAGTTATTCATGTCTCGATATCTTCGAGAGACTTCTTGCAACTTGTCAATCACGCATGCGGAGAGGTTTGCTCGCCCCGGATCGGCGACGACGTGGACAGAGTAGCCCTTCAGTTTGATAAAACCTTCCCATTCGGCGCTTCTCCAGTGCCGGTCCATGATGATCTCATAGACGGTGCTGAGGACGGGGCCGAATCTGATGGCCTTGCAAATGTCTCCGGTGATTGGAGCGGCCTCTTGGGCCAGCGATTCCCTCTCGGCGATGTAGAGGAGCTTGAGCAGGCGAATGTAGTCCATACTCCCGCCCTCCAATTCGAGCAGGAACGCAGCGGCCTGCAAGCTTTTCTCGAATTGGAACTCCATCAGACCTCCTCAACGGACTGAACCAATCACACGGATCTTGCGTCTTTGATCACTCTGAGTTGAGCGGCCAAACGCGAATCAACTCATGATCTGATGGATTGGCTCGGCACCCTCGACGCCGACGAGTTTCTGGTCGAGGCCGTTGTAGAAGTAGGTCAGGCGCTCGGGGTTGACGCCGAGTTGGGCGAGGACGGTGGCGTGAAGGTTCTTGACGTGGAAGCGGTCGGTGATCGCGGCGGAGCCGAGTTCGTCGGTTTCGCCGACGGTGGTGCCGCCTTTGATGCCGCCGCCCGCCATCCACATCGTGAAGCCGTAGGCGTTGTGGTCGCGGCCGGTGCCGGAGGCGTTCTCGGCAGTCGGCTGGCGGCCAAATTCGCCGCCCCAGATGACCAGGGTGTCGTCGAGCAGGCCGCGACGCTTGAGGTCTTTGAGCAGGCCGGCGACGGGCTTGTCGGTGCGGCCGGCGTGGTAGTTGTGGTTCGATTCAAGGTTGCCGTGCGCGTCCCAGTTGCTGTCGTTGTGTGCCCCGCCCGCATAGAGTTGGACGAAACGGACACCTCGCTCGACAAGACGTCGGGCGAGCAGGCAGCGTCGGCCGAAGTCGCGGGTCTTCTCCTGGTCGAGACCATAGAGGGCCTTGGTTTCGGCTGACTCGCTCTGGATGTCGACCGCCTCTGGGGCGTGGCGCTGCATCGCGAAGGCCATCTCATAGCTGGCGATCCGCGCGGCGAGATTCGAGTTGTCAGCGCGATGGGTCAGGTGGTCAGAATTGTAGGCGTGAAGGGTGTCGAGAAGCTTGCGCTGGGTGCTCTCGTTCATGTCCTCGGGCCGCTTGAGATCGAGAACGGGGTTTCCGCCCGATCGAAGAAGTGTGCCCTGATATGACGCGGGCATGTAGCCGCTCGACCAGTTTTTTGAACCGCTGATCGGGCCGCCGGTCGGGTCGAGCATGACGACGAAACCGGGAAGGTTTTCGTTGACACTGCCGAGGCCGTAGTTGACCCATGAACCCAGGCAAGGGCTGCCCGAGAGGATCTTGCCAGTGTTCATCTGAAGCATTGCCGAGCCGTGGATTGGCGAGTCGGCGGTGAGGGAGTGGATGAACGCGATATCGTCGACGCAGGTCGCGATATTAGGGAAGAGGTCGCTGACCCACTTACCCGACTGGCCGTACTGCTTGAATTTCCACTTGGGGCCGACGACCCGCCCTTCGTTCTTCTTGCCACCCCGGCCGAAGGTCTTGATCGCGATCGTTTTGCCGTCGAGACCGTAGAGCTTGGGTTTGTAGTCGAACGTATCGACCTGGCTCGGCCCGCCATACATGAAGAGGAAGATCACACTCTTCGCCTTGGCGGGCAGGGGGGAGGCCTTCGGGGCCAGCGGGTTGACGAACCGCCCCTTATCGACTTCCGCCGCGCCGGCCTGGCCCGCGAAGAAGCCGTCGCCGAGCATGCCGGCCATGGCCAGACCGGTGAAGCCCGCGCCGGCTTCCCAGAGGAATTCGCGGCGGGTCCGGCGGCAGAAATCTCCGGGCGGCTGCGAGGGGTCGTGGGCGTTGCGATCCATTCGATGGCTCCGTTCGAGGCTGGACCCAGCTCAGTCGATATAGAGAAATTCGTTGATGTTCAGCGCGACGAGGCAGAACGACTTCAAGGCCGCGTCGGGCTTGAGTCCCTGCGACCCCAGCCCCGCGATCAATTCGAGGCCACGACGAGCCTCGGCGTCGGTCGGCGATCGCGAGGTGACAAGCTTCAGGGCGAGTTCGACCTGTCGCTTCGTGTCGGACCCCGCCTCGGCCCGCAGTCTTGCCGCCAGCGCCTCGGCCTGCTGGTTCATGAAGCTACTGTTGAGCATCGCGAGCGCCTGAGTCGGCTGGGTTGTCGCGAATCGGTTCGGCGAGGAGCGGTCGGTCTCGGCCGCGTCGAAACTTTCGAGGATCGGCACCATCAATGATCGTTTGACGTGGATATAAATGCTTCGACGAGATTCGTCCTCGGGGGTCGACGTGCTCCAACCGGCCCCTGGGATCGACTGGCCGGCAAGGACTTCGGGTGGGATCGTCGGATAGACGCCGGGTCCATACATCTTGAGCTTGAGTCGGCCCGTGACGGCGAGGATCGAGTCGCGGACTTCTTCAGCGCTCAGGCGTCGCATGTCGAACCGCCAGAGGTGGTCGTTCGTCGGGTCGCTGGCGAGTGCCCCCTCCTGGGGCTTCGACGACATCTGATAGGCGCTCGACGTCATGATGAGCCGGTGCAGCGGCTTGAGGTGCCACTGGTTCGCGACGAGTTCTGAGGCAAGCCAGTCGAGCAACTCGGGGTGGGTGGGCTTGTCCCCCTGGAGGCCGAAGTTGCTCGACGACCGGACGATCCCCCGGCCAAAGTGATGCTGCCAGACCCGGTTCGCCATCACGCGAGGCGTGAGCGGGTTATCGGCCGCGACGATCCAGTCGGCAAGCGCTTTGCGTCGTCCCGTCGTCTTCGCCCCGATGGGCGGCTTGGGGATATTGGGGCTGGTCGCGCCCAGGACGGTGAGGAAGGCGGGTTCGACGCGATCTCCCTTTGTCTGCGGGTTGCCGCGAAGCAGGACGAACGTCTCGGGCGCATCCGGCCCGGCTTCGGTGACGCAGAGGGCACGGTCGGGAGGGAGCATCTCTTTGGCGACGGCTTCGAGATCGGCCTTGAGCTTGACGTATCGGGCGTGCTGTTTCGCGCCGAGCACAACTACCCCGCTGGTTGCGATCCGTCGAGCGATAGGGGAGTTGGGGCGTACTTGAGCGAGGGCCTTCTGGCTCTCGGCCATCGAGAGCAGGCGTCGCGAGAAATTCGGCCCTGACCAGGCCACGGTCAGACCCAAGCCGTGACCGTGCTGGAAGTATTCGAGGCGGATCGGCTGGCGTCCAGCTAACAGCGCGACCGATACCGACTTCTCGTCTCCTTGCCCGTGAATGCCGTCGTATTCAAGGACCGTCTTGCCGGCGATCACGAGCCGCGAACCGTCGTCGGAGTCGAGAGAGAAGGTGTATTGCCCGTCCTTCGGCACGATCAGCGAGCCTTCGAAGACAAATCCAAAGGCGTCGTCGCGGGTCCGAGGGGAGAGGTCGAAGAGAGGCTTGGGGAGCGACCCTGCGCTCTCGGGCTTGATCGCGTTGAAGTCAGGGAGAGTGTCCCAGGTGTCGCGGTAATAGCGATACTTGAGGTCTTCAAGGTCAATCGCGGTCGCTTCGTTACGACCCTCGGCCGTCTTGACGACGAACTCCCGCTCGATCGCGGTCAGCTCATCTCGGATCGAGTTCCGTCGTTTTTCCGCCTCGGCCGTCATCCGCACGTGGGCGAGCCGGGCCTTGTCGTCGGGGAAGATCGGGGCCTCGTCGGTGGGGCCGCCGTTGCGGTAGGGGTTGACGTTCTGGAAGAAGGAGACGAGCCGGTAATAGTCCTTCTGCGGGATCGGGTCGAGCTTATGGTCATGGCATCGGGCACAGTCAACGGTGAGCCCGAGGAAGACCTGGCTGGTCGTGGCCACGAGGTCGTCAAGGTTGTCATAACGAGCCAGCTCGCGGTCGGCAGGCTCGTCGTCCCAGATGCCGAGCCGGTAGTAACTCGTGGCGACGATCGAGTCATTGTTGGCGTCGGGAAGCTCGTCGCCGGCGAGTTGCTCACGGACGAATCGATCGAACGGCTTGTCGTCATTGAAGGCCCGGATCACATAGTCGCGATAGCGCCAGGCGTTCGGCTTCGCCCCGTCGCGCTCGTAACTATTCGTCTCCGCGTACCGGACGAGGTCGAGCCAGTGCCGCCCCCACTTCTCGCCATACCGGGGCGAGGCCAGGAGCCGGTCGATCAGGGCCTCGTAGGCGTTCGGAGCTCTGTCCGCAAGGAAATTCTCGACGTCTCGGGGCGAAGGCGGTAGGCCGGTCAGGTCATACGTGGCCCGTCGGATCAACTCCGCTTTCGTCGCGGGGGGGTTGGGGGCGAGACCGTTGGACTCCAGCCCCGCGAGGACGAACCCATCAATCGGGTTCTTGACCCAGGTCTGCCCTTTGACTTTCGGCGGCGCGGGTCGACGGACCGGCTGAAAGGCCCAGTGTGCCCGATCTTTATCGGTGATCTCGAACGCCGTCCGACGCTTCACCGGTACGGTGCCGGTGTCTTGCTGGCCGGGCCAGGGGGCACCCATCTCAACCCATCGCGTGAGGTCGGCGATCGCGAGCGTGGGCAGCTTCTTCGAGGGGGGCATCTTCGGGGCGTCGGCCTCATGGCGGATCACCGTGAGGAGCAGACTCTCCTCGGGCTTGCCCGGTACGACGGCCGGTCCTGTCTCGCCCCCGGCGAGGATGGCGGCACGCGAGTCAAGCCGGAGGCCCGCCTTCTGCTTCTCGGGTCCGTGACACTTCAGGCACTGGTCGAGGAGGACGGGCCGGACTTTCGACTCGAAGAACCGGACCTGCTCCTCACTGGGTGCGACATTCTCCGCGCGGCCCGGAGTGTCGAGGAGCCCGAAGGTCAGGCAGGCCAGGGTAATCGCCGTCAGATGGAGGCGCGGCATGATGACACCGTGGAGGCGGAAAGAGGGCGGGGAGGTCGTCATGGGGGTCGTCAGGCGGTGGACTGATCCGGATGCATTCGTTGGACCGGGAGTCTTCGATTGCGTCCATTTGAGGGGCGTCGAGCGGGGCACCGTCGGAATCCGCAACACGAAAACCGATGTCGTCGCGGTTTAAATCGCTTTGTGAACAGTGGTTAACTCATCGATCGGCTGGACTCTCAAATTCCGAGATCCGACGCAATATCCAACATTGTACCCGTTGAGACGGCCGCGATCCTCATGGATTCTAAAAAAAGACGGGGGGTATAGACGGTCAATGTTACCTGATTGTATCGTACAGCGTTACTTGAAAGTCACAAATGGGTGCCACTCATGCGTCCGTTCGCGTCAGCATTCACGCTCTTCGGCCCGGATCGTCCCAAGTCGATTCTAGGTGTCGTAGCCGACTCGGGACAGGTGGCGAAGCTTGCGGTCTCGGCGGGCGTCGACTTCCTCCTCGTGTTGAGCGCGGGGGCGTTTCGCAATCGGGGGCTCTCGCCGTCGGCGGCTTTTCTGCCGTTCACCAACAGCAATGACTTGACCGAGTCACTGGCTCACGAGCAGGTCTTGCCGGCTTCGGCTGGGGTGCCGGTGTTTGCGGGATTGATGGCGGCCGACCCAACGTGTCCCATCGGCGATCGGCTGGAACGGCTCGTGCGGTCGGGGATCGCGGGCATCATCAATTATCCTTCGGTCTCGCTCATCGACGGGTCGCTACGGTTGATCTTCGAGGCGGAAGGGGCGACGGTCGAGGCCGAGATGGAGTTGTTGGCACATGCCCGAAAGATCGGATTGCTGACGATCGGCTTTGCGGGGGCGGAGGCGGGGCTGGCCGGACGGCTCGGGGCCTCGGGCGTCGATGCCCTGATCATGACGCCGGGGCCGACGCACGTTCTGGAAGACATCCGCGAGCGTCGAGACCAGCTCCAGCAGACGATTAAGGGGCTGAATGCAAGTCTGAAGATGGCGAAAGGAATGGCCCCCGACCTCCCTTGCCTCATCTTCGGCGGGCCGATCACCCGGCCGGAGGATCTGGAGCAGGTGTATCGACAAGCCCCCTTCGACGGTTTCGTCGGCGGGTCGGTCTTCGGTCGCTACCCGATCGAGTCAAGCGTGACCGGAGCCATCCAGGGGTTCAAGAGTGTGGTCGCACATCCTGCGGGGGACAGCCAGACCGGCCTCGGGCCGATGATCGGTACGACTCCGGCGATGCGCGAGTTGTTTCGCCTGATCGAACGGTCGGCAGCTTGCGGCCTGAACGTCTGCGTTGAGGGCGAGTCGGGTGTCGGCAAAGAACTGGTCGCGACGCACGTCCATCGTCTGAGCCATCGGTCGCACGCGGCGATGGTGACGATCAATTGCGGGGCGATCCCCGATAGCCTGCTCGAATCCGAACTCTTCGGCCACGAGCGAGGCGCGTTCACCGGGGCCGATCATCGTCGGCTCGGCAAGTTTGAGCTGGCCCACGGCGGGACGCTGTTCCTTGACGAGGTCGCAGACCTCAGCCCGCGAGGCCAGGTCGCCCTCCTCCGCGCGATCCAGCAACGTGAGATCACCAGGGTCGGCGGAAATGTGTCGATCCCGGTCGATGTCCGCATCCTCTCGGCCTCGAACCAACCGCTGGCCACGCTCGTCGCCCGCAATCTTTTTCGGGCCGACCTCTACTATCGACTGAATAACTTGACCTTGTTGGTCCCTCCGCTCCGTGATCGGCTCGACGACATCCCTCTGCTCCTCGAACCGATTGTGAAGGCGCTCAGTCATCAGATGGGCCGGGAGATGGTCGGCCTTGTTCCTGGATTTCTCGACAAGCTTCGCCAGCACCGATGGCCCGGTAACCTCCGCGAACTCCAACACGTCATCGCGCAGGCAGCGCTCCTGGAAGACGGTCCCTGGCTCAACGGACGGCAGTTTGTGCCGTTGTCGACAACCGGAACGGTCGGCTCGATCTCCGAACGGGTCGAGACCAACCTACGCGAGGCGAAGCGGAGTGAAGTCGGTCGGGCGCTCGCCGAGGCCAGGGGGAATAAGAGTCGGGCGGCGGGCCTGCTCAAGATCAGCCGGAAGACACTCTATGCGTGGATGGCCGACCTCGATGCCCCGAGTCGCGAAGCCGATTGATCGGAGACTCATCGGCAACGCGGAGGCTTGCGATCGGCGGGCCTAGCCGCGATCATGACGTGCCCCAATACTCAGACCCCTATCGATATCGAGGAGACGCCCCATGAATCGTCGCATCGCATTCATCGTCGTGCCGGCCCTGTTCCTGGGCGTGGCAATCGGGGCTGCGGCTCGACCGGCGGCCAAGGACGACTCGCAGTTGATCCATAACGTGTTCTTCACACTCAAGGATCATTCGAAAGAGTCGCGAGAGGCGTTCCTCGCATCGTCCAAGAAGTATCTCACAGGCCACGAGGGCACGGTCTATTTCGTGCTCGGGACGATCGCCGAAGACGTGGTTGAATCGGTCAGCGTGCGCGACTTTGACGTGGCCTTGCACCTCGTCTTCGAGAGCAAAGCGGCCGGGGCCAAGTACATCAAAGACCCGCGTCATGAAGAATTCGTCAAGGAAAACAAAGACAGTTGGTCAAAGGTTCGCGTCTTCGATACCTATCTCGTGCCGACGAAGTGACGACGGGTCCCCTTCAGAGGGTGAGCAACGGCCCGCCCTCTGAGGGAACTTTCAGAAAGCGCTGTCCGAGACGACCTCGCCGCCCGCGCGGGTGCCGAGTCCTCGCCAGACGGTCGGGTTGATCGCATCTTTGAGGAAGCGGACATGGCCATCGCCGAAGAGGACGTCCACTCCTCCGGGATGGAGACTACGCGCGGCCTTCCAGCCGGGATTGTGATAGGTCACGCAGTCGAGTCGGGTGGAGTTGGGCGTCAGATAGTGGTTATAAAGCGTGTTGAGATAGTTGCCGTCCCACCAACCTGACCCCTTATTGAGCAACCATCCGTCAGGCGCTGAGGCGCAGGCGAGGTCGGTCAGTGGAGGGGCGGCCAGGCGGGAGAAGGCCCGAGGCAGGGGAGCGGGGGCGGGGTTGCCGGGGGCCAACGAATAGGGTCCGGCGAGGCCGAGCCATTGCTCCGACGCGGCAACGGTCTGGCTCGTGCCGTCGAGGATGTTGGCGATCGAAATGGCGGGGCCGAGGATGAACGAGCCATTGGCACTCGTCGCGTCGCCGCCGTTGGATCCGTCGCCAGTGCAGAAGGTATAGTTCGTCGGCCCAGAGTTGGACGAGGGCGGTGGAGCCCCGTCGCTCGGGCAGAGGAAGATCGCCACGCGGGTCGCCATCGCGGTGGTGTTCTGGATCGTAAACGGCCAGAAGGCTGAACCTCCGCCCGCCGGTTTGGTAGCGAGCGGGAGGTTGAAGTTGATCGAGTTCGAGAGCGAGGCCTGTTCGAGGAACGGCATCATCTGCGCGAGCGCTGACCAGCGATATTGCAGCACCGAAGTCGTTGCCGGGACTGGCCGGGTCGGGTAGAGAAACCCTACTGGGAAGCTGCCGAACGAGGCGTGGTAATTGTGGAGGGCCACGCCGATCTGTTTGAGGTTGTTGACGCACTGCGCCCGCCGGGCCGCCTCGCGTGCGGCCTGGACGGCGGGGAGCAAGAGCGCGATTAGAACCGCGATGATCGCGATCACGACCAGAAGCTCGATCAGCGTGAACCCTCGACGCGACTTCATCGATTATTGACCGGCGGCGGCCGGAGTGCCCCCGCTGTACGCGACGCGCCAGATCGTGCCCGACCCATCGTCAGTGACAAGCAGCGCACCGTCCTTGGCGACGGTCACGCCGACCGGCCGTCCCCAGACGTCACCCTTCTCGGTGACGAAGCCGACGAGAAAATCTTCATACTCGCCGGTCGCCTTGCCATCCTTGAGCGGGATGCGAACCACCTTGTATCCGGTCCGACGCGCCCGGTTCCACGAACCGTGCTCGGCCGCGAATCCATCATTCTTGTACTCTTTGGGAAACTGGTCGCCCGTGTAGAAGGTCAGGTCGAGCGAGGCCGAGTGCGACTGGAGCAGCACGTCGGGGACGATCGTCTTATCCTTCAACTCGGGATGCTTGCCCATGTGCCGGGGGTCTTGGTGACCGCCGATATAGAACCAGGGCCAACCGTAGAACCCACCTTCCTCGACGCGGGTCACATAGTCGGGAACGAGGTGGTCGCCAAGCCCGTCACGCTCGTTGACCGACGCCCAGACGTCACCGGTTGTCGGGTGGATCGCCAGGCCGACTGGGTTGCGGATTCCCGAGCCAAAGGTCTTCTCGCCGCTGCCGTCAGGGTTGAAGACGAGAATGTCGGCGCGTCGTTTTTCGCCGTCGTCATCGCTCACGTTGGAATGCGATCCCACTGAAACGAGCATCCGTTTGCCATCGTTTGAGAAGGCGATATCTCGGGTCCAATGCCCTCCACCAGTCAGCCGGCCGCCACCCGGTATGTCTTTGACGATCGTCTCGGGTTCACCCTTTGCCTCGGTGTCGCCCTCGCTATAGGCGAAGCGTACGACTGAGTCGGTATTGGCGACATAGACATGCGTCGGCTTCGGCCCGGGTGGGTAGAAGGCGATTCCGAAGGGCTGGCGGAGCCCCTTTGCGAAGATGGTCGTCGTGTCGGGCTTGCCGTCGTTGTTCGCGTCGCGGATCACCTTCACACGGCCGGGACCGCTTTCGGCGATGAAGAGGTCGCCGTTTGGGGCCGTCACGATGACGCGGGGATTCGACAGGCCCTTTGCGAACTCGGTGACCTTGAAGCCCTCAGGAGCTTTCGGCCAGGCACCCTCGGGCCGGGACACGACCTTCGCGCCGTTGTTGGCCGAAGCCGTCTCGTAGGGAGGGGCCAGGTCGGCAACGGTGATCTTGCGACGGACGCCGGGGGCGTCGGTTGTCCAGTCGCCGAGCGCGTCACGTCCTGTGAGCACGTCGCGACGCGGGCGGGCGTCGTCGGCAGTGACCGAGGAGGCTGCGAGGATCGTGGCCAGTCCGGACAAGGTCAAGGTTCGGAGTGTCGATCGGGTGCGAAGGCCCATGCGTGGAGACTCTCTGGGTGTGAGTTCGGCTGGCGGACTGGAGCATACCCACCGGCGTCGGAACGGCCCCGGGCGGCTTCGATCAGAGTTAGCACTATACCCGGATCGGCGTTGGCCAGGCATCCCCGGGCAGGTCGATCATTCGCCGGACTCTACGCGTGAAGTACTGTAGGGTGCAATATATTGCAGCATCTCCAGTGCCGACGTGCGGCCATCCTCGACTGCGGACCGATCGCGAGTCGTCCGGAGGAGTGGGACGGAGCGCTATCTCAAATTTATTTGATATCTTAAGCGGGCCTATGACAACGTTCATTCCCATCCCCAGGAAAAAAATCGACGATCGATTGTCAATTTTGAGACTCGACTCAGCCCATTGCGTCGGATACGCTTCGATCGTTGAATGTTTTCAACGGTCGCCGCCTTCGCCCGATTGGGCGATCAAAGGGGCGAATGAGCGGATCACGGGCGGCTTCTCTGGTCGACGACTCACCCCGTTCAACCGGTAAAATGACCGTCATGATTTCAGGCCACGCACCGAGGCATTGGAATTGCTGAAGCAGGGCGAGACCTGACTTGCTTCCGCCCTTCCTGCCATGGCGGCATCTAACAGCAATGTGTGCCGAGGAACTATCCGGTGGGATAGGTGACGAATGCCCCAGATTTTCCACCCGAGCTTGAATACTCTGTCTAGGCTAAGCATTTTCGGCGGAGCCTTCGCGGCTCTCGGCTTGCTTGCTATTTCGTACATGCTCGTTGGCTCTCCCTATCAGACCCAGGTGGGGATTATCCACGATCAGCCAGTACAGTTCAGCCACGAACACCACGTCGGGGGGCTGGGGATCGACTGCCGTTACTGTCATACGTCGGTTGAAATCTCAGCCGTGTCCGGCGTGCCGCCGACTTACACGTGCATGAGTTGTCACTCTCAGATTTGGTCTGAAAGCCCGATGCTTCAGCCGGTCCGCGATAGCCTCAAAAACGACACGCCGATCGCCTGGGCTAAGGTCCATGACTTGCCCGACTTCGTCTACTTCCACCACGGCATCCACATCCAAAAAGGGATAGGGTGCGTCTCGTGCCACGGGCGGATCGACCAGATGCCGCTCACGTTCAAGGACAAACCGCTCACGATGGAGTGGTGCCTTGAATGCCACCGGCACCCTGAGAAGTACATCCGCCCTTATGAGGAAATCTTCAACATGGAATGGAAGCCACCGGGCGGAGATCAGCTCACGCTCGGGCGAAAGCTGATCGAAGACAACCATATTCCGGTCGACCGGCTCACTAACTGTTCGGTATGCCACCGATGAACCACGATCACGACCACCATCATGACCACGATGGCCACGACCACTATCACGAGCTGGCCGAGATTCGCGAAACGCTGGCCCGGGCGGGCGGCTCGCGGTATTGGCGTAGTCTCGAAGAGTTGGCCGGGACTGACGCCTTCCAGGGGTTCCTGGGTCGCGAGTTCCCCAGCCAGTCCGAGGAGTGGACCGATCCGGTCGGACGCAGGCAATTTCTCAGGCTGATGGCGGCCTCGCTGGCGCTTGCGGGTGTCACAGGATGTGCATTTCAGCCTCCCGAGACGATCGTCCCCTATGTCCAGGCCCCCGAGCAGATCATCAATGGCAGGCCGCTCTTCTTTGCCTCATCACTGACGCATGAAGGCTACGGCATGGGCGTGCTCGTCGAGAGCTGGCAGGGGCGGCCAACCAAGATCGATGGGAATCCCGAACATCCTGCAACCCTGGGCGCGAGTGACGCTTTTCTGCAGGCCGCGATCCTGACGATGTATGACCCGGATCGATCGCAGGTCATCACCCGTAACGGTCGTGTCGGCGCCTGGGACGACTTCGTCGGTGTGGTTATTGAGCTTCGTCGCCAGGCTCGCGACGACCAGGGAGCTGGTCTTCGGATTCTCACCGAAACGGTCTGTTCGCCGACACTCGTTGAGCAGATCCGTGCTCTGCTCGCTGCGTTCCCCAAGGCGAAGTGGTATCAGCATCAGGCTATCGGACGGGACAATGCCCGCGAGGGCCTGAGGATGGCGGTCGGTGATGACGTTGAGCCGATCCACAACGTCGCCAAGGCCAACGTCATCGTTTCGCTCGACGCCGACTTCACTGCCCAAGGCCCCAGCCATCTTCGAGATGCCCGCGACTTTGCGACGCGTCGCGAACCTGAAGGGCTATCTGGCGGGATGAACCGGTTGTATGTGATCGAGCCGACCCCAAGTTGCACAGGTTCGATCGCCGATCATCGTCTTGCGGTGCCATCACACCAGGTCGTGGTCATGGCACAGGCCATCGCGCACGGCCTTGAGGTCAAAGGCGTCTCGGCCCCGACCCCCGCGTTGATTCCGGCCCGGGCAAAGTTTGTCGATGCGATCGTGGCCGACCTGAAGGCGAACCGAGGTGCATGCCTCGTGCTTGCCGGGGTGGCTCAGCCGCCGGTTGTGCATGCGTTGACGGCGGCGATTAACTTCGCGCTCGACAACGTCGGCAAGACGATCGACTATATCGCCCCGATTGAATCCGACCCTGCCAATCGCATAAACGGCCTACGAGAGCTGACCGCAGACATGGCTGGCGGACGGGTTTCGACCCTCATTGTCGTCGGCGGAAACCCGGCCTATGACTCCCCGGCCGACATCAACTTTGCCGACGCCCTCGACAAGGTCAAGTCGACAATTCGCCTCGGTCTCTATGAGGATGAAACCTCATCGCATTGTCACTGGCACATTCCCGAGGCACATCCCCTCGAAGCCTGGGGCGATGTGCTCGCCTACGACGGAACGGCGTCGATCGTCCAGCCGCTGATCGCCCCCCTCTACGGCGGAAAGTCGGCGATCGAATTGATCTCGACTCTGGTCACGGGCGAGTCGAAGGCTGGTCTCGAACTTGTCCGCTCGCACTGGGAAGCGAAACGACCGGGGCCTGAGTTCGAAGGCTTCTGGCGGAGGACGCTCCGCGATGGCTTTGTCGCCGACTCGGCCTTCAAACCGAAGCCTGTCAGGCTGAAGCTCGGCACGGTTCAAATCGGCCAGTCAAGCGGCCCTGGGTTAGAGGTAAACTTTCGGCCCGACCCGACGATCTGGGACGGTCGGTTCGCCAACAACGGTTGGCTTCAGGAACTGCCGAAGCCGATGACCCGGCTCACCTGGGACAACGCCGCGCTCCTCTCTCCAGCCACCGCCAAACGGCTCGGCCTGGTGGTCGACGAGCTGTATGCAAAGGTCGATCAGGTCGACCTCACACTTAACGGGCGGACCGTTCGTGCCCCGATCTGGATCGTGCCGGGACAGGCAGACGACACCGTCACCATTCACCTTGGCTACGGTCGGACGCGAGCTGGCCGGGTCGGTTCCGACATTGGTTTCAATGCCTATCGACTACGGCCGTCTGATTCCCCCTGGTCGGCGACGAGCCTGAAAGTTGAGAAGGCGGGAGAGACGTTCGAACTGGCGACGGTCCAGCATCAGAACGTCATCAACGGTTTGCAGGATCGAGAACTGATTCGCGTCAGTACGCTCTCGGAATTCCGCGAGACACCGCACTTCGCACAAGTGCCCGACGAGCACGTCAAGCGTGACTTGACCATGTTCGAGGTGCCGCTGCCTCAACTCCGTCGCCAAGAGGGGCATGAGGGGAACGCGTGGGGGATGTCGATCAACCTCAACACCTGCATCGGCTGCAATGCGTGCGTCATCGCGTGTCAGTCGGAAAACAATATTCCCGTCGTGGGCAAGGAACAGGTGATTACCGGGCGGGCGATGCACTGGCTCCGGATCGACCGTTATTATGAGGGCGACCTCGACGCGCCGACGATCCATCACCAGCCGATCCTCTGTATGCACTGCGAGAGTGCCCCGTGCGAACCGGTCTGTCCGGTCGCTGCGACAACGCATAGTGCGGAGGGGCTGAACGAGATGACGTACAATCGCTGCGTGGGGACGCGATATTGCGGGAACAATTGCCCGTATAAGGTCCGCCGGTTCAACTTCCTCCAGTACTCCGACGAGACGACCCCGAGCCTCAAGCTGATGCGGAACCCCAACGTGACGGTCCGGTCGCGCGGAGTCATGGAGAAATGTACCTACTGCGTCCAGAGGATCAGCGCGGCGCGGATCATCGCGGAGGGGGAGAATCGCCGGGTTGGCGGCAATGAGGTGAAGACCGCCTGCCAGTCGGCCTGCCCAACGCGAGCGATCGTCTTCGGCAACCTCAACGACCCCATGGCCGACGTTGTCAAGAAGAAGGCCAGCCCTCGAAATTATGCCTTGCTCGCGGAGCTGAACACGCGGCCTAGGACGACCTATCTGGCCAAGCTCAAGAACCCCAACCCGGCAATGAAGGAGGGCTGACGCGATGTCTGATGGATCGCAGCGCCCGGCCGGGGACGAGAGTCCGGTCCCTGAGCCGGATTACACAATCGAAAGCGTGACTGACAAAATCAGCTCGATCGTGCTGGTCCGGCCTTACGGTTATGGCTGGCTCGTCGGATTCACGATCTCGTTTGTTTTGATGATGGTGCTGCTGCTCGCGACTTCGGTGTTGTTTATTAAGGGCGTGGGGATCTGGGGCGTCAGGACGCCGGTGATGTGGGGGTTCGCGATTGTCAACTTCGTCTGGTGGGTGGGTATCGGCCACGCCGGAACGCTGATCTCCGCGATTCTCCTATTGCTCAAGCAAGACTGGCGGACCTCGATCAACCGGTTTGCCGAGGCGATGACGCTCTTCGCCGTAGCGTGTGCGGGACTGTTTCCGATCCTTCACCTCGGTCGGCCTTGGGTGTTTTATTGGCTGTTCCCCTACCCGAACACGATGGGAATGTGGCCGCAGTGGCGGAGTCCGCTCATCTGGGATGTGTTCGCGGTCACGACCTATGCGACCGTCTCTCTCCTCTTCTGGTATATTGGCCTGATCCCTGACCTGGCCACCCTTCGCGACCGCTCGAAGAATCGCGTGGCGCAGATCGCCTACGGCATTCTCGCGATGGGCTGGAGCGGGTCGTCAAGGCACTGGCACCGCTACCGCACGACATATCTGCTCATGGCCGGCCTGGCAACGCCGTTGGTCGTATCGGTGCATACGATCGTAAGTTTTGACTTCACGATTGCGATCGTGCCGGGGTGGCACTCGACGATCTTCCCGCCCTATTTCGTCGCGGGTGCGATCTTCTCAGGCTTCGCGATGGTTCTTACCCTGACGATCCCGCTGCGGCGGATCTATGGGCTGCAAGGATTCATCACGGCCAAGCATCTCGAAAACATGGCAAAGATTATCCTCACGACGGGGATGATCGTCGCCTACGGCTACTTCATCGAAGCCTTCATGGCGTGGTACAGCGCCAATCCGTATGAGATGCATCAGGTCCTCAACTCGCGGCCCAAAGGACCTTACGCACACACCTACTGGCAACTGATCGCCTGCAACTGCCTGATCCCCCAGCTTCTCTGGATCAAATGGTTCCGCACAAACCCACTCGCGCTCTGGGTTATCTCGATCATCGTGAATATCGGGATGTGGCTGGAACGCTATGTGATTGTGGTCGTGAGTCTGAGTTCCGACTTTTTGCCGTCGTCGTGGGCGATGTATCACGGGACGAAGTGGGACTACGCGACCCTTTTCGGCTCGATGGGGCTCTTTCTTATGCTGCTCTTCCTGTTTGTCCGGGTCTTGCCCGTGATCTCGATCACCGAGATGCGAGAACTCGTTCATGAGCAGGCGGGCCACGACGAATCCCACGGGGCAGGGGGGACGAAGCCATGACCGAACGGGTCGGCCCAAAAAATTACTGCCTGCTCGCAGAATTCGCTACGACCGAAGAGATACTTCACGCGGCGAAGAGTGCTTACGCTCATGGGTTTCGGCGGATGGAAGCCTATTCGCCCATGCCTGTCGAAGGGCTGGCCGAGTCGATCGGATTCGAGCGAAACCGGATCCCCCTGGTCGTATTCATCGGAGGGGTCGTAGGCGGGTCGTTGGGATACTTGCTGCAATGGTATTCGGCGGTGGTGAACTATCCGCTCAATATCGGGGGCAGGCCGTACCATAGTTGGCCGTCGTTTATCCCGATCACCTTTGAGACAACTGTGCTGATGGCGGCGTTCGCGGCAGTCTTCGGGATGCTGGCAATGAATGGCTTGCCCCGGCCCAATCAACCGATCTTCGGCGTGGAGCGATTCGCGTTGGCAAGCCAAAGCCGCTTCTTCCTTTCCATCAAAGCGGACGACCCGCTCTTCGACCCGAATACAACCTACCAATTTCTCGAAGGGCTCAACCCCTATGAGATTAACCGAGTCGAGAGCTGACCGATGAGCGAGGGACGTTCGATGCGACCCTGGTTCCCCTTGATGACGGCTTGTCTGGCCGTTCTGTCGACGGGCTGTCGTCAGGATATGTACGACCAGCCGAGATATGAGCCGCAAGAGGCGAGTAAATTCTTTACGGACGGCAAGTCGGACCGTCCGATCTTGCCCAGCGTCGTGCACCGTCCTGACCCGAAGACTGAACCCAGGGACGAGCTCTATGACCACTACAACCTCGGGATCGTCGACGGCGAGCCGGCTGAGACGTTCCCCTTCCCGATCGATCGCACGGTCCTCGACCGCGGCCGGCAGCGGTATCAGATCTATTGCACGCCCTGTCACGGTGAGCGTGGGGATGGGCAGGGGATGATCGTGAAGCGTGGTTTCTCGCCGCCTCCGCCGTTCTACGGTGAGCGACCGCCGACCGGCAAGAGTCCCGCCGCCACGATCTACGCTGACCTCCGCGAGGCTCCGGTCGGACACTTCTTCGAGGTGATCACGAAGGGCCACGGAGCCATGTATTCTTACGCGTCGAGAATCGGGGTTCGCGACCGATGGTCGATTATCGCATACGTCCGAGCGTTGCAACTTAGCCGATATGCAACGGAATCTGAGTTACCCCAGCAAGACCGCGACCAGTTGTCGAAGGTGAGCCGATGATGGCGGGCGAGGCACTGAAACTCCGGTTTGATCGCATCCAGAGCGTGGCGATCATCGCCGCTGTCGGCGGGCTCGTCGGTTCCGCGATCGCGGGCCTGGTCTGGCCGAGCGCGTTCTTCCCCGCATATCTGGTCGGTTTCCTCTTCTGGGTGGGCATCAGCCTGGGCTGCATCTCCCTGCTACTGCTACACAACCTGACCGGCGGTCAATGGGGTCGGTTGATCCGTCGGCCGCTTGAAGCGGGGGCTCTGACAATCGTGCCGATGGCGATTCTGTTCGTCCCGATTGGCTTCGGTCTCAAGACTCTCTATCCGTGGGCCGACAGTGCGATTGTTGCCGCCGATCGCGCTCTCCAACACAAAGCGCCGTATCTCAATCCCGTCGCGTTCTTGCTACGCTCCGGCATCAGCTTTGTGCTCTGGATCACCCTGGCCTACCTGCTGAATCTCGCGGCGTCGATCCGGGATCGGAAGGGGGGACAGGCACCAGGCTGGTTGTACTCGATGAGCGGGCCGGCGCTGGCTATTGTGTTCTTCACCGGGTCGTTCGTCGCGATGGATTGGGGAATGTCGCTTGAACCCGACTGGTACTCGACGATCTACGGTGTCATGGTTATTGTCGGCTGGGCACTACTGACCTTCGCGATGATGATCTTCACGATCTCGTTGCTCGCCCGGTCCGAGCCGGTCGCCTCCGCCGCAACCCCGGGGAGACTCCAAGACCTCGGCAACCTGATGCTGGCGTTCGTCATGCTCTGGGCCTACATGGCGTTCTCCCAATTCCTGATCATCTGGAGCGGCAACCTGACGGAAGAGATCCCCTGGTATCTCCGCAGGCTACGGGGAGGCTGGGAATATGTCGCTTTCGCACTCGTTCTCTTCCACTTCTTTGTCCCCTTCTTCGCGTTGCTCTTCCGTGATCTCAAACGCAATAGCCAGGTTATTATCTGGGTCGCCACTGCGGTAATCGTCATGCACCTGGTCGACCTCGCCTGGCTCGTGCTCCCGGCCCGCGGTGAAGCCCTCGGAACAGGGCCTCGTATACCGTGGGGGGCCTTATTGCTCGTCCTTGTCACGACAGCCGGGATCGGTGGGGTTTCGATCTGGTGCTTCCTCTGGGGCTTAAAGCGTAGGCCGCTTGTCCTCGAAGAACATCCCGCTCATCGGGGAGGGTCGGCTCATGTCTGATACACGACACCAGTCCGGCGACGCCCCGACGCCTGTCGGGCACGAACCGAGCGAGATCCGGCTCAAGCTGATCATCATCTTTGCGGTCGGGATCGTCACAATCGGGGCGGTCGTGACCATCTTGATGAACGGCTTTATGTCGCACTATCGCAGTCGGAAAGACGCCCTCAGCATTTCCAAGCCCGTGCTCTTTCGGGACGAAGAGGGTCAGTTTCCCGAACCCAAACTCCAGCGGACCTCGACCGACGACATGGTCCAGCTCCGGCTTGAAGAACGCGAGGCGCTCAGGAGCTATGGCTGGGTCGACCCAAAAGCAGGCATTGTGCGGATACCGATCGAACGCGCTCTCGAGATCATCGCCAAGCGTGGCCTCCCTACGTCGGATGTGAAGGCCAAGACGTCGACCGAATCGAGCAAAAGTCCATGAATCTATCTCGCGTCAATAGGATCTTGTTTCTAGCCCTCGTTGCTTGTGTTCCCTCGTGGGCACAGGGCGATGAGCCGCCGGGAACGACGCTGATGCAGGTCGGGTTTGACCAGAACCTCGATGCACAACTGCCGCTTGACCTCACGTTCCGCGACGAGACGGGCAAGACGGTCAGGCTGGGCGACTACTTCGGCTCGAAGCCGGTCATTCTCACACTGGTCTATTACCGCTGCCCAATGCTCTGCGGAGAAGAATTAAAGGGTGTGGCCCGCAGCCTCAAACCGCTCAAGCTTTCGGTCGGACAAGATTTCGATGTGGTGACGGTCAGCATTGACCCGACCGAAACTCCCGACCTGGCCCTCGCGAAGAAGGAGACGTTCATCGAGCGCTACGGCCGTCCGGGTGCCGAAAAGGGCTGGCACTTCCTCACGGGGGATCGTGCGTCGATTGAGCCGCTGGCGAAGGCTGTTGGGTTCCGCTACACCTACAATCCCGAGACCAAGCTCTATGCCCACGCGGCTGGGCTCGTGATCGCGACTGCGAAGGGGAGACTGTCTCGCTATTTCTACGGGATTGACTTCCCGCCGAAAGACCTTCAGTTCGGGCTCATGGAGTCGTCGGCCGGCAAGATCGGCTCACCGATCGCGCGGTTACTTCTCTTCTGCTATCACTATGATCCGACGACCGGGAAATACACCCTGGCTATTGTCGGCTTGCTCCGCTTCTTCGGGACGGGGACCGCGTTGGTATTGGGGGTTTATATGATCCTCATGTTCCGGCGTGACCGTCTCCGACCCATCTCCGCGGCCGGTCTTCCCGTAACCAACCCATCGGCCCCCTGATTGCCATGTGGAATTTTCCCTTATTCCCCGAGCAAGCCTCAACCACGGCCCGCCAGGTCGACCTGATCTTCCTGGTCGAGCTGGGCGTTGTGGTGTTCTTCTCAGTCTTGATCTGCGCCCTGATCGTCTTCTTCGCGATCCGGTATCGGCGCGGGGCGAAGGTCAACCGCGACAACCCGCCGATTCACAGCACAGCTGTCGAGATCATCTGGGTCGGCATCCCGCTCGTCATCACGCTCGGCATCTTTGTTGTCGGGACCGCGATCTTCTTCGACATCTATGCCCCTCCCGGCGATGCGTCGAGGATCTACGTCGTCGGCAAGCAGTGGATGTGGAAATTGAAGCACCCCGAGGGGAAACGCGAGATCAACGAGCTGCACGTTCCCGTCGGGCGGCCGGTTGAGTTATGGATGACGTCTGAAGACGTGATCCATAGCTTCTACGTTCCGGCGTTTCGGATCAAGCAAGACGTACTGCCCGGCCGCTATACCTCGATCTGGTTCAAGCCGACGAAGCCGGGAAAGTACCACCTCTTCTGCGCGGAGTATTGCGGGACGAACCACTCAAGGATGGGGGGATGGATCTACGTGATGGACCCCGCCGAATATGAGAAGTGGCTCACCGATGGAACCCAGACCGACGGCACAATGGCGATGCAGGGAAAAGACCTGTTCGTCAAGCACCACTGTGCGGGATGTCACGGTGTCGAGTCGACGGTGAAAGCCCCGAAGCTTGAAGGTGTCTACGGCAGCCGCGTGCCGATCACCGAGGGCAACGAGATACAGCCTCACTTCGTCGTCGCGGACGATCGTTACATTCGAAGTTCGATCCTGCTGCCAAAATCTCAGGTCGTGGCGGGTTATGCGCCGGTGATGCCTTCCTATCAGGGGCAGATCGGCGAGGATGACCTGTTGACCATTATCGAATACATCAAGTCCCTGGGTTCGAAGGGGACTAGGGAGACGAGACGATGAGTCTGCCGGCGGCCAGCGGGCCAGACGACTATCTTGAGACTAGCTATACGCTGAAGTCGTGGTTACTCACCACCGACCACAAGCGGATTGGGCTGCTCTACATGGCGTCGGTCACGTTCTTCTTCTTCATCGGCGGTGCCGCCGCAACCCTTATGCGGCTCGAATTAATGACGCCCAAGGGGGATCTTCTCAGCACGGCTGACGAATATAACCGCTACTTCACGATGCACGGGGTCGTGATGATCTTCTTCTTCATGATCCCGGCGATCCCGTCGGTCCTGGGGAACTTCCTGATCCCGCTCATGATCGGAGCGCGCGACCTGGCGTTTCCGAGGCTCAACCTGCTGAGCTGGTATGTGTACATGACCGGCGGACTGATGGCGCTTGCGATCATAATCTATGGCGGCATCGATACTGGCTGGACGTTCTACACCCCCTTCAGCACGATGTTCTCGAACACGCTGGTCGTGCCCGCGGGGATCGCGGTGTTCATCACTGGGTTCTCGTCGATCCTCACGGGTCTCAACTTCATCGTCACAATCCACACGATGCGCGCGCCGGGGATGACCTGGGGCCGCCTGCCACTGTTTGTCTGGGCGCACTATGCGACGAGCCTCATCATGGTGCTCGGCACGCCGGTGTTGGCGATCTCGGTCTTGCTGCTCGCGGCCGAGCGCATCCTCGGTCTGGGGATCTTTGACCCGGCGCTCGGTGGAGACCCGATCCTGTTCCAGCACCTGTTCTGGTTCTATTCGCATCCAGCGGTGTACATCATGGTCTTGCCTGCGATGGGCGTG
>JANXSY010000038.1 GCA_025356435.1 Isosphaeraceae bacterium | reverse complement strand
TAGTTGATGCTTTGGAGCTTCTGGAGGTTTCGAGGAGCGTTTGGAGGGGTGTTTTATTGAAAATGAATCAAAGATCGCTTACGCAAGCGGCTTGACTGAAAAAAGGGGTTCTGCGGTCGTAGAGTTTTGTCGGGGACGTCTCAATTGGACGAGCCTCTATTCGATGTGCGAAATCGGCATCTTTGGGCCAAGGACGATTTCGATTTAGTGTGACACGCACGCGTGATTGCTACGTAGTCCACTTGGATCTTAACCGCCTATTGGGGTCAGCGGACCCACCCTCCTTCCGTGTCTGTTCAGGAATTCGGCGAGCATGGGTGGAATCACGGTTGCCACGCGGGGAAATCGGGCTTAGGATGCATGATGGAAGTCCATGCATGGCATCTGCTTGCTGCGAAGACCTCCGACACTTCGAATCAGCCCGGAAGCGAGCGTGTAATGGCGCTACGAGACCTGACGGAACAACTCATCGAGCGATTCCCTTTTTTGAAACAGGTCCTGGGCGATCGACCAGAGATCGAACTGCCGGCGTTCGGGGTCAGTCTGGCCTTTCATCTGGCGATCCTCACGGTCCTCGGCACGATTGGGCTCGCTGCACATCAGGAAGCCCAGAACGCGCAGATCCAGGCCGATATGGTCGATACGGCGCTTCCTGAGTTCCATCGGATCGAGATCCAAGAGCTGAATACCGACCCGAGCACTCCGCTCGCCCGGGCCGAAGCGGCTTCCACCGCTCCGGTGATCGGTGCCTCGATGGGGAACCCGGTGGTGCTTGCGGCGGCTGCGGCCCCGTTGGCGTCGGCGTCCGGGGCTCCGGCGGCGATCTCGGCCAAGGTGGATGTGCGGCGGCCGACCGACCTGCCTCTACCGGCGATGGCCAGTACGCTCGGCGACATCGTCGAGATCAAGGGCAATGGCGCAGAGCATGTGGGCGATGTCGAAGGGGCGATCGATCGGATCGCGATCGAGATGGTCCGGAGGTTGGAACGGGGCCGGACCCTGGTGGTCTGGGCGTTCGACTCCTCGGGGAGCCTTCAAGTCGAGCGCGAGCGGCTCAGCAAGCATATTGATGGCATTTACGCCCACATCAGAGAGCTAGACCGCGACAAGCTTGCGGCCGATGGCGGGCTCTTGACGATGGTTGTGGCGTTCGGCGAGGGTCGCAAGGCGATGCTCAATGAGCCGACCGCCGATCCCGCCACCGTCACCAGCGCGATCGGCGAAGTTCCTCTCGATACCACCGGAGTCGAGTCGACCTTCCAGACCGTTGGCGAAATTGTCACCAAGTGGGGCAAGTACAAGGACGACAAGGGAAACAGCTACCAGACCGTGGTGATCGTCGTGACTGACGAGATCGGCGACGACGAGCCATTGCTCGAAGACGCGATTGCCCGGGCGACCAAGGCCAAGGTGCCGATCTACGTGCTGGGCTCGGCGGCGATGTTCGGTCGGCTTGATGGTCGGATGAACTACACCGATCCCAAGACCAAGCACACCTTCTACAACGTCCCTGTGCGTCAAGGTCCCGAGAGTGTCTCGCTCGAACAGATCCGGCTCCCGTTCTGGTACGACGGTCCACAGTACGACTTCCTGGATGCCGGTTTCGGGCCGTATGCCCTGTCTCGGATGGCCGGAGCCACGGGCGGCATCTACTTCGTGACGCGGATGGGGGCGGGCAATATCTCGTTTGACCCTAACGCGATGCGCGAATATCGCCCCGACTGGACCAGCAGGCAACGGTACGAGTCCGACCTGAGCAAGCACCCGCTCCGCCAGGCTGTGCTCGCCGCTGCGAATATCACGCATGCCAACAAGCTGCCCAACCAGCCAGCGCTGGTTTTCCCGCCGGTCGATGGGCCTGAGTTCAAAGACACGATGAAGGATAACCAGGCCCTGGCGGCCCGGACCGAGTACACGGTCGACGAGGCCCTGGGCCCGATCACGGCTGCGGTCAAGAGCCGTGATCGCGAGACCTCGCGTCGTTGGCAGGCTCACTTTGACCTGATTCGCGGTCGGCTGCTCGCGGTGAAGATCCGCTGCCGCGAGTACAACTGGGCCTGTGC
>JANXSY010000022.1 GCA_025356435.1 Isosphaeraceae bacterium | reverse complement strand
CGGTGTCGCGGTCGGGCTCGCACAGCTGACCAAATACAACGGCTGGCTTGCGGGTGCGATCGTCGGACTGGCCGCACTCTTCGGCCTGCTTCGGACCGAGAATCGAGGCCAGGGCCGGGTTATCAAGACCTTCGGCTTCGGACTCATGGCGGCACTGATCGCGATCGCCGTCTACTGGCCCTGGTTTCGATTCGTCGAGTCTCACGAAGGTGGATACTCCGCGCTCTTGAAGCATCAGCGAAGCTATCTGGGAGACGTCGGCACATGGCCTGGGCACCTGCTCACCCAACTCCGCCAGGTCGTCGCGCTGTCCGGGGGCGAGGGTTATCGCTGGGCAGCGACGACCCTCGCCGTCGTCTCGTTGCTCTGGTTGGGTGTTGATCGTCGGAAGCTTCGCGTATTTCATGCGATCGCGATCGGGACTCCTTTCCTCCTGCTCTTCACCCCAGCCGCGACCGGTTGGTGGCTCGGAGCCGGGTTGGTCCTTCTCTTTCCGACAAGAGGCTCGGCTGGCTTACGATTGATCGCCGCCTGGTGGCTTGGACTCACGATCTTGACGCCGCTGTATCACCCCTATGCGCGACTCTGGCTCCCGCTCGAAGCGGTAGGGTGGATGCTCAAGGCCTACGTTCTGTCCGAGGCGTTCCCCGCGGTCTTCGATTTCAAAAAGGCCCGAGAGCTGACTGCGCCGGGAGAGACGAAGGGGCGTCATGTTCAGGTGGTCGTGATCTGCGTCTCCCTCTTGGGCGCATGGGTCATCCCGAGCAACGTCCCGCCATCGCCCGTTCCTCTGCCCAACCTGATCGGGCATCGCGATTCGTTCCGGGTCGCGACGGCCCGGCTGCTCGCCAGAGTCACTCCCGACGTGGCCCGGCTCAGGCTCCTGGCACGTCCGACGTTGATGTATTATGCCCAGGGAACGCTCGCGCCGAGGGGCATTGCCATCGACCGCATGTCATCGCTCGATGGAGTACTCAGGGCGGGGACTGGCTGGGCAATCGTCGATACGGTTCTGCTCCGCCAGGAGAGCAGTTTCGAAGGGGCCAAGGCCCGGCTCCTCGATCACTACCAGATCGTGGCGGAAGAACCGAACGAACTCTCTGCGGCGACCTTGCTCGACATCGATCCGACTGCCGCCGTCGGTAATCTGTCGGGCCGGTCAGAGTCACTGCTGCTGCTTCGGTCAAGACCCTCGGGAGATCCCAGATGAGCCACCCCGAGCCCGTCTCCCTCTGGCCAGACCCCGACGCACTCGGCTCGATGACCGACCTTTATCAACTGACGATGATGGCCGGTTATCACGCCGTAGGCCTTGACAAGGCCCGTGCGACGTTCGAGCTCTTCGTGCGACGGCTCCCGGCCGGTCGAGCCTATCTCGTCTTCGCGGGACTTGAACAGGCTGTCGCCGACTTGCTGCGGATGCGGTTCTCCCCTGCGCAAGTCGATGCGATGAGAGGCTGGCCGGTCTTCGCCGGGATCGAACCGACATGGTTCGACGCCCTGCCAGACTTCCGCTTTCGGGGCAACCTCTGGTCGGTCCGGGAGGGCACGGTCGTCTTCCCGGGCGAGCCACTTGTAAGAGTCGAAGCCTCGCTTTCCGAGGCGCAATGGATCGAGACCTACCTGATCGCCTCGATCTCCTATCCCACCCTGGTCGCATCGAAGGCGGCGCGGATCGTCGAGGCCGCAAGGGGCCGAAGTCTCTTCGATTTCGGCACCCGACGCGGACACGGTCCGATGTCCGGCCTGATCGCCGCGAGGTCGTCATACCTCGCGGGATTCGACGGCACGAGCAACGTCGAGGCCGGGCTCAGACTCGGCATCCCGACGATCGGGACGATGGCCCATTCCTGGGTCCAAGCCTTCGCCTCTGAACGTGAGTCGTTTGAGGCATTCTCGCGGGTCTTCCCGGGCGCGACGCTACTCGTCGATACCTATGACGTCCCGGAAGGTGTACGGACCGCGTCCCGGATCGAGCCACCCGTCGTCGCGATCCGGATCGATAGCGGAGACCTGCTCGATCTGTCCAAACAGGCCAGGGCGATCCTTGACGCGGCCGGAAGAGGCGGGGTCAAGATCGTCGGCAGCGGAGACCTCGACGAATGGCAGGTTGAGGCCCTGATCGCGAACGGGGCGAAGTTCGACGCATTTGGAGTTGGAACCGAATTGATCACGAGCCGAGACGCCCCCGCGCTCTCGATGGTCTACAAGCTCGTCGAGTTGAACGGCGAGGGTCGGATCAAACTCAGCTCCGGCAAGACGACCTATCCGCTCGCCAAGCAGGTCCATCGCTTTCGCGATCTTGAAGGTCAGATCGTGCGCGACCACGTGTCCGGGGCGGGGGAGGCTTCGTCGGGAGAGCCCCTGCTAACGCCGATTTTGCGAGACGGGCGACTGGTCGAATCCTTGCCGACCCTGAACGAGACGCGGGATTACTGCGCGACGCAGCGGGCGGCATTACCGATTGAGCTTCGCGGCCTCGATTCGGTCGCGGTCTATCGGCTCTCTTACAGCGATTCGCTCCAAGCCGAGGCGACTCGCCTGGGCGTCCGGACCCCCGATAGACCCGCGAATTGATCTTGAGCTTTACAGCATTTCGGGGCCGGGATACGATCCGCGCGGACGTTGAAAAGAGGGCAGGGACGCCCCGAACCGATCCGGGCGCGTCCTCTCGCACCGCATGGTCGATCGATTCGATCCACCGGTCGGAGAGAGGAACGGGAGCTTTGGCCAAGATCATCTGCGTGGCCAATCAGAAGGGTGGCGTCGGGAAGACCACCACCGCGATCAATCTCGCGGCGGGGCTCGCGAAGGCCGGTAAGACGACGCTCGTCATCGACATCGATCCTCAATGCAACGCCACGAGCGGCCTCGGGGTCGAGCCCGCGTTGCGACATCCCCTGGTCGCCGGCAAGCCGCTCGCCGAATCGATCACCCAGACGACGCAGCCGAGGCTGAGCGTCTTGCCGGGTTCTCAGAGCCTCGCCGATGCCGACGCCCTGTCGGCTTCAAACCGGCAGCGGGCGTCAAGCATGCGGCACCAGCTCACGAACGAACTGAGCAACTTCGACTACATTTTTCTCGATTGCCCCCCCTCGCTCGGCCAGTTGACTCGGGCCGCGCTTGGGGCGGCGAACGAAGTCTATATCCCGATCCAGTGTGAGTATTTCGCGATGGAGGGGCTTTCGCAGATTATCGAGCTGGCCCGCCAGACGAAGGCGAAGGACAACCATCGGCTTGAGATCGGCGGGCTGATCTTGACGATGTATGACCCCGCGCTCGAGCTTGCGAATGAGGTCGCGAACGAGGTGAGGGGATACTTCGAGGGGACAGTCTTCAACACCCTGATCCCGAGAGACGTCAGCATCAGCGAGGCTCCGAGCCACGGAGTCAGCGTGCTCGATTATTCACCAAGGGCCCGGGGTGCCTGGGCCTATTCGGAACTCGTCATGGAGGTGATCGACCGTGAATAAGCGACGACTTGGACGCGGCCTGGATGCACTGCTCGGCCGTGAGCAGGGGGGCTACGAGGCCAGCACGCTCAACTCGGCCGAACTCCTCCACATTCCCGTCGACCAGATCGACCCGAACCCGTTTCAGCCTCGCCGCCATTTCGACGCGGTCGAAGTCTCCGCTCTCGCCGATTCGCTCCGCCAACATGGGATGCTCCAGCCGGTCATTGTCCGCCAGGTGAATGACCGCTACCAGCTGATCGCGGGCGAACGCAGACTCCGCGCCAGCATCGAGGCCCAACTTCACGAGATTCCTGCCCGAGTCTTCGACCTCGACGACCAGCGTGTCGCCGAGTTGGCGATGGTCGAGAATCTCCAGCGTGAAGACCTCAACGCCATCGAAAAGGCAATCGCCTTCCGCGATTACCTGGCTCAATACGGGGGGACGCAGGAGGAATTCGCCGGCCGGCTCGGCCTCGATCGCTCGACGGTCTCGAACCTGATTCGGCTCCTCGATCTCCCCGAAGAGGTCCAGCAGGCGGTTATGTTGAAGAAGCTCTCGCAAGGGCACGCCAGAGCCTTGCTCGGGTTGCCTGACCACGACGCAATCATTGAGGCCTGCCGACGGGTGATTGCCGACAATCTCAGCGTCCGGCAGACCGAGGCCCTCGTCAGCACCGGCGAACCGACTCCTACCAAGACGCGCATCCGCAAGGACGAGGCTGATCCGTCCTCGACCCCCGGAGGCGGTAAGGCCCCCCACGTCCTTGAATTGGAACAGCATCTCTGCGGCCGGTTCGGCACACCGGTCTTAATCCGCGTCAAAGCTCGCGACCGGGGCCAGATCGTGATCGACTTCAATAATCAGGAAGATTTCGATCGCGTCACCGCCATGATCCGCGGGAACTGACCGCTGACGATCCGGGATAAATACGAGGGCCGGTCGCAACCACTTGGGGGGCGACCGGCCCTCTTGTCGTCGATGACCGAGCGGTGGATCACACTTCGATGGAACCTTCCTTCTCAATTCGTCTCAGTGGCTTCCCAAATCAGAAGCGGACATCTCAAGAGGCTTGCCCTCGATAGGGAACGCCAGAATGGATCATTTCGCCGAAGTGGTTGACTTGTCACTCGCTTAGCTCGCCGGGAACCCACACCTAAAAAAATATGGCATCCGAAATGCCCAGCCGATCTCGGTTCGGCGCGAAACTACGGGATGGATTCATCGTCGGGCCGATTCGCGAACTACGAGGTTCCTCGAATGTTGCATGGAGTTGTCGTTGACTCACTCACAAAGTCATTCCTCGATCTCGCCTTGAATCCGGTCCCGTGCGGAGACCTTCACGAGAGCCTGCGCGGGTTTTTTCACGACGCCAGGAATCGCCTCAATCTGATCAGGATAGGTCTCTACCTCGCCAAGCGGGCGGGGACCGAGGATCAAAACGACCTTTGGTCAGAGCTCAACCACAATTACCGCGGGCTTGAAGTCTTGTACGATCGGGTTCAAACCCTGATCCGCCCCGGGACATTTGAGCCCGCCGCAGCGGACCTTGGGGCCTGGCTCGAAGATCGCCGACCGACATGGACGTCTTGGTTCGAAGAACGAGGTAGGTCGTTGCTCTGGTGTCCGCCCTCGCAAGAGGCGCTAGGGTGGTTCGACCCGAACCGATTCCTGCACGGACTTGACGCGCTGCTGAGCTGGCGTTCGAGTGTCGCAGGTCCGGGGCAGCCGAGTCGCCTCAGCTGGTCGGCGAGCAAGACCGAATTCGAAGTCGAGTGGTTCGAGGAGAATGCCCCGCTCTCCGAACCTTTAGAAGGCAAGGACGGCCGCCCGATTTCGATGGCAATCCCCTTGCTCGCCCGGCTCATGGCATCGCATTCGGGTACGGTCTCAGTCGAGAATTATGGCGGCTTCATCGTACGATTGGCATGGCCGATTCGACAGCTTTTGCCCGCCTCGTCTTGACCGCAGTTTCCGCTGCCCTTAGGATGGCCGCTTCACGAGATCGCGGGGCGTAGCGCAGCCTGGTTAGCGCGCCTGCCTTGGGAGCAGGAGGTCACCAGTTCGAATCTGGTCGCCCCGATTGCGTGATGCAAATGGGTCTCATTCATGGAATCCAACTTGAGGCCCCCGATGCCCCAATCCGACTCGGCGAAGCGATACGCGGCGCGGCTTGCCGCTGACATGGTCGAGTCGGGGATGGTGATTGGTCTCGGTTCTGGATCGACGGCCAAGTTCATGATCGAGCACCTCGGGAAGCGAGTGGAATCCGAAGGGCTTGATTTCGCGGGAGTTCCAACCAGCGTCGCTTCCGCCGAACTCGCGAATTCGTACGGCATCCGCCTGGTCGATCTCGACGCCATCGATCGGCTCGATCTGAATATCGACGGAGCTGATGAGGTCGACAACGAATACCGGATGATCAAGGGCAGGGGTGGTGCCCTCCTCCGCGAGAAGATCGTCGCGACGGCCGCCCGACGACGGGTTTTCATTGTTGGAGAAGACAAGCACGTCGAGCGCCTCGGCGAGAAATTCCCCGTACCCGTCGAGGTCAGTCCGTTCGGCGTCGCGCACACCGCCGCCGCCCTCGCTCGGCTCGGATGCACTCCGGTCGTGAGACCGGCCGAGAATGGTCCGGGACGGTATATCACCGACGGCGGCAATCAGATCATTGATTGTCGATTCGAAGGCGGGATCGCTGACCCTGCCGAGCTCGACGTTCAACTTCGGAAGATTCCAGGCGTCTTCGAGACGGGACTGTTCCTCGGGCTCTGTTCGGCACTCATCATCGGCCACGCGGATCGTGCCGACCTCATCGAGGTCGGCACGCGTTGATGCGTCTTTGGAGTGGCGGGAAGGCTTAGTATCCGTCGGTTCCACGTGAAACCGCCGTCGTTTCAGCCTGCCCCGCGAGTCGCGCCTTGAGGGCATCGAGCATCTCGGCGGTTCGGCTCGCACCGATCCGGTCGCATCCGAGTTCCACGACGGCGATCGCCCCATCGAGGTCACGGACTCCCCCGGCGGCCTTCAGTTTCACATGGGCAGGCGCGGCCTTTCGCATCAGGATGAGGTCTGCGTGGGTGGCTCCTCCTGTGCCGTATCCCGTCGAGGTTTTGACGTAGTCGGCGTTGAGTTCGCCACAGATCTGGCACAGGGTGGCCTTCTGAGAATCGTCGAGATAGCAGTTCTCGAAGATCACCTTGACGATCGCCCCGCCGCGATGGGCCTCCTCGGTCACGGCCGCGATATCATCGCGAACCGCGTTCCACTCGCCGCTGAGCACGTCTCCGATATTGACGACCATGTCAAGCTCTACCGCACCGTCGTCCATCGCTCGCTGCGATTCGAAGACTTTCGTCGCGGTCAGATTTCCGCCGTGGGGGAATCCGATCGTCGTCCCGACCGCGACGCCACTGCCTTCGAGCCATCGTCGCGCCCGAGAGACCGCATAGGGTTTGATGCAGACGCTCGCGACCTGGTAATCGGCCGCGAGCTTGCACCCCGCCTCAAGCTCAGCACTCGTGAGCGTCGGGCCGAGAAGCGAGTGGTCAATGCGCTTGGCGATCGTGTCGTAAGTCAGTAACATGTGGCACCTCGGGTCGGGTGTCTGGGGTGTTCGAATGCGCCTCCGATTGTGGCCCTCCGCCTCGATCAGGGCAAGAGGAACGGTCGCGCCCCTTGGCGTGTTTCGATGGACCGAGAGAGGATGATCGATGACTCGTCCGACAGTCGCGGTAGTCGGTGCCAGCGCCGATCGGAGAAAGTTCGGAAACAAGGCCGTACGCGCGTTCAGAAACGCGGGATACGACGTTTACCCGATTAATTTGAAGGCGGGTGAGATTGAGGGCTTGACTGTTTACAGGAGCCTGGACGAATTGCCCCTGGAGCGTCTCGACTCCGTATCGATCTATTTGCCACCCGCAGTCGTCCTCGACGTGCTCGATCAGGTGGCCAGGAAGCAGCCAGGCGAGGTCTGGCTCAACCCAGGCACTGCCACGAAGGAAGTCGTCGCTAGGGCCGAGACGCTCGGCCTCAACGCGATCCAGGCGTGCAGCATCCTTGGAGTCGGCGATCACCCCGAACGCCTCTAGGTCGCGGGATCATGCCTCGACGACGACCGTTCGTTCGGCCCGAGGTCGGATCGGGAAGGCACGTCGATGGCCGAGATTCGGCCGGAACATCATCAGGATGACGAGCGGCAGATAGAGGAGGACCAGCGTCCCGCCCGCGGCCAGATACCAGAACTGGCTCGCGAGCAGGAGCGCAGCCGACGCGGAGATTAGTTGACCAAGGTTTTTCTCGGCCGGCCAGAAGGTCGTCGAGATCACGACCGCGAGGTAGCCGATCCACACGGGAAGACGATAGCTGGAGTCGATCCCCGACCAAAAACTCTGTGAGTCTGGGGCCTCCGCCATCGGCCAGAATCCTGACTCCTTCAGGCTCCGCGCACCCAAGGCCGTCGCCCACTCTGACATTCCGGGAACGAAAATCCCGGCCAAGATGCATCCGACGAGAACGCCGCAGGCGACCAGGCCGAATTTAAGAGCCCCTCGGCCTCGATAGAAGCCCGTCCAGAGGGGCAGCAAGCCGATGCTCGCAGGCATCCAGCCCGCCGAAATTCCGATCAAGACCCCGGCAATCGCGGGCTTCCGGTAGCAGGCCAACGCCGCGACGATGAGCGCCGCAGGGAGGAGTTGGCCGCTGTCGACGAGGGCGAATCGGGCGTAGGGGAGCAGGAGGTAGCATGTGGCGACCGCAAGGCCGGAGACGGGTCGCTCGAAGTGCCTCCATCCGACCACAACAAGCCCGACAACCAGGCCGATCTGGGCGAGACAGGCTAGGATGCGGGCGAGTCCCTGACGCGGGTTGGCCTTCAGCGCGGCTGGCAACGGGGTATTCTTGATGATCTGCGACACCGACGTCGAGGGATCGGCCGATCCCGGAACGCTCGTCGTTTGCGACTGGGCCGGATGGGCGTCGGCCGGGTTTCGGGCCGATCCGTCGCGGACCGAGAGGCTGATTGTCTCGACGACGAACAGCCCGAGGACGCCGATCGAAAGGCAGGCCAGGCCCGCCGCGTTCAGGTTGGTCTCAAGGAGCGGGCGACGGGTGAGGCCGAGGTCAATGAGACAGCGGGCCAGCCAGAGGAACGTGCCAAGGAACAGAAAGAAATACGCCGCCCAGGGATGTGATCCGGCACTCCCAACCAGCATCATCATGCCGGGCGCGAGTGCGAAAAGCAGGATCAGATCGAGGTTGCGGATGCTCCAGAACCGGCTGAACTTGAAGAAGATCGTTACGCAGCTCAGCAGCGACAGGAACAGCCACACTTCGGGACCGACGCCAAGGTCGGCCACCAGGGAACTACCCACAGTAACCTCGAAAAAAAGTCGGCAGCGCCCTCAGAGTCTGGGCCGTTCCCGATGAGCGGGGGGATTTATTTGACATCCAAGACCTGTATCTTACGGGCCTTTCCCCAGGCCCGCAAGTTGCGGTCCTGGGCCATGCCTTCCTGCCTTACGAACATTACTCGGCCGCGAAGGGGACAGGTTCGCCGGCGAGTTCGCTCATAGCGTTCATGGCCGCCTTTTGTTCGGCGTCTTTCTTGTTCTTGCCCCAGGCAGGGGTGTAGCGTTGGCGACCGATCTGGGCGGCCACCTTGAAGCACTTGGAGTGGTCGGGGCCTTTCACGTCGAGGAGAAGGTACGTCGGCGTGACCCCGAACTGCCTCTGAGCGCTCTGCTGGAGCAGGCTCTTGTGGTTAATGAACCCGTGCCCTTCGACCGTCTCGTCGATCTCGGCTTCGATGTGCTCGACGATGAAACGTCTGGCCGCCTCGATCCCACCGTCGAGGTAGATCGCACCGATCAGGCTCTCGAATACATCGGCCAACAGCGAGGACGGGGTGGGGCCTTGCATTCCCATCCCTTTGCCGAGGATCAAGCATTCCTCGAAACCAAGTCGCTTGGAAATTTTGGCGCAGGTGAGTCGAGAGACAACCACCGACTTGATCCGCGTGAGTTCCCCTTCAAGATATTCAGGGAACCTACGATAGAGCATGTCGCAGACGATCAGCCCGAGGACGGAGTCACCGAGGAACTCGAGGCGCTCGTTGGAGGCCAGTCGGTGGTCTGCACCTGAGGCGTGGGTGAGGGCAGACTGAAGATAGCCAATGTTCTCGAACGAATAGTCGAGAAGGTCCTGGCAATGTTCGAGCAGGTCATTCTCGATGTGCGGTGCTGGGTCTGGCATGAGGGGGCCGAGAAGGTGAGCCAAATGCGGATGTGTAGTGCAGGGGCTGAGACTATACTTCGCAGAGTTCGCTGTCAATCGTCGGCACGCTATCACTCGACCGGACTTTGACCTCTCGTGGCCAAATCCGGTATCATTGAGACCGTCTGCCGGGATGGTCCGGCGCGACGATTTCCCTTGTTTCTTGCTGAGGACTGGGCCAGTGGTTCCCGCCAAGGACTTCAAAAGACGGATGGTCGTCGAGATCGACGGCGCG
>JANXSY010000020.1 GCA_025356435.1 Isosphaeraceae bacterium | reverse complement strand
CCATGCCACCCATGCCGCCGAACTGGCCGGTGGCACTGGAGGCGACGAGGCCGGGCGGGAGCACGACGTTAAGCTTGCGGGAAGAGTTGTTAGTGACGGAGACAGTCATTCGGCCGTCGCCGATCCCTTCGGCCTCGACGGAGACGTCGCCCGAGCGCACGGCGTCGAGCAGGCTGACTTCGGGGATCTCGACAGTCTTCTTCTTGCTGACCTTCTCATCACCCCGGACGGTGCCGAGCGGCGAGACGATCATGAGGCCGCTGCAAAGAGCGGCGGGGAGAGCCAAGTGCCGGAACATGGTCTTCATGGGTGATACCTCCCTCGGGAACAGATTATGAGGTCGACGTCTTGAGTGATCCCACCATTGTAGGTTTAGACGGCGGAGCGGGCCGACTTATTCAACATGACGAACGAACCGCGAGACCTATTCACCCAAAACCGGTGATGCCAATCGTGGATTTGTCGAAAATCGGTGATTCGACGATTGACCCACTCGCGAAAACGCCCGCCGTTAAGTGCCCTGTCCTGAGGAGGGAGGTCGTTTGCTCCCTCCCGGAAAGAGATCACTCAACGGCGGGCTCGGCACGGCCACGTCGTTGCCGCTTAGAGAGGTTCGCCCGAGATAACCTCTCCCCCCGCACGGGTAATCAGCGCTTTGAGCACTGTTGCGTTGACCGTCGACTTGATGAACCGAACCGAACCGTCTGCCAGGCCCGCAATGAAGCCGCCGGAGAACCCAGGTCCGCCAAGTTTGGGGAGGTCTTTCTCGGGCTCGAAGGCGATGTCGTCGGGCTTGCTCCAGGTGACGGCGGTCCCAGCCTCGACGATCGCGATCGTGTTGCTCGTGCCGTCCGTGACCTCAACGATGCTCGTCCCCTTTGACTTCGGGTCGAACAAGGCTCCGTTACCGGTGAACACCTGGTAGAACGTCGCGTTCGGCTCGCTCGGCTGGTTTTTGGTCGACTTGTAGACCTTCGGCATCCTCGGGATCAACGTCTTGTTGTGCGCGCTGTCCCAAGGCTCGTCGAGGTGGAACTCCTTATAGAGTTCGTTCTCTTCGATAAAGGGGAGGATCGCCACCCGCCAACTTAGCAGCGGCTTGCCTTCAGCGTCGCTGATCGCGGCGGCGGGGAAGGTGTTGTTGGTCGAGTGATAATTGTGCATCGCGAGCATCATCTGCTTGATGTTATTGACCGACAGCGACCGCTTCGCCGCGTCCCTCGCGGCGCTCACGGCAGGCAACAGCAACGAGACGGCCATCGGCCCGGCGGAGACAGGGCTTAGCAAGGGGACTGAGTCGCGCGAGATGATCTGAAATCCCTGATCGTCGACAGCAACCTCAACCGTGCCCGGCTCCATATACTTCGCGAGCATCTCGGCCGTTGGCAGGTTGTCGACGTCGAGCTTGAGCCGGAGGCTGGCGGTCGCAACCGGGCGGCCCGGTCCTCTCACGTTCACCATCGAGAACGCCTGCATCAGAAACGGGACGTTTGCGATCAGGTCGGGCACATAGCTCTTGGGGTCGTTCTGACTGTAAGCGACGAGGTTCGCGGGCGACTTTAAGGGCAGAACGGCGTGATTCTCGAACTCCAATGCCTTGCGCGCGGCCTGCGGCGAGACGCCGATCGCGAGGAAGCCCTTGCCAAGCATCAGGGTCGGCCGGACGCCCGCCGGAAGGGGGAACGCACCGAGCGGCACGTCGAGCACGTAGCCTTTCTGTCCCCCCTTGAGCGGACGAAACACGATATCAAACCCTTCAGGTGCGTTGACTCGCGCCGCCTTGATCTGACGATTCGCCACATCCGCCAGAGTGTCGAGCGTCTTGGCAAACTTCGTCACGTCGCGGACCTGGACGACGGCCGTCACCTTCGGGGGATGAAGACCCCAGTCGATAAAACTCTGATAGGGCGTGATCGGGATCGGCTTCATCTCCGGATCGACATAGAACGCCATCATCGGCCCTATCTGCGCGAGCAATTCTTCGCGGACCGGCACGCCCAAAACGCCTTGCGCGTTGCCCAGGAGCTGTTTGACCACCGCATCCGCGTTGGGGTCGGTCTGCTTGGCGATCGCGATGATCTGGTCGAACACCTTCGCAGGATCGACCGACATGACTGTGAAGTCGTTCATCCCGCTCGGGACGGGAAGGCGACTCGCAACGGCGAATCTCGGCTGATCGAGCAGCGCAAGCACGCCCTTGCGAGGTGCCGGAGCCTGGAGTCGGGTAACGCTCATAATCTGCTTACCGCTGAACCCCCAGCGCGAGTCGATCCTCTTCAAGCCGTTGAGCCCAAGGCTCGGCGGCAAGGGCGGTAGGATCGAGAGGTCGGCATACGACAGGAACACCGGCTCGAAATCCCCATCGTTCTTCGCGAGTTCCGCATGGATCGGCGCGTCGACGGCCGACGGACGCTTGCCCGCGATCGTCTCGATCACCCCTTCAGCCGACGCCTCAATGCCCGCCTCGGTGCCGGTTATCACGATCAAGAGGTCGTTCCCCTCAAACCACCACGCTGCGCCCGCTCCTCGGTTGGGACCGGGCTTGATGAACGTGATCTTGCGGCCGTCTTCCCGCGTGATCTGCTCGCTCTTCCCGGAGGCCTTGGTGATGATGTCGAGCAGTTGCCGCACCCCCTTGCCGACATCGGCCCCGCCCGCGTCCCGGACGGCGATCACGATCTGCGGCGGGGTCGGGCCGATCTTGCCGTTAGCCCCGATGACGAACCCCGACCGGGCGAACCGCTCGACCGCCGCGACAATCTGCTTGCCCGTCGGCTTGGGACCGACCTGCGCGCTGGCGAGCATCGAGTCAATCGCCTGCCCGAAGACCTCTTCGAACATCGTCCCGGCCGTCGTCTCGTGGAGCATCTTGTAAGTCGCACTGTTCCGCCAGGCGTCGGCATGGGCATCAAGGCCGGAGAATTCGGCATAGACGAACAGATCCTCCTTCGCGATATAGCGGGCGAGCGATTTCTCCGCGGCCCTGGCCGGCATTGCCAGCATCAGCGCCACCATCCCGGCCGCCAGCGCGATCCGCGATAGCGATCGATCGGCCTGTGACATCCTCATTGCGATCATCCTCCTTTTCAGAAACCTCGATTGAGATCCATCAAAGACGAGTGAGACGTGTTTCACCCTCATCTTACGAGTGTCAAAGGCGGATGTAAAACGAAATCTTTCGGTGATTTCTGATCGGCGGCAGGATGGCGATCCGCCGTCGAATTTCTTAGACTTACCGTGTCACAGCCCGTTGTCGTCAAGACATGACGCTATCAGGTCTCGATTTCCCATCTCTGAGACTCTCAACATGAACCGATGGGTGGCCCGCGGACGGATCGTCGCGGATCGGGATCGGCCTCGCGTGATGGGGATCGTCAATACGACGCCCGACAGCTTCTCTGACGGCGGCCTCGCCTTCGGGATCGATGCCGCGATCGCGCGGGCGATCCAACTCGAAGCCGATGGGGCCGACATCCTCGACGTCGGTGGTGAGTCAAGCCGGCCGGGAGCTGTGCCAGTCTCACTCGATGAAGAGTTGCGCCGGGTGATCCCGGTCGTCGAGGCGCTCGCTGAGCGTCTGAAGGTGCCGATCTCGGTCGACACGACGAAGCCCGAGGTGGCCCGCCGCGCCCTCAAAGCCGGCGCAGCGATCATCAACGATATCCGAGGCGTTGAGACCGCCGAGATGGCCGAAGTGGTCTGCGAATTTGACGCAGGAGTCGTCTTGATGCACATGCTCGGAACTCCCGAGACGATGCAGCAGGCCCCCCACTATGACGACGTGGTCGCCGACGTCTTCGATACCCTGGCCGAGCGGGTCGAGCGGTGGGGAATCCCTCGCGACCGGATCGCGATCGACCCAGGGATCGGGTTTGGCAAGACGTTCGAGCACAACCTATCGCTCTTGCGGAACCTGGAGCGATTTGCCAGGCTGGGTTGCGCTGTGCTCGTCGGCACATCTCGGAAGAGGTTCCTGGGAACCTTGACCGGCCGGGACGTGTCGGACCGCGTGACGGTCTCGGTCGTCTCGTCGCTCTTGGCGATCCGCCGAGGCGCAGGCATCGTCCGCGTGCATGACGTGGCGGCGATGGTCGACGCGTTAAAAATCTGGACCGCTCTTGAAGGCTGGGGAGACCTCTCATGATCGTCGAACACGAGGCCCTGGTCACCGAATGCCGATCGCTCGCCTCCCGCGCCAAGGAGGCGTCGCTCGCCCTCGCGACGCTGCCGGGCGCGGCGAAGAACGCCTGGCTCAGGCGAGCGGCCACCTCGCTGCGGGGCCGCTCGAACGAGGTTCTCTCCGCCAACGCGATCGACGTTGCGGCCGGTCCCGGTCTCGGTCTGAACAAGGCCGCGATCGATCGGCTGACCCTCACAGCGAAGCGGATCGAGGATATCGCCGACAGCCTTGATGCCGTCGCCGCCTTGCCCGACCCGGTTGGCGAGGTGATCGAGGCGAGTCGACGCCCCAACGGTCTCGAAGTCAGTCGCGTCCGCGTGCCGCTCGGCGTGATTTTCATGATCTACGAGAGCCGACCGAACGTCACCGTCGATGCCGCAGCGCTCTGCGTCAAGGCGGGCAACGCCGTGATCCTCCGGGGAGGTAAGGAGGCGATCCGGTCGAACATCGCCCTCCACAAGATCCTCGCCGACGAACTCGCCCCCTGCGGCCTGCCGACGGCCGCCGTCCAGATCGTCCCGACCGTCGACCGCGCGGCCGTCGGACACCTGCTCGCACTGCCCGAATTCATCGACCTCGCCATCCCACGAGGCGGAGAGAGTCTGATCCGTCGCGTCGCCGCCGAGGCGAAGATGCCGGTCCTGAAGCACTATCACGGCAACTGCCACGTCTACGTCGACGCCGCCGCCGACGAGACGATGGCGGTCAATGTGATCGTCAATTCCAAGGCCCAGCGCCCGGGCGTCTGCAACGCGGCTGAGACCTTGCTCGTCCACCGGTCGATCGCCCAGACCTTCCTCCCCGCCGCCGCTCGGGCCTTGATGGCCGAGAACGTCGAACTGCGCGGCGACGAGGCAAGCCGCATGATCGTCCCCTCGATGACTGCCGCGACGGACGAAGATTGGGACACCGAATATCTCGACAAGATCCTCAGCGTCGCAATCGTTGACAACCTTGACGCCGCAGTCGCGCACATCCGCCGCCACGGGTCGGGCCACACCGAGGCGATCGTGACGTTCGACCTGGTCGCCGCCCGACGGTTCGTGGCCCAGGTCGATAGCGCGGCCGTGATCGTCAACGCGAGCACCCGCTTCAACGACGGCGGGATGCTCGGCCTCGGTGCCGAGATCGGCATCAGCACCGACAAATTCCACGCCCGAGGCCCCTGCGGCCTTCGCGAGCTGACCAGCTCGAAATGGATCGTCTACGGCGACGGCCACTGCCGCACCTGAGCGACGTTGAGAAAGGCCGCCACCGTCTGGCCCCTTGCCCACTCGCGTGGCACGATGGCACGCGTGAGAGTCGTTTCGCATTTCGAAGTTGACGCGAAAGGTCGCGTGATGCTGCAACCCGACGAAAATTCCAATAGTTACTCGGCCGACGCCGTCTCAGAACTCTGCCTACGGATACGCGAGCGGGTCCAGTCTCTCGTCGTCGAGCATGAAGAGTTAACGATCGTCGCCGACGAATTCGAGCAGATCGTCCGCCACGAGGACGATCCACTCCACGAAGTCTGGGCCTTGTTCACAGCCTGCGCCGACGTGATGATCGAGCTCAAGCATATGCTCAATCCAACCGGTCTACCTCTTCACCTCACCGACGACGGACGAGTCATTACCCAGACATTTCAAGGTGTGACCACGTTTTTAACAGACATTCGCGGCTTCACCGAGCTGACCCAGAATGTGTCGAGAGAGTGGAACCTGAGTGTCTTCGATGTGTTGAGTTTCTGCTACTTCCCGCATGTGACCGAAGTTCTCGAAAATTATGGATGTCATTATCTGAACTATACTGGCGACGGCCTTCTCGTTCTATCGAGAGACCGCCTCAGCCCGGAGGGCCTGTGCCTTCTGCCGAGCATCGACAACGCGGTGATCTGCTCGATCGCCCTCACCGGCGTCACGAACGGGATCGCAGAGACCTGGCGTCGCCAGGGGCTGACGATGGCGAGCGGCCGTTGGCACGAGACGGGACTGGGCCTGGCCTATGGAGACGTGCAGGTCGGTGACCCATTTGTGCCTTACCATGACTACCGCGACAAGTGCGCCGAGTTTGACGCGACCTTCCACGAGGCAATCGCCGAACACGCCCCCTACTTCCGACCGAGGGAAAAATACACCCGCCGCGTCCGCGCGATCCAGGCGTTGAGTACTTCAATCAACCGAGCGTCCCGGCTTCAGGACGCGGACAAGGACGCGCCCGAGCATACCTGCATGATGATCTCGCCCGATGTGGACCGGCTCTGCCCACCGCTACGCGGCTTCTTCGAGGTCGTCGGCGAGGCGATGCTCCGGGGTCTCGGCAAGGTCGAGATCTGTGGAATTCGCCGATTCGCGAAGTACGACATCCCTGCCATCGAGGCCGAATGCCTGGCCTATCATGCGGCCCTAGTCGCCCCTTAACGACTGTGGACACGAGTCGAAACGACAACGCCCCAGTCGCTTTCGCGCCGGGGCGTTGAGGTCATTTCAGCGGCCGAAGGCCAACCCGATCAAAGCCCGCCGAGTTCGGCGGCGACCAGGCGGACGCCCTTTTTGAGGCCAAGGGCCTTGACGACTTCTTCGCTGGCCGGGACCGACATGCTCCGGTGCGGGGCGATCGAGATCCCTGAGAGAACCTTCGGGACCGACGCGTCTTCGCCGTCCTTGCCGAGCAGGGCCAGGCCGTTGAGCAGCAGCGGCGAGGTGTTCTCGATCGTCAGCTTGTAGCTCAGCTTGCCCTTGACCCGGGGGCCGGGGGCAACCTGGGCGCGGACGAGCCGTTCGAGG
>JANXSY010000303.1 GCA_025356435.1 Isosphaeraceae bacterium | reverse complement strand
CCCGGGTTGGACGCGTGGGATTCATCCCGGATCGGCCCGAGGCAGCGATCGAGAGGCGGCCAGACGGACGGCGTGGGCGGGTTCAGCGGCAAGTCTGGACGCCCCGAGCACGAGAGCCCGGCGCATCGACGCGGCGGGACTTCCGGGGCCGGCGGATCGATCGATCGGAGGTCGTCGAAAGCGGCCTGGGCGTGTCGGGCATCGGTCCAGACATAGCCACCGCAACCGGCCGAAGCGCGCGGGCAGACCGCCAGGACGCACAGGACGACCGGCGCAAGCCAGACGAATCGACGGGTTGCAAAGCCCCGACGGACCGACATGAAGCGACTCGTTTCGGGAGGGATGCGGCGAAATGACCCCATTGCCCAATCCCTAGACTCTACCGTGGACAACCCGCCCGAACAAGATAGACTCGATGGTCTGGGGACGTAGATGACGAGCACCGACCGCGAACGAAGCACCTGGATCGTTTGGCTATCAGCGGCGGCCCTCGCCGTGGGCTGTGATGCCACACCACGCGGCACGCCCAACCTCCCCGCTCCGGGGGTCGAGACGGCACGCTCAGCCGTCGTCGCCACCCTCGACGCCTGGAAGGCTGGTCGCCGCGAAGGCGGGACGATCGGGTCGAATCCCACGATCGGGATCGTCGACTCGCTCCGAGCCGAGCGGCCCCTGGTCGACTTCGAGGTGATCGGCCCGCTCGCTGTCGTGGACAAAGCCCGCCCTTTCGCCGTCAGGCTCGTTCTCGACACCCCCCGCGAGACCGTCGCAACTCGCTATTTCGTGCTCGGTCAAGACCCCCTCTGGGTCTTCCGCCAAGAAGACCTCGACCTCATGCTCCACTGGGAACACAAGATGCCGCCCGCCGATCCGAAGGTCGCGACCGAGCAGCCCATCGGCCCGAGCGGTCGGTAAGGAACGTCCCCGATGCCGATGACCGACAGCCCGCCCCCGGCAACCCGCGTCGGCACCCTCGTCCAGGCTGCCAGAATCGCCTCTGCGCGACTGCGGTTCGTGGCCGTCTTCGCGGTCGTCTTCGCGGTCATTGGCGGTTGGGAGACGATCCGGACGTATTGGTCGCGCTGGACCGTCGGGGCAACGGATGAGCAGGCCATCTCATCTGACACCGACTTCTTCTGCCCGATGGACCCCGGCGTCCTCTCCGACTGGCCTTCGAAATGCCCGGTCTGCAACATGACCCTCGTCCGCCGCAAACGAGGGGACTCGACCCCGATGCCCGACGGCGTGATCGCCCGGATGCAGTTCACCCCCTACCGGCTCTGGCTCGGCGGCATCCGCGCGGCGGCCGTCGACTATGCCCCGCTCGCCCGAGTCGTTGACCTCCCCGGAACCGTGATCTCGACCGACCCCACCCGCGTCGAGGCCGCGGCCTTCGCAAGTGAGTCGGCCTGGATCAAGGGCGGGCAGGGGGCAGAGGTCACCCCCCTTGACGATCGCGCCGCGACGGCCCTGAAGGCCACGGTCCGCGACCCCTTGGCGGCGGGAAAGGTGGTCCTTGATGTCGCGGGCAAGGCCCTTCATCAGGGCGAGCGCGTGCGGATAAAGGTCATCTGTCCGGCCGAGGCGATCGAGCCATTCCGAAGCCTCCCCAGCATCCCGCCGCCGCTGGTTACAAACGAGCCGCGACATCTCTACACCTGCATGGATCACCCCGAGATCGTCCGCGACGCCCCCGGCCGATGCCCGCGCGACCAGTCTGAATTGATGGATCGCACGCTCCGGCCCAACCAGCGCATCCGTTGGTGGTGCCCGATGCATCCCTCGGTGATGGCCGACCACGCAGGGCAGGGGTGCGACGCCTGCGGCGGGATGGTGCTGGTCCCTCGGATCGTCTCCTATCGGCTCCCGGGCACGGTGTTGAGCGTGCCGGCCTCCGCCGTGATCGACGACGGCTCGCGGGCTTTGGTCTACATCGAGCGTGGGGGCGGGATGTTTGACGCGACCGTCGTCACCCTCGGACCTCGCTGCGGCGAGCAGTTTCCCGTCGTCTCGGGCCTCCAGCCGGGAGACCGTGTCGCGGCCCAGGGGGCGTTCCTGATCGACGCCGAGACACGGCTCAACCCCGGCCTCGCAGCAGGCTACTTCGGGGCCAGTCATCAGGCGAATACTCCTCAGAAAGCCGATCGCAAGGACGATTGGACCGAAGGATTGGCCGCCTCCGATCGCCCTGCCGCACGTCGCCAGATGACCTGTCCCGTAACGGGCAAGCCGCTCGGCTCGATGGGCGTTCCGGTGAAGGTCGAGGTGCGAGGCCGGACCGTCTTCCTCTGCTGCGTGGGCTGCGAAGGTGCGATCCGGGCCGACCCCGAGACCTACCTGGCGAAGCTCCCCAAGGGCAGCGCGGGGGGGAATCCGTGATCGACTCGATCATCGGCTGGTCGGTCCGGAACCGGGTCGCGGTCCTGCTCCTTACGCTGGTGATGGCCGCCTGGGGGGCCTACTCAGTCCGGATCGCACCCGTGGATGCGATCCCTGACCTCTCCGAGAACCAGGTCATCGTCCATGCCGAGTGGCCGGGTCACGGGCCGAGCGAGGTTGAAGACCAGGTCACGGCGACCCTCGGCATGGAGCTGAACGGCGTCAAGGGCGTGAAGACGGTGCGGTCGTCGAGCGACTTCGGCACCTCGACCCTCTGGGTGATCTTCGACGATTCGGTCGACGTGCCGACCGCCCGGCGGAGGCTGGCCGACCGGCTTGCCGACTCCGACGCGAGGTCTCGCCTCCCCTCGGGCGTCGTCCCCCGGCTCGCCCCGGAAGGCCCCGCGACGGGCCAGGTCTTCTGGTACACCGTCGAGGGGACCGGTCATGACCTTGGCCGCCTTCGGACGATCCAGGACTGGTACGTCAGGCCGCAGCTCGCCACGGTCTCGGGCGTGGCCGAGGTCGCGAGCGTCGGCGGCATGGCCCCTGAGCTTCAGGTCGAGGCCGACCCGGTCCGGCTCCGGGCGCGTCGGGTCGCGCTCCCTGACCTGATCGCGGCCGTCGCCTCGGCCAACGGGTCGAGCGGCGGCGGGGTGCTCCACAGGGGCAACGCCGAGTTTGTCGTCAGGGCCGTGAACTGGCTCGGAGAGAGAACCGGCCCCTTTGATCCTGACGCCGCACTGGCCGACCTCAGACGGGTCGTTGTGCCCACGCTCGACGGCCAGACCGTGCTGCTTGATGACGTGGCGGCGGTCGCCCTCGGACCCCAGCCGCGCCGGGGTGCGATGGAGAAAGACGGAGCTGAGGTCTGCGGCGGCGTGGTCCTGATGGCCTTCGGCGAGAACCCGCTCGAACTCACGGGACGGCTCAAGGCCAAGATCCGCGAACTGGCCGTCGGCCTGCCCAAGGGGGTGCGGATCGTGCCGATGTACGACCGGACCCCGCTCATCCTCGGGGCCGTCGATACCGTCTCGATGACGATCTTTGAAGCCATGATCTCGGCCTCAATCTGCGTCCTGCTCCTCTTGCAGCACGCCCGAGCCGCGCTAGTGATCGCCCTGACATTGCCGCTCTCGGTGCTGGCGTCTTTCGGGATTCTGGAGCTGCTCCGCCGCCTGGGGATCGCCGACGTGCAGGTGAACGTGATGTCACTCGCGGGCCTGGCGATCTCGATCGGAGTCATCGTCGACTCGGCGATCGTCATGACTGAGAATGTGATCCACACCCTCCACGACCGCTTCGGAGACCAGCCCGTTCGGGGCGACGTCAACGGGCTGGTCGTCTCGGCCTGCCGACAGGTGGGACGGCCGATCGTCTTTTCGATCCTCATCATGCTGCTCTCGTTCCTCCCCGTCTTCGCGCTGGGGGGGCTTGAGGGGAAGATGTTCCGGCCGCTGGCGGCGACCAAAACCTTGGCGATGGCCGCGTCGGGCCTGATGGCGATCACCCTCGTTCCCGCGCTCTGCTCGATCCTCGTCCGGGGCCGGACCCGGAGCGAGACCGAGAACTGGATCGTCCGAGGCGTGATCGAAGTCTATCGGCCCGTGCTCGACCACCTGCTCGACCGACCCGCGCCGCTGCTCTGGTTGCTGAGTGCAACTTTCACCCTCGCCGCCGCCGCGATCGGCCTGCAATGGCTGTTCCTGACAGTCCTCGCAGCCGGGCTGATCGGCGTCGGACTCACCGCCGTGAGGTGGCGGGGGAGGGTGGTCGGAATGACGTCATTGATCGTCATCGGCCTATGGGCCAACGGTGCCGTCAAGCCGCTCGGCCGCGAGTTCCTCACCCCGCTCGACGAGGGGATGGTGATGGATATGCCGATCTCGATCCCGCGGATGTCGATCGCGCAAGGGGTTGACGACATGAAGGCGCGAGACATGATCCTCTGCCGGTTTCCCGAGGTGGCGATGGTCGTCGGCAAGATCGGCCGCGCCGAGACGCCGACCGACCCCGCGCCGCTCGACATGATCGAGACGATGGTCGAGTTTCACCCCCGCGACCTCTGGCCCGCACGCGCGCTCGCCCACGCCGACGCCGCCCGGCACGTCGGGGCAGTCGCAGACGCAATGGCACGCCTCAAGATGGTCGAGCCGCCCTCGCCAGCGGTCCTCGACGAGATCACGCGGGCCGCCGAGACGCTCTTCGACGCCCAGATGCGAGAATATGCCTATCAGAGAGGGCGAGACCTCTTCCGCTCCCCCGGATTCGAAGAGACAGCCTGGCGGCTCAACGGCCTCTCCGCCGATGCCAAACGCCGGTGGCGCGACCACGCCCGGTCGCTCGACGCCGAGCTGGTCGAACGAGGTGCCGCGCTCTTCACGAGGGTCGCGATCGAAGCGACGCTGGCCAGGGCCGACGTCCTCAAACCGGCATTGCGTGCTTATGTCTCAGATTTGCAGCAGTCGCGGACGGCCCCCCCGGTCCCGGCCCACCACGGCGCGAACGAGGCCAACCAGGGGATGTCTCGCAACGCCGCGATGCCGCTGGGGCTGGCCCCTCAGCCTGAGCTTGACGAGGTGCAAGAGGCGCTGGCACGGTCGTTCGGCCGCCGTCTGGTGCTCTGGCGGAAGCGTCGCGACGAGCTGATCGGGTTCGGTGGCGATCTCGACCGCGCCGTGCCGATGCCGGGCTGGACGAACGTCTGGACGATGCCGATCCAGAACCGCGTTGACATGCTTGCCACCGGTGTCAACACCGCCCTCGGCGTCCGGGTGATGGGCCGGAACCTTGACGAGGTGGTCGCGGTCTCAGGCCGGATCGCCGCCGCGCTCAAGACAGTCCCGGGTGCGGCCGACGTGGTCGCCGACCCGGTCCGAGGCAAGGGAGTGATCGAGGTTCGAGCCGACCGCGAACGTGCGGCCCGGCTCGGCGTGACAGTCGGCGAGATCAATGCCGTGGTCGAGTCAGCGCTCGGCGGCACGGTCGCGACCACGGTCGTCACCGGACGCGAACGCATGCCGATTCGTGTCCGGTATAACCGATCCCACCGGGTTGACGAGGGGTCAGTGCGTGACCTCCTCGTCCGCTCGCTCCCCCCCGGCGCGGCCGGCCCGGCGCGGCTGATCCCGCTGTCTGACGTGGCGGACGTGCGGGTGCTTGACGGCCCGGCGACGATCAAGGGGGAGAACGGCCTGCCCCGCAACTACGTCCGGCTCAACGTTCGAGGGCGGGGCGTCTCCGACTTTGTCGTTGAGGCGCGACGGGTTGTCAACGACCGTGTGGCCCTTCCGGAAGGCTGTTTTGTCGAGTGGACCGGCCAGTTCGAGCACGAGCAACGGGCCTCCCGCACCTTGGCCTTCGTCCTGCCGGTCGTCCTCGTCTTGATCTTCGGCATCCTCTACTGGACCTATCGCGACCTCGCCGACGCCTGCCTGATGATGCTCGCCGTACCGGGCGCAATCGCGGGCGGAGTGGTCTGCCAATGGCTCTTCGGCGCGCGGTTCTCGGTCACGGTCTGGGTCGGCTACATCGCCTGCTTCGGCATGGCGACGGCCACGGGTGTTATCATGCTTGTCTATCTGCGTGCCGCCTTAAAGCAGGCGGGCGGAGTCGAAGGAGTCGACGCCGAGGGCCTGCGCAAGGCCGTCCTCGACGGCGCCGCACATCGGCTCCGGCCCAAGCTCTTGACCGAGGCCACGATCATCCTCGGCCTCGCCCCGATGCTCTGGGCGACCGGCGTGGGTGCCGAGGTGATCCGCCCCATGACGGCCCCGGTCCTCGGCGGCATCCTCGTGGCCGACGAGGTCATCGACCTCTTCCTTCCCGTCCTCTTCTACCGAGTCCGCCGCCGTCGCTGGAGGCTCTATCATCATGTTGATGAACTGAACCAACCGCATATCAATGCGGATGCATAGTTGTATTCGCTTGTGACATCTTCGTTTTACGCTATTCCCGCGCGCACCGCGATCCCGGCCTCACCAGAATTCATCCACTTTCGCCTACTTGATTAGAGTGAGCGGGGGTCGTCAGACCCCGGCTCGCTCGTCACCAGCGGCCAGACCCGACTCTCGCGGTCGCGCTCAGGCTGCGGAATCGGCACGACTGATGTAACCGTGTTGGGT
>JANXSY010000277.1 GCA_025356435.1 Isosphaeraceae bacterium | reverse complement strand
AAGGTATTCGCCGAACTTGAAGGTCTCGCCCTCACGCTCTAACCAAGTCTGCTTCTTGCCGTTCGGCCAAGCGTAGATCCACTCCTCGAGGAACGCCTCGTCGTTGCACATGAATCCGTACTGATAACGGATCCCCTCAAGGATCATCTCGACTTCAAAAAGCGAAGATTCCCCCCTCTTATCACCCCAGGCAAATGGATCCCTGGGCACTCCCTCGTCAGGGCCCCAGAAACGCTGGGAGAGGCTGACCGCCTCCTTCATGTACGCGAACGCGGCTAGGACGTTGCTCTTGCCGCTCCCGTTCGCGCCGTAGATAGCGATGACGGGGAGGATCTTCGTGGAGTGATTCGCGACCTCCCGCGGCCGGCCGTCGGACTCGTCCCCGATCCGTGCCGCCTCCATCGAGAGCACCTGCTCGTCGCGAATCGAGCGGTGATTCTCGACGCGAAACTCGATGAGCATGGCAGGGCCCTTTCTTCCCCCAGAGAAACCGTTTCAAGGCGGCCGCGCGAGGAAACTCCGCGCAAAACGACGACAAAACCGCTTTGACTTCCGATTTTACGGAATGGCAGCGAGACTTACCATAAACCAGATTTTCCGACTAGGCGATTTTTCCCGCCTTCGCCCGCACAACCGGACCTTGGCGTCAACCAATTCATCGAACCACGATGGCGCAAGTCAAATAACTGCGCGTGGGATTTTACATGCTACGCTGCCCACACGACTCCATCATCCCGCACGCCCGGCACTTCGCCGGCGACTGGCTGACCCGTATGATTTCGGTCGGGTCCCGCCGGGCCATTGCGGCCCGGCTCGTGCCCGGGTTTTTTTGTCGCACGTACATGTGAAACAGTGCTTGACCGTTATTGCAATCTGCAATAGACTCCATCTGCGCGGGCGATGATGCCCGGCAAAACGATGGAGATTAATATGGGTGATTTACCAGATGATATAAAAGCCGAGCTAGCCAAGAGAGTTGAGTCGCGGCTGATGGGCTTTCATGTGATCAGCCTGCCGAAGATGATGCTTCTGAGGTCCGACGACAAGAAGGAAGCTGGCGACAAGCCCAAACTTCTTAAGGAACACGACCAAGACGCGAAAGAGACGGTCGCGGAGATAATCGATATGGTCTCTCAGACTGTCCGAACCGGGAAGCTGCCGGACAAGAATGCCGCATAGCAGAATGACCCCAGCCGATCTGCGGGCCATCACCATTTCGCTCAACGACGAGCGCGGCACGGGCGGGCAGACTAGGCTCGCCCGTCTTCTTCACTGGGATCACAGCACCGTCTGGCGGAAGCTCACCGGTAAGTCGCCGATCACCGAGTCCGATGCCTTAGCCATCCAGAAGGCCGCTGAGATGGCCCAAGTCCAATAACAACTTGGACTTATCGAATGGCCCAACACGAACCGTGCACGAGGCGTGGGACTTCGCCAAATCTTCGCCAAGGGGTCTCCGGGGCGCAAGAATAAGGGGCTGCGTCTCGCGACGCAACCCCTTACCCTGCAAGTGCCGAAGACAGGACTTGAACCTGCACGAGCCGTTAAGCCCACTAGGACCTGAACCTAGCGCGTCTGCCAGTTCCGCCACTTCGGCTGCGGGGTGTTAATATAACCTCCAGGCACGGCACTTCGTCAAGAGGAACTCCTTCATTCAGCCGGGATCGCGAATCGCATATGCGACTCCTGGTCTCCGACGAGGGGGAGCCATCGCTCGTTGCGGGTGCCTGGCAGGATGACACGAATCCCGCCTGGGGGGTTCACGCCGGGGGCGATACGAAGCTGGCCACCGTCGGCGGTTGGCTCGTAGGTGAAGGAGAGAGGGCCGAAGTGGGTCGGCAGACCCTCGACCGAGAAGCCTCGGGGGTCGCGGAACCAGGCGGGGGGGATGCCCGCGAGCAGGATCAGGCGGTCGCCGTCCTCGAAGGCGAGGCTGTCTCTCAGCAAAAGGTGAAACTCGGCGATCGCCCAGCCGTGCGGCATCGCGACGTCGCCGTTCCAGGTCGTCCGGGCGTGTCGCCAGCCCCCTGCCCCGCTCTTGCCGCCCTCGTCGAATGCGTACCAGCCTTTCATCTGCGGATCTTCGAGATGGAGCGAGATCGTGCCGAATCCAGCCTCCCGCTTGCGGGTCAGCAACGCTTGATGAGCGGTCGCCAGCGGGAAGTAACGCCAACTCGTCGGCCGCTGCGCCGCGAGGGCGTGGAAGGTGTCGAAGGCGATGCCTTGATCGGTCGGGTAGAGGCGGCAGGGCCAGAGGACGCAATAAGAGCCGTAATCCCCCGCCAATCGGGTGCGGAACCGCTCGTCATACCCGTTGAGGAGGCGATCGGCGAGGGCTTGCCACTCATCGGCCTCGGCGGTCTTACCGGCGGCCTTCGCCAGTATCGCCGCAGCGCGAAGGCCCGCGATATCGAACGCCTCGGTATATTCGGGGTGGAAGCCGTCACACGCGCCCGGCTTGAGCTCGAACCGTTCGCTCGGTTCGAGCCTGGGGCCGAAGCCGAGTCCCGACTTCGCGACCCAGTGCGGGCCGGGCTCGGCACGGGCATACCGGATCATCGCGGCGAGTTGGCGGACGGCCGGTCGCACCTTGTCCAACCAGCCGCGATCCTGCGTGAACCGCCAGTGCTCACCCATGATCCAGAGAACCTGGCCCGGGTTGTCGGCTTCGGGCTGGACACGTCCGTTGAATGGATGGGCGAGAAAGTAGTCGATCGCCCGCTCGGCCAGGTCGGGCCGGCCCGCCTTCTGAAGGATGTTCGTGACATAGACACCATCACGGTTGAACACGTTATAGTTGATAACCGACACGTCAGGGGCTCCCTCGTTCATCGCCACGGCGACATGCGACGTGATCGCCGCGAACGCCTCGGCCCATCGAGGGTCGGGCAGTCGGAGCTTGACCCTGCCGCCCAGGTCGTCCCAATACGTCTCGGCGCGATAGAACACGTCGTCGGCCCGCAAGGTCTTCAATTCATCGACGGACAGGTCGGGCTGGAGCGTGCCGCCTTCGCGAGGTCTCGGCACCGCGTCGTCAAGTTGTGCCCAGGGATTCACTCCGTCCCATCGATGCGCGACTGCGCGTTGACCGGCGAGCACCGGGCAGAGTAGCCGGAACCCCCTCGACTCGCCCGGGCTGAGGGTCATGTCAAAGCGGAGCAGTGCCGAGCAATCGCCGGTCGCGGAGGCTGCCTCTTGCGTCTCGGGGACCTGGCCTTCGTTGGCGAACTTGCTGAGGGTGTCGGTCGAGATCGCCCCGGCGGCGGTCGGCAAGGGATCGGCGCTGAGGACGACGTGTCCATCGGCTTTGACGACTTTGCCGCCGTCGAGAAGCTGGATCGCTCGGATCGCACCTCCTGCCGGGCCGAGCGGCCGAATTGCCACGAAGAGGCGGATCGACCTCGGTTCGCGCCCGGAGTTCCTGAGCCTTCCCCTCGCACCGACGAACTGGAGCTTGCCGTTGCTCACGTCGCGATCGGCCTGGCACGTCTCCGACCAGAGTTCGACCCCGTCGGCCGTCCACTTCGACCACGGGATCAGCCGCCCGACCCCGTTCAATCCATGCTCGACGGGGCGGCCGTCGGTTCCGGCATGGAGCTTGCGAATGGCACTGTCGTAGATCCAGTATGAGACGCCGAAGGTCGCGAAGCCGGGGGAGAAGCCGCCCTCGGCCTCGACGAACGTCTTCAGCGAGTCGAGGCTGTTCGCCAGGCCGATCGGGATGTGGACCTTGCCGACGGGGTCGAGCGGCCCCCTTGCGGGCGGGGTGAAGGCCAACAGACTCAGGAGCGTCAGGGTTGTCAGGGCCACGCTCGGCGCTCCTTCGTATTCGTGGTGGTCGAACTGTCTTGAAGACATAGAATACGGGTCTCAAGGCCTCCGGGACAGCCGCCTCTTCTGGAGAGACAAACCGACTGATGGCCGATCCGCTGCTCCAAGTCACCGACCTCGGCCTCTATTGTGCGGCAGGCGATTTCTTCGTCGACCCCTGGCGGCGCGTCCCTCGCGCGGTCGTCACCCATGCCCATTCCGACCACGCCTGCTGGGGCTGCGATCGCTATCTCACGTCAACGGCCGGAGCGGGCGTCCTCCAACTGCGGATGGGGGCCGACGCGACGATCGACACGCTCGCGAAGGGGAAATCGCTCAACCTGAATGGCGTGTCGGTCTCGTTCCACCCGGCCGGTCATATTCTCGGATCGTCACAGGTGAGGGTCGAACATCGCGGTGAGGTTTGGGTTGTTTCGGGAGACTACAAGGTCGAGCCCGACCCGACGTGTGACCCGTTTGAACCCGTGCCCTGTCATACCTTCATCTCTGAATCTACCTTCGGCCTGCCGATCTATCGGTGGGACGCTGAGACCGTGGTCTTTGGCCAGATCAACGACTGGTGGCGGGCGAATCGCGACCAGGGCAAGGCGAGCATGCTCTACGGCTATTCGCTCGGCAAGGCACAACGACTGATCGCCGGGATCGACCCCACGATCGGTCCGATCTACACGCACGGGGCGGTCGAGCCGATGAACCGCGTCTATCGCGAGGCCGGCGTCAACCTGCCGCCGACGACCTACGCGAGCTCACTGCCGAAGTCGACCGACTTCGCGGGGGCGATGGTCGTAGCCCCGCCGTCGGCCAATGGTAGCCCTTGGGCACGCAAGTTTGGGCCGAGTTCGGACGGGTTCGCGTCGGGCTGGATGCGAATCAGAGGGCCGAGACGGAGGCGGTCGGTCGATCGCGGTTTCGTCCTGTCCGATCACGCTGATTGGCCCGGCCTGATCTCGACCGTGAAGGCGACCGGCGCGACTCGCGTGCTCCTGACGCACGGCTACACCGCTGTCCTGGCACGCTGGCTCCGTGAGCAGGGGCTCGACGCATCGACACTCGCTACCAAGTATGAAGGCGAGCGCGACGACGCTTCCGAAGGGCTGACGACCGACGAGACTGCGCCATGAACGATTTCGCCACCCTTTACGCCGCGCTCGACGAGACGACCAAGACGACTGTCAAGGTCGATGCGATGGTCTCCTACTTCAAACGGGTCAGTCCCCAAGACGCCGCGTGGGCCGTTTACTTCTTGATCGGTCGTAAACCGCGCCAGGTGATACCCACGGCCAAGCTCCGAGCCTGGGCGGCGAGCCTCTCGGGGGTGAGCGACTGGCTGTTCGAGGAGTCGTATCACGCCGTCGGAGACCTCGCCGAGACGATCGCGCTCTTGCTTCCCGAGCCATCAATGTCGAGCGACGTACCGCTCAGCGTCTGGGTTGAGGAGCGACTCCTCCCGCTCCGCGAGGCGAGCGAAGAGGTGCAACGCGGGGCGATGGAGGCGGCCTGGGCCGAGATGAATAGCGGCCAGCGATTCGTCTGGAACAAGCTCATTACCGGGGCGTTTCGCGTCGGGGTCTCGCAGCAACTCGTGACCCGGGCGCTCGCAAAGGTCGGCGGCCTCGACGCCGCGACCGTGGCACATCGGCTCATGGGCGAGTGGGAGCCGACGCCGCACTTCTTCGAACGGCTCACGTCGCTCGAGGGCGGCGACGCGGCAGTGAGTCGGCTCTATCCGTTTTACCTCGCCCACCCGATCGAGGCCGACCCCTCAACGCTCGGCCCCCGATCCGACTGGCAGGTCGAGTGGAAGTGGGACGGCATCCGGTCGCAATTGATCCGTCGCCAGGGTCAGACATTCCTCTGGTCGCGCGGCGAGGAACTCGTCACGGAACGCTATCCCGAGATCGACGAAGTCGCCCGCTACCTTCCTGACGGTACGGTCATCGACGCCGAGATCCTCCCTTGGCTGGGCGGGCAGGTCCAACCGTTCGCGCAGTTGCAGCGGCGGATCGGCCGGAAGACCGTCAGCAAGGCGATCCTCAACGAGGTGCCAGTCGTGCTCATGGCTTATGACTTGCTCGAACATGAAGGCAAAGACTTTCGCGAGATGCCGATCGAGGTCCGTCGCGCCCGCCTCGAAGAAGTCCTCAAGGGGACAGGTTGGGACGGCCGGATCATGGCCTCGCCGATCCTCATCGAGACCTCGTGGGACGCCCTGGCAGAGGTCCGGACCGAGAGTCGCGAGCGAGGCGTCGAGGGGATGATGCTCAAACGGCTCGGCTCGCCCTACCGCGTCGGCAGGGTCCGGGGCGACTGGTGGAAATGGAAGATTAGTCCCCTTTCCGTCGACGCTGTGCTCATCGCCGCCCAGCGCGGCAGTGGCAAGCGAGCGAGCCTCTACACCGATTACACCTTCGGCGTCTGGTCGGGCGACGGGCTCGTGACGATCGCCAAAGCCTATTCGGGGCTCACCGATGAGGAGATTCGCAAAGTCGATCACTTCATCCGAACCAATACGCTTGATAAGTTCGGACCCGTGCGCACAGTAAAACCTGAGTTGGTGTTTGAGATCGCTTTCGAAGGCATCCAGCGCTCGACGCGCCACAAGTCAGGAGTCGCTGTCCGCTTCCCCCGGATCGCTCGGCAGCGGACTGATAAAGTCGCGAGTGAGGCCGATACGCTCGAATCGCTCCAGGCCCTATTGCTCCGCGATTCCGGCAGCGACTGATCGCGCGTCCCTGATCCAGAGCATCGCGAACACGCCGATCATCCCCAGCGCCGCCCACTGATAGCCGGTGAGGCCGAGCCCAAGGATCGGCTCGGGCCGGAGCCATTCTGAGACGAAGCGATAGGTCAGATAGGCGATAAAATAGAGCTTGATCCGTTGCCCAGTAAATATGTCCTTGCGTTCCAGAATGAGCAAGCTGACGAGTGCCGTCGCATGAAAGGCCGACTCGTAGAGCTGAGTCGGATGGCGGAGACAGCCGTCGCCAAAGTCGACCCCCCGCGACGGGGACGGCGAAACTATCACCGGTCTTGACCGTGATGCCGAGATGGGCCTTCGCCAGCTCAACCCCGAGATAGCCGCCGACGAGCCCGAAGACGATCGTCTTGCCGTTCGAGAACCACGCGAGGCCCGACAACAGCCCTTCCCAATCGGCGAGCACGAACGGCAGCTTCGACCCGATCATCGCGCCGCAGAAGGCTCCCAGGCCAATGCCTCATCGTTGACGCTTCGTTAGTCCGAGCGCACGCTGCCGCCCCCTCGCTAGGAAGATGCCCGTGAGGACCGAGAGACCCATCAGGAGAGGATGCAGCGATGCGTTCGGCCTCATGGGTCGTCACCTCATTGCGCCAACAGCACAGAAAAGAAAGGAGGATGCCGTTGGCAAGGATTTCGAGATGATTGCGGGCGTCAATAAAGCGCGAGAGCGGGACGACCATTCCGCCGGAATCGCAACGGAGCGAAGGATGGTCGCCGGCCCGAGCAAGAGAAACGGTAGACCGATTTAGAAAGTCTCGATTTGAAGCGAGAGCCAAAAGCCGACCGCGAGAACAAGAATGAGCAGCATCATGGATCGGAGATCGAGACGCCAAGGAACGCGCACCTTCGGTTTTGTAAGAGTGCTCATATCGATCGAGTCATTGATCAGGAGGTGAATGTCGCGTTGCTCGGTGTTATTCATGCGACTATCCCTCCGGATTCCGCATCGTCATCCGCGATAGGTCCAGAACCTGCTCAGCATCTTGTAAGCCACGAACAGGCCCACACAGCTCGAAACGGCGATCGCGGCGACGAATACGTAACCGTTGGTGCCGGATATGACCGCTCCGATCGGCAGGCAGACGGCGACGAAGGCGAGGAACGACGAGACGAGCACCGCGATCATCAGGCCGGCCGACGTGAAGAAGACCCACGACTTCTCCTCGATTGTCATCGAGCGTTGATCCTCGATCCGTTGCGACGCCACGACGACGGTGCGGATCGTTGCCGGGAGTTTGTCTATCGGGTCGAGCGCGTCGGTACCGAGCAGGCCG
>JANXSY010000247.1 GCA_025356435.1 Isosphaeraceae bacterium | reverse complement strand
TGCGGACGCTGCGGATCAAGGGTGAGGATGGGGCCTGGCAACAACGGACCCCGGCGATGGCGGCGGGACTGGCCGATCATGTCTGGCCGCTCTCGGAGTGGCTGACTTTACCCGCCGTGCATCAGACGTAGGCCACCAGGCGAATCGGTCCGAGAGAAGATATCCCAGATCAACCGGGCGATCGCGACGATTCACCTCGGCATCGGCAGGTCGATGATCCCCCGATGCGTTGACGTGATCCTTGTGGATGTCGACCTGAAGTCGTCCGACGTGATCGCGCACCGGCTTCGTTCCCTGGCGGAGACGCAGCCAGTGATCATCTTTGAGCGAAAGACGGCGGAAGTTTCGGGTAAGAAAGCCGTCGCATTCCGGATCGGCCCGGTGATCGACGTCGAGGCGTTCGCCCGAAAAACGATGTCGGCAACGTGAGGAGCCGGCTCAAACGAAGGATCGTGGTGGACGCCGCGGGTTCGTGAGCGTGGGCGATGTTTCACAGACAACAATTCTGATAGTCTCAAACTCGGTTAGCTTCGATCCAACGCGGCACGTCTCCCCCGGGGCTGCCGTCCACCGTTCCGAGACACGGAGACACTCCTTCGATGATCCGCAACGTCGTCCGGGTGGCATTGGTCGTGGCCCTATCTGCACTCGTCGCGAAGCGGTCGGCAGCCGCGATTCCCCGCCCCGAGCATCCTCGCCCGGACGCTGTCCGGCCGCACTGGATCAACCTGAATGGGGCGTGGGAATTCCGGTTTGACGCCAAAGACGAAGGCGTCGCCGCCCGATGGTTCGAGCCGACGGCCGCCGGTTTTGACCGATCGATCGTTGTCCCGTTTCCTTGGGAGAGTGAACTGTCGGGCATCAATGAACGTCGGGGTCCAAAGGTCGCGTGGTACCGACGATCGCTCGAAATTCCCGCTGCATTTCCCAAGGGCGAACGCACCTGGCTGCGATTCGAAGCCGTGGACTGGCGGGCCGACGTCTGGGTGAATGGCACGAAAGTGGCCGAGCACGAAGGCGGCTATTCTCCCTTCGAGGCCGACATAACCGACGCATTGACACCGGGAAAACCGGCGGTCGTAGTCGTCAGGGCGTTTGACCCGACCGACCCCGAACTGCCGACCGGGAAGCAGGTCGGCTGGTATACGTCGAGTTCGGGAATCTGGCAAACAGTCTGGGTCGAGTCGCGGCCGCGGGCATGGATCGCCGATGTCATGATCGTGACGAATCCCGACCTCGCGTCCGCGACGGTCGAGGTCATCTGCTCAGGCACTACCGGCGCTTATTCTTTGTCAGCCCGATCGGACGACCCAACCGTTGCCACGACTTCGGTCTCACCCACAACCGAGCGGTCCAAACCTCTCGTGCTCAAGGTCCAAGATCCGAAGCTCTGGACGCCCGAGTCGCCGCATCTCTATCCTCTGACCCTTGAAATGAAGGGGCCGGGCGGGGTCATTGATAGTCTCACAACTTACTTCGGTCTCCGAACGATCGCTCGAGGTAAGTATGGCGATGCGCCTTATGAGCGAATCTTGCTCAACGGCAGGCCCCTCTACCTCCGCGCCGCGCTCGACCAGTCGTTCAATCCCCAGGGGCTTTACACCGCTCCCGACGACGAGTTTCTCAAGCGTGACTTGCTGATCGCCAAGTACAACGGCCTGAACGGCCTTCGCATTCACATCAAGCCCGACGAACCCCGCCGCCTCTACTGGGCTGACAAGCTCGGCGTCCTTCTCCTGGAAGACCTGCCGAATACCTGGCGGCAAACTTCCAAGTCTCGAAAGGCTTGGGAGTCGACGATGCGAGAGGTCGTCGTCCGCGACCGGAATCACCCAAGCATTATCACCTGGGTGGCCTTCAACGAAACTTGGGGCCTCGCGAACAAGTCGTCGGCGGAATACAAGGCCGACAAAGACACGCAGGGCTGGGTCAAGCGAATGATGGCCGAGATCCGCAAACTGGACCCAACTCGTCTCGTCGAAGACAACTCGCCCTGCAACGACGACCACGTCGAGGGGTCGGACATCAATAGCTGGCATTTCTACATCGACAACCATGCCGATGCGAAACGCCATATCGCCGATGTCGTCGCCCGGACCGTCCCCGGCAGCTCGTTCAACTTCTGCCCCGGCGAGAAGCAGTCGACGGCCCCGCTCATCAACTCCGAATACGGTGGCATCTCGTCGGGCAGTGGGGATAGAGATGTCTCCTGGAGCTTCCGCGACTTGACGACACAACTCCGTCGCCAGCCGAAGATCCAGGGCTATGTCTATACCGAGTTGACGGACATCGAGTGGGAGCACAATGGCTTCTTTAACTATGACCGGACTCCCAAGCAATTCGGCTACGACGCTTTCATCCCCGACATGCGGCCGAGCGAGTTGAACGGGGCCGACTTCGTCGGGTTCGACGCGCCTCCGGCGATCGTGGCCCGTCCGGGAGAGACGATCACCGTCCCTGTCTTCATCAGCCACTTCTCCGACAGGACGTTCGAGCCGAAACTTCGCTGGTGGCTCGACGGTGCCGACGATCGGGGCGATGTGATCATGGTCTCGTCGCCCCGGTCGATCCCGGCCACCTGGACGTTGTATGATGTCAAAGAGCAGGAGCCGATCCGCGTAAAATTGCCCGACCGGCCGTTCGTCGGCTCGCTCAATCTCACCCTCCGTGACCCGAACAACGGCCGTTTCGCCGCGAATTACGTCAACATCGTCGTCCGTGCCGACAAGCCCCAGCCTCGCGCTGAACGCGATCGTAACGACGATCACGACGCTATCCTCCGCTTCGCACCAGGCGACCTCGCCCGCCAGTCCTGGAGCAAGCTCGGCAAGCCACCGGCCGGCAAGGTCTACGGATACGGCAAAGGCTTCTTCGAGTATCACATCAAGGTGCCCATGGCTGTGGTGAAGGCCGAGATTGAGAGCTTCCACTTCCAGGTCGAGGCGTCTTCAAAAGCGGAGCGTCAGAAGGTTGACTGGCCCGACCGCAAGAACAGGCAAGACTACCCCCAGACCGATGAGCGGAAGTGGCCATCAGCTGTCGAAATCTCGATCAACGGGTTGGTCGTTGAGCGTGACGACCTGGAAGACGACCCGGCCGACGCTCAGGGCGTGCTCTCGCACCTGGCAGGTGTCGAGCACGGCAGCTATGGCGACATTCTCAGCGCCGCCGGCCAGCTCCCCGAGGCTATCAAGGCCGACATCATTGCGGGTAAGCCACTCGTCCTCCGGATCGCGGTGCCCGAAGCGGCGGAACACGGGGGAGGCCTCGCCCTCTTCGGTGAAGAAACCGGGCGTTACCCCTTCGACCCGACTCTGACCCTGCACACACGTCAAGTGCTTCCGGTCGACCTCGGCGTGGCCCCCGACGTGCCCGTGTCGACCGACGTGGTGGCCTCTCGAGTGGAAACGCTCGTGATTCCGGGCGATACAACCCGCGGCAACCCAACAATCTGGGCCTACACAACCCAGGAGCCACCAGCGGGTTGGGACCAGCCGGGATTCGACGACTCCGCCTGGTCTCGAGGAGCGTCCGGATTCGGGACACCCGAGACGCCGGGGGTCCGCGTCAAAACGCGCTGGGATTCACCCCGGATCTGGCTCCGCACGACGTTCCAGGCGCCGAAACTTTCTTCCAGTGATCAACTTGACTTCCACATCTTTCACGATGAGGACGTCGAAGTTTGTCTGAACGGGAAGCCAATTTTCGGTGCCAGCGGGTTCATATCCGACTATCGTGACGTCTCGGTCGAACAGACGGGCAAGACAGCGATGCGGGTAGGGGTGAACTCTCTGGCAGTCACTTGCCGACAGACGGCCGGCGGCCAAGGTATCGACCTTGGGCTCTTGCTCACCCACTCTGCCGACTTAGAAGGCGATTGAGGGAAACCCGACGCTCGTCCCGCGAGGACGTCATTGCCGATTTTTCGGGAGATAGCGCTCGCCCCGACCTGTAAGGAGCCAATGCGGGTTGGCGTGGGTCACTTCAATGAAGCGAAGGATAACTTCAGCGGGAATCGCACATCCGTCTTCGTAGTTAAGGACCGTCCGGAACGGGAGGCCAAGGGCACCCGCGAGCAGCGGACCTCCGTTTTCGCCATAAAGCTCCTCGCGGATTTCGCGTACGCGACGAGCGAGGTCGGAGCGGATGGTCTGCCAGTCGGAATGATGTGGGGAGAGCGCCATGCCAGTCCATCCTGTGAAGAAAGAGGACCGAGGCAATAGGTAGACAGAGCTTTTTGCCTTCTCCATCAATCAGCAATCGCGGGACCGATGCCTAGCATCGGCCGACGTATCGTAACGGCGGAACACCCGCAGGTCTAGAATTTCATTGCCAATGGGTGCAGTCTTGTTTCCTACGAAAGAGTCGGCAACAGAATATCCATATCACGAGCCATGAGCTAAGGATGAAAGCCTTCGCGAAGTAGGACCGAAAGCATTTGGAAAATAAATTTAGAAAGTCTGTCGCCGTCGCGGGGGATTCGCGGTTGAAGAGATGACGCAAGCGGGAACGCTAGAGAGCAGACCCCGTAAGGGTTGTCGCCAGCCGTGGCCACAATAGTCCCGATCACGACGAGGTGTACGTGGTAACCATGCCTTCCCAAGAGGTCATCGCTGATCTCGCGGATCGGATCGAGATTGCGTATTCGCGTCGCAACCCCGACTGGCGGGCCTTCCGGGCCGCGAAAGGTGTCTGGGAAGCGGCCGCGACCGGGCTCCTCTTGCATCAACAGAATGACCCGTCGATTCCGATCGACCCCGAGCTTTACGTCGCGATCCAGCCGCTCCAGACATGGTCTGACCCGTGGGCTGAATTGACTCAGAAATCGGCGCTCGCGAGATACGGTAGAGAGATACGTCGGATCGTCGTCCTGCTCCGTTCCGAAATCAATGACGAGGTTCGACGCACTGAGAAGAAAGTCCGACTCGGGGCATCCCTCACCACGGTGCTGGCCGAGTCGAGAGGGACCCTTTCACCGCTGGGACGGTATGTCATCGCCCGTCGCGCAGGGCTGGACGGCCTCGCCGAACGGCTTCGCCCGTCGGCCGAACGACAGCATCGTTCCTGTCCTCTCTATCAGCAGGCGTGTCGCTCTCTGATCCCGGCCGACCTCTACCCGCTTCCTCGTTCATCGGACCTGCTTCCAGGTCTCGTGATCCCGACGGGAGTCGATCTACCTTGCTTCAGCCGGAATTGAACTCGAAGCGAGTCTCGCTCCATCCCTCTACCGAGAATGCCGAAGGCATCAGTGGCCGTCGACATTGTTCGCCGTCCATCCCATGAAAGCGTCGTGCTCTCACCACGTTCCGAACGGCCTGATCCCTCCCCCATTGCACTGCAAAACCACCCTGAAAGGCACACCCATGCGTCGCAACCGCCATTTCTCGCCGACCCTCGACTCCCTCGATCTCCGAATCACCCCTTCGGATCTTGCTCCTTTCATCAACTCGCTCGGAAACCCGATGGATGTGCCAACGCCGCTCGTGACCCCTGGCGTCGCGGGTAGCATCGCTGTCCCCTTGGAAATCCCGACGTACGAGAACGCCCCTTACGACCCCAACGCCGTCGGCGCGACCCAAGGACTCTCGATCTTGACCACAGCCATCTTCGCAAGCAGTGCCAATTCTTCTGGTCAGGGCAACTCGAATGTCATGTCGAGCCCCAGTACAACTTACGCGACCTACAACTGAATAGTCCGTAGGTTCGGCGTCGCCTCATTGAAGCCGACGACTTGGACCGCCATATGAGGAGCGAATTCGCAAAAAAAAATAGTCCTTAGTATCACGTCTGCAATTTCATGCTGACGGATAGCGAAATTCTGCCGGTTTTCTACGAGAAAACATTCGGGAACTTAAGAAACGCATTCGATCTCTCGAAGCAACGGCTTTCTCTGCCAACGATAACGCGGTAGAGTAGCTAGTGTGCGGGGGAGGCAATCTGCCTAGGTGAATGCATGCGTTTCGTACTACGACGATGACGCACTCTCCCGCCCGCCTCGTTGTGGGAGGTGTGCATTGCTACGCTCATCGTCGGAGCAGTGGGAACCAGAGGACTCGGACAACTTGTTCGCTCGGGCACAAGCCGGCGACCAGGATGCTTGGGCGGCCCTCTTCCATGAATGTTATCCCAAGGTCCGTCGTGCCGTGCGCAGACGGATTAATGGTCCGCTGCGGCGTTACGTCGACTCAACAGATATCGCCAATGACGTCTTTGGCGAACTGATCGAAAAGGCCGACCGCTTCCAATTCGATACCGTCGATAAGGTCCGAGCATTCCTCTTCGACGCAGCCCACCGTCGGATTATTGATGAGCATCGTCGACGCCAGACGAAGAAGCGCGACTCGAACCGCGAGCGTCCGTTGTCGGACCACGAGAACGCCGAGAGTGATCTCCCTTCAAGCGGCCCCACGCCGAGCCAGGTCGCCGTCGCGAATGAAGTCGATGAGAAGCTCTGCGAGGCGTCGGACGACGATGCCGGGCGGCTGATCATCCGTCGTCGCTCCGAAAATTATAATAATGAGGAAATCTCCAGAGAGACGGGCTGGTCGATTCGCAAGGTCCAGAGGTTCCTGGAACGGCTTCGACTCACCTTCCAGCATTGAAGGGGCGGACCATGCGCACGCTGGCCCCCTCAGTCCGTCACACAGGCATTCAAGATTCCGTCGCCGAACTCGTTCTCGATTTTGAGGATGCATGGCGTCAGGGTCCGCCTCTTATCGAGCGATATCACGCAAGGCTCGACCCTGAAGAATCGGCTTTCGGACTTGCGGAACTGGTCAAAGTCGACCTTCAGCAACGTTACCGACGAGGTGAGCGCCCGTCGGCTCGCGAGTATTTCGGCCGATACCCAGACTTGGCCGGCGAAGATGGTCATGCCCTGAGCCTGATCTATGAAGAGTATTGCCTCCGCGCAGAGATGGACGGGGCGATTGATTCCGCGGAATTCTGCGAGCGCTATCCAACTTGGCGCGACTCGCTCGTTTCGCAACTCGCCTACCATCGCGAGTTGAGCCGTGCCGCTGACACCTCGACCGCCGGACCTGATTTCCCCGAGGAGGGAGATCATTTCGCCGAATATGAACTCGTACAGCTTCTTGGTCAGGGAGGGGCTGCACGCGTCTTCCTAGCCCATGCGAGCAATCTCGGCGGAAAGCAAGTCGTCCTCAAGGTCTCGCGTGATCGAGGAGACGAGTCCGCCGTCCTCGGCAAGCTTCATCATGATAACATCGTGGCCGTGAACGCCACTGTGATCGACCCAAAAACGGGACTTCGCGGCCTCTGCATGCCGTATCGCCCTGGTCTGCCTCTTGACGACGTCATCAAACGGTTTCGCCGAGACGCGATACCCCGTTCCGCTTCGGCCCTTGTTGATGTCGTTGATCGCGCGCTGTCGGGTCGGCCTGCGGAAGAAGGACGGCGGCACGGATGGGCCGACTTCCCCGCGAATCAATCCTATGCCGACGGCATCGCGTGGATCGGGATGAAGCTCGCTCAAGCACTCGCCCATGCCCACAGCAACGGTATCTATCACCGCGACGTGAAGCCCGAGAACGTCCTCCTGACTCGCCGAGACGGGCCTCAACTTCTCGACTTTAACCTCGCGCACGATGTCAGCCTCGCTGATCAGGCCCGCGCCGCGCATCGAGGGGGGACGCTCCCCTACATGGCCAGAGAGCAGCTCCTCGCCTTTCAAGATCCCTCCCTCTGGAAGGAAGTCGGCGCACCGGCCGACATCTTCTCCCTCGGGCTGATCCTCCGCGAAATGCTGACCCTCAAGCCGATCGAGCGGCCCGCCGATCACCTCAAGTTGGCCCGCGCCATCAATGACCTCATCCAGAAACGTAGCGCCCCCCGCACACCGATCCGCCGAATCAACCGTCAGGTTCCCCACGCGCTTGAGGCTATCATCGCCAAGAGCCTCGCGGAGTCGACATCCAACCGCTACGCGACAGCCGAAGAACTGGCGAGCGACCTGGGACTCTACCTCGATCGCCGGCCGCTGGCGGTAGCCGAGAATCCATCCCTGATCGAAAGAGGCGCGAACCGGCTCCGGCGACGATCCCGGATCTCTGCCGTCGTGCTCTCGATCGTCTTCCTCGGCTGGATAATTACTAGTCTTGGTTTCGGCCGCGGGCGTGTCGAGATTTTTGAGCTTGAGACAGGACGCGCCAAAGCGTTGGTCAATGCCGGGCGCTTCGACGACGCTGTTGACGCTTATCAGCGAGCCCTCGCCCTCAACCCTCTCTCCGTATTGGCCTATCACGGCCGGGCGACCGCCGAACTAGCCGGCGGCCGACTCGACGCGGCGTTGACTAGTATCGACCGGGCTCTGGCCCTATTCCGCGACGACGGATCGATCGATTCTCTCCGGGAATTTGTTCGTATGCGGGTCGATCGCACTCGTGTCCTCCTTCAGATAGGGGACACCGCGAAGGACAACGCGCAGTACCAAGCATCGCACGAATTCTTTGTCCAGGCGATCGACAACCTGGACGCGATCCGGTCGAGGCCCAACTCCGGGCAAGACGCGAGAGCGAGCTTTTCTTTGAACTACTTCTCGGCGTTGGTCAAGATCTCGATGGCGGACATCGCCCTTTGCACCCGAGACAGTCGACTGGCGGTTGACTCTTTGCGGGTTGCGTCAGAACACCTCAGGGCCGCCAGAGTGAACGTCCTGCTGCCGAAAGAAATCGAGGAGATCGACGGCGTGCAAGTCAAGATCCGGGAACGACTCGACTGCATCGCCCCTTGACCGACACGGGTCGACACGTTCGTCGTTAACTCGCGGCGTTTCCGGTTCCCCTCGGGTGGAACCGGGCGTGGACCTCCCGAAGTCGGCTCAGCTCAACCCGCGTGTAGATCTGCGTGGTCGCAATCGAGACGTGTCCAAGCATCTCCTGTACAACGCGAAGGTCAGCACCGCCCGCGAGCATGTGGGTCGCGAAGCTATGTCTGAGCGTGTGCGGGCTGACATTTTCGGACATCCCCTCGGCTCGGGCGTGCTGCTTCACGACTCGCCAGAGACCGATTCTCGACATCGCCTTGCCCGAGCGGCCGACGAAAACGACTTCGGTTTCCGGATGTCGGGCAACCATCTCGGGCCGGTCGGTCGCGAGATAGACCTCGATCGCCTCCCGGGCCCGCGTGCCCAGCGGGACGAACCGCTCTTTGTCTCCCTTGCCGACACATCTCGCGGTGCCGCGCCTGAGGTCGAGATCGCGGGGACGCAGGCCGACAACCTCGGAAGCGCGACAGCCCGTGGCATAAAGTGTTTCGAGCGCGGCACGGTCGCGACGGCCGAGCCGGGTCGATGTGTCCGGCGATTCAAGAAGCTTCTCAACCGCCGCCGGTCCGAGGACATTCGGCAAGCGGTCCCAGACCGCCGGTGCGATCAGAAGTTTCGCGACGTTCTCCGTCAGCTTGCCGTCGAAGATAAGGAATCGGAAGAACGTTGATAGGCTGGCCAGATGCCGCCCGATGCTCGAAGGTGCGAGGCCCGACCTGGCGAGATGGTCGACATATCCGGTGAGGGTCGCGATGTCGACTTTGGCCAGAGGGCCGGGCGCGTGCTCCTTCCGCCAACGGATGAAGCCGGCGGTGTCGGCCCGATATGCGGCGAGGGTATGCGGCGACATGCCACATTCCGACATAAGATAGTGCAAGAAGGGACCGAGCGGATCACGGTCGGGATCGAACCGAGGGCGTGGTTTCAACATGTGTCTCTAACCTACCGCGGGGTGATCGCCGGCGCGCTCGCACTCCGACTCGAGGGGTCGAGGCCGATAATCCGGCTCTTGGGACGGGCGCGGTCGACCACGACGGGATTTCCGTTCGGGGTCTCGTCAGAGTTGCGATTGCCAACGGTGTCGACAACGTCGATCCGCACATAAAAACGGGGAGGTGCGTTGGCGGGCACGGTCCAGACGAATCGGCCCGTATTTTCGACGGCGGGAGTGATCGGGTTCCAGGCGGTTCCGCCCTCGACACGCACCGAGATCACGACCGGGGCTCGGCCGAGATGGAGGTCGCTGGCGTGCCAGAGGATGCTGATCTTACCCGTGTCGGCCCCCGTGCCTTGCCGGATAGGTTCGAGCTTGACCATTGGCGGAGTCGCGTCAACCTCGACGAGATAGTGTGCCCGGTCGCCGGGTGCTGGGGGCGGATCGCCCTGATTCGAGGCCGACTTCGCGACGAGTGTCAGGCCATAAGTCCCATCTCCCCCGAGATCAACCGGGAACGGCGACTTCCGGTCCGGGTCTTCGCCGCGCCGACTCCAGGTCCGACCTCCATCAAGAGTGATCCAGAGTTCGACGACGGCGGGACCATCGACGCCGGCATCCTCGACCTCGTATCGGAGGTTGAATTTTGGGCTGGCGATGAGTTGTGGCTTGGTCGACTCGTCTGACTTGACGCCCGAGTTCGATCCCGCAACGGGGGCGGGCGTCTCGAACGGGTTGTATTCGGCTCCTCCCGAGGCGGCCGGTCGGATGGGGGCCGACGGAGTCTCGGCGGGAGCGGTCGGACGCCGGATCGGGGCCGAGGCGGGCTCGGTCGGAAACTGCGGCAATCCTTTAACCTCGTTCGAGACGAACGAACCAAGCGGGGGAGGCTCCGTCAGCTCGGTCGCCGGAACGCGATCAAGTTTGGGGTTTTCGGGCGAGCCATCGGGGAGCAAGAGCTCGACTTCTTTCGAGTTCTTCGCCCGGTCGGAGACGACGGCCCGGACTCGGATCGATCCGGCGGTCCCGGCGTCCCAGGTCCGCTCGCCGTTGAGGGGGACCGGCCGACGAACGGGAACCTGCCGCCAGTCGCGTTCTCCCTCGGACTGAAATTCGAGGACAAACGAATTCCGATCAGGCCTGTCGTCGCGAATTTCCCAGCGGACCGAGGCCAGGCTACCGCGTCGACCGTTGGATTCGAGCTTGAGCTTCGGGATCGTCGTGTCGACGATAACTTTCATCTTCGGCTCGATCGACGCCGTATTAGGGGGATAGAGCCGGCCGTCTTTACTGACCGTCTGGACCGCAAACCAGAACTCGCCATCGTGCGACGCCCTGAATGCGATGGCCCTCGCGTCAGGAGCGCTGCGATCGACTGGGTTCCAGGTTCGCCCCTGGTCTTCGGAGACGTATAGCGCAATCTCTTTGATCTCGGATTTCTGTTCCGGGTCGAAGTTGAAGGGAATGCGGAAGGAGCGACTGTTGTGCTCGATGACGGGGACGGCGGTAATCGACGACGGTGCGGGGACGTCCGCGCCAGAGACAGGCACGGTGACGCCAAGGACTAGGGCCACCCCCAGTCGGACCAGAGCCAATAGTCTTCTCGCCGCGTCCGTCGGCCTCACCTAGTTCTCCTTCAACTCGCCCCAAGCTTTGTCCATTCGCCACATGATCTTCACCGTGAGCGGACCCTTGTCGAGGCCTCCGTCCCGACACGGTTCACCCAAAGTTATCGACGCAAGCTTGCGTTCGGCTTGAACCGAATCAAACGAAGAGTCGGATTGTGCCGACTGCAAGGCGGAGTTGACCCTGCCTAGATGGGCTCGACGACTTCCAGGCCGGGCTTGGGCAGGGCGCGGTCGGGTCGGGCGATGAGCATGGGAATACTCAGGCCGTGGCGAACCCGGTCGACCGTCTGGCCGAGCAAGAGGTCGTGCACCAGGCCGTGGCCGTGGGAACCGACCACGAGGAGGTCCACCGGCTCTCGCTTGAGTCGTTTCACCAGTTCGCCTGCGCGGTCGGGGCCTTGGAGCAAGATCGAGCGGGCCTCGTAGCCCTTCTGAATCAGGACGTGGACAACCTCGGCAAGATATCTCTCGTCGGCGTCGGTTTCACGATCGAGGGTCTCGCTGCCGTAGACTCGGGTCATGGGCGTGTCGACGACGTGGAGCAGTACCAAGCTCGTCTGACCGGGCGTTGCCAGGCTGAGTGCCCTGTTGAGAATCTCCGCGTCGGCCTGGTCGTGCTCGAGCGCGATGCCGATCGTCGCAATCGGGCGAGGTCGTAGAGCATCGGCCCAGTCCAGCTCGACGCTCGGCGCGGGGGTCCAGGCGTGCGCGGGGCGGAGCCAGGGCTTGACGACGATCCACGCGAGAAGCCCCGCCATCAGACCTGCGAGGCCGTATAGTCCCGCCGCCATGATCGGTCCGAGGCCGACGGGTCCGACCCGATAGCCAGACCTCGTCGCCCAATCGACCGATTCCTGGATCTTGTCGACGACATACTTCGCGTTCAGGCTGACGATGATCGTGGCCGTAATCCAGGCGAGCACCTGCGCCCAGGGGGGCGTTGCAAAGATCCCCATGTTCTTTTTGTTTGAGGTGAAGTGGATCAGAGGGATTACCGCGAAGGCGAGCTGCAAACTCAGGACGACCTGGCTCAATACGAGCAAGTGTTGCATCTGCTCCTCGCCGACGAGCGTGATCGTCACCACGGCCGGTGCGAGCGCGATTGTCCTGGTGACCAACCGTCGCATCCAAGGGGCGATCCGCAAGTCGAGATACCCCTCCATCACGATCTGCCCTGCGAGCGTGCCCGTCAGGGTTGAACTCTGCCCCGCGCAGAGCAGGGCCACGCCGAATAGAATCGGGGCCATTGAGCCCAGAAACGTCGGCAGGAGTTCATGCGCCCGTTCGATCGTGGCCACTTCCGCCGCATTTCGATGGAAAACCGACGCGCTCAGGATCAGGATCGCCGCGTTGACGAAGAACGCGAGGTTCAACGCAACGGCCGAATCGATCATGTTGTACTTGCACGCCTGCGCCTTGCTTGCGACGTCGTCACCGATGCGTCGCGATTGGACTAGCGCTGAGTGGAGGTAGAGGTTATGCGGCATCACGGTCGCCCCGAGAATGCCGATCGCTACCACCAGCGATCCAGACGGTAGGCTCGGGCGCAACCCGCCGAGGATACCGCCGATGTCGGGCCTCGCGAGGATGATCTGGAGCAAAAAGCAGCCGCCGATCGTCAAGACCAGCGCCAGGATCACCGCCTCCATCTTCCTCATGCCCCATTTCTGGAGCCAAAGTAGGAGAAAGGTGTCGAACGCCGTGACAACACAGCCGTAGATAAGCGGGATTCCGAAGAGTAATTTCAGAGCGATGATCGTGCCGACGACCTCCGCCAGGTCGCACGCGGCGATCGCCACCTCCGCTTGAATCCACAGGAGGATATTCACCGGACGCGAATATTCGGCCCGGCACCCCTGCGCCAGGTCATGGCCCGTGACAACTCCTAGCCTCGCGGAGAGGGTTTGTAAGAGCACGGCCATCAGGTTCGACATCAGCAAGACCCAGAGCAGCGTGTAGCCGAATTTGGCTCCACCCTCCAGGTCGGTCGCCCAGTTCCCCGGGTCCATATAGCCGACGCTCACCAGATACGCAGGCCCTAGAAAAGCAAACAACCGGCGGATCGGGTTCTTGTACGAGACCGACACCGACGCATTCACCTCTTCGAGCGACTTTCGCTCGTCTCGCCTCGGCTTGGTCGTCGACGTCATCTCAAATCCTTCTCTTACCCTCGGCCAACCCAGCGCGGACGGTCTTATGTCGTTTACTCATCATATTCACCATGTTGCCCAACCTCTAGATCACATTTTGATCTTTTGACAATTATTTTTGGTCAACCAAAAACGAGTGCTGCATCCCCGTTGCCTTCAGGGGTATTGGTATGGCAGATGCACGGAATACTTATCTTAGAGACCCGCAGCAGTCTGCGACTTGAAGGAACACCCTTGGAAGGAGATTGCGATGTCACGACTGATTGGATTGGTCCTCGCAGGCGGAATGGTCCTTGGGATGGCGTCATCGTCGAACGCTCAGATGTCAATTTCCGTCGGCGCCCCGTATTCCGGAGGGGGTGTCTATGTCGGTGCCCCTGCCTACGGTTATGGCTACGGCTATAACTCCGCATACTCGGGCTACGCGAATCCTGCCGCTCCGCTTGTGACCGGTTATGCCACCCCGGCTTACGGCTATCCGGCGTATCGCTATCCTGCTTACCGGGTCTACCGCCCGGCGTACGGTTATGGCTACGGCTACCGTCGTGGTTTCGGGCCGTTCCGCCGCTGGTGAACCCGATAGTCCATTCAACGAATCCAGGCGGCGGGTTTCGACCGTCGCCTCTTTTCTTGCGCAGCGACCGTAAACTCACGTTCAAGGGGGATCGAAGCCACCACGATTGAAGGGATTACATCGGAGGATTCGCCAGGTCGTTTTGATAAATCCTCGGACGAATCCATATTTCCGAAAAGCTTCGATCGCGTAATGGCTACAACTCGGCTGGAATCGGCAAAGCGGACCAAGCAGAGGGCTAAGAGTCTTTTGGTAGACCCTGATGGCCCCAATGCAAAGCGCAACGCTCGCTCGACCGGGCCAGGTCCAGGGGCGAATGCTCATAGGCGTGCCTGCGTGGAGACGATTCTCAGGCGATGAGCAACGGCCTGCGCGAGATCGATGAGTGACCGTCTTGCCACTTCGAAGGGCAGCACGGGACCCCGAGGGACGATCACGAGATCGACGCCGACGGGCAACTCGGTCTTGCCCAGGCGAAACGCCTCACGAAGCACGCGTTTGACCCGGTTCCGCGCGAAGGCCTTGCGTACCCGCTTCTTCGACACGGACAGTCCAAGTCTAGCGTGATCGAGCCCATTCTCCACACCGTAAACGATCATCGAATCGTTCGATGCTGACTTTTTTCTGTCGAAGGCCCGGCGGAAATCAGCGGGATCTTTGATCCGTTCATGGGTCCGAAATCTCTGGTCCATGACGGGCAACTCACTTCAGATTCGGGCCTGTGGAATCAACCTCGGGAAGACTCACAACCTTCGGCGGACCCAGGCGCTCGCGGATCAGTCGGCCTCGACGGACGAGATGCCAGATCGCAAGCCAGCCGATCGCGGCAATCGCCGTCAGCCCGACTCCCAGGAGCGCCGAAACGGCCCGGCCGATCCGGACCCGCTCTTGCGGCTTAAGATTTTTCCGATCGAGCAGCGGCGTGGCGGCCCGCCGGCCGTTGTCAGACATTGGGATCAGTCTCGGCATCACGGACGAGCGATCCCTGAAGGTCGCGTATAAACAGGGTGAGGAGCCGACGCAGTTCGTCGCGATGATCTCGAACTTTCAGGAGAATCTCGACGCTGACGCTCCAGATCAACGCAAGTCGCTCGTAACGGAGGGAGACCTTGGGGTCGATCGCTAATTTCTCGGCGACTTGTTCGTACGAGATCAAGGGGTCGTTCATGGTCGGTTCAAACCTGCCGACGAGAGGAAGGGAATCCGGAGGTGCCCCGGGCTTCGTCAACTGATCGTCACCAGAGACCAGCTCGGGGCTGAGAAGGATTCATCTCGGCGAACTGTTCGATCAGCTGCCGGCTTTCCTCGTCAATCCCCTTCGGTACGACCACCTTAGCGACGACGAAAAGGTCGCCCGCCGGGGTTTCTTTATGTGCCGGCACGCCCTGACCACGCAGACGAAGCTTCTGACCGCTCGATGTGCCCGATGGGATCGGCAGCGTCTTATGACCATCGAGCGTCGGGACTTCAATCTTTGCGCCCAACGTCGCCTCCGCGAGGCTGAGCGGAACTTCGACGAGGAGGTTCCGCCCTTCCCGGGTGAAATACGGATGCGGTGCGATAGTGAGTACGACCGTCAAATCGCCTCGTGTGCCTTCGTGGGTTATTTCGCCCTGACCGCGAAGACGAAGTTTGGAACCCGTCTCGACGCCCGGCGGGATCTTGACGACCAATGATTCGCGGTGCCCGTCATCGCGTTGGAGATCAAGAGAGGTCTCTCCCCCTCGAACGGCCGTGAGAAAGGAGATCGTGAGCGGCATCTCGACCACGCGGCCCTGCCGCGGCGCTTTACGCCTAGCCCCTCTATCTCCCCTGACCCGGCCGATCAATTCTTCAAAGATGCTATTGCCGTGGGCCGACTCGTCGACGCTAGCACCGTGCGAGCCCTGGCCAAAGAAGGCGCTAAGGTCGATATTCTCAAAACCCGACGCCCCACCTCCGCCTTGTCGCGCGTTCCATTCCGACGCATTGGACCGAGGCCCAGCACTAACCCCTTCGAACGCGGCCATGCCGAACTGGTCGAAAAGCTTCTTCTTCTCAGGGTCGGACAAAATATCGTAAGACTTCTGGACCTCCTTGAAGAGCCCCTCAGCCTTCTTATCTCCGGGATTCACGTCCGGATGGTGCTTCCGAGCCAGGCCCCGATAGGCCTTCTTAATCTGTTCGGGCGTGGCGGTCTTGGAGACCCCGAGCACCTCGTAATAATCGCGATCGGGCATCGCCGTGACGGACCTTCCAGACGAGGAGCGAGGGGGAGGCAAGCGAGATAAACGTCGAACCCATCTCTGCCTCTACTTATCATATCGGCCGAGGGGCGTTCTCTTCAAGCGAAGAGCTTTCGAGCGACGCCCAGGCACCGTCGATAACTTGAGCCCACTCGTCGACTGCCGGGCCTCACGCTATGATTCATACTCCACGGGTCGAGCGTCGACTCGCGTCAGGACGAGCTAACCCCGGTGCGCATCCCCGTATGTCATCGACCCTGGTCGTGACCCATGAACGGCTCGGAACCTGGGCGCGGCAACTTCGGCCGCGACTCGCCTCGTCCGGCACGGTCCGCTGGGCGGAGACGCGATCGGCGGCCGACCTCGATCGGGCCATCCGCGGCGTCATTTCACCGCTCGTCGTTATCGACATCGGCGACCGTCCCCGCGCGATGCTCGAAGACCTCGAAACGGCAGTCCAGGCCGCTCCGGCCGGTTTCTTCCTCGTCCTCGATCTGATGTGCCACGCTGGCTTGCCGAGCCTGGCGAAAGAACTCGGCTCGACGCTCGTGGTCTCGGGATGGATCCAGCCGCCTCGGATCGCCGACATATTGCTGAGATGGCTCCCGCTCGCCCGGAGTCGTTCGGACTTCCAGGGCTGGTCGACTCCGGTCGATGTTGACCCCGAACCTTGGGAACGCGGCGACCCGTTCGCACCTGCCCGAACCCAAGCCATTCATCACGCCCGCGCCGTCTGAACCACGATCGATTTGCCCGAGATCCGCAACGAGAAGAGGAATCGCCCTGATGTTCGGCAAGAAGACCTCCGGCCTGACCGAGCAAGACGTCCTGACGGCCCTCAAGGGGGTCAAAGATCCCGACTTGCATCGCGACCTCGTCGACCTCGGGATGATCAAGAACATCCAGATCGGCGACGGCACGATCTCGCTGGTCGTGAACCTGACCACTCCCGCCTGCCCGCTCAAGGCCAAGATTGAGGCCGACGTACGTGAGGCCCTTAACGCCCGACTCGGAAGCGAGTTGACTTACGTCATCTCGATGACCGCCGACGTGCGAGGCAAGGGGATCACCGAAAAAGGCGACATCGCTGGCGTGAAGAATGTCATCGCCGTCGGATCAGGCAAGGGTGGCGTCGGCAAAAGCACAATGGCCGCCGCAATCGCCTACGGACTGAAGTCGTATGGCGCGAGCGTCGGCCTGATGGACGCCGACGTCTACGGCCCCTCGATCCCGCACCTCGTCGGGGCGAAGGGCCGGCCTATGGCGATGGGCGAGCGCATTCAGCCGATCACCGCCAATGGCCTCAAGATCATGTCGATGGGCTTCCTGATTGATCCCGACCGCGCCGTGATTATGCGGGGGCCGATGCTCCACGGGATCATGCAGCAATTCCTCCACCAGGTCGATTGGGGCACCCTCGACTATCTCGTGATCGACCTTCCCCCCGGCACCGGCGACGTTCCGCTGACACTCGCACAGACCCTCCCCCTCACCGGCGCGGTGATCGTCTGCACGCCCCAGGAAGTCGCCCTGCTTGACGCCGTCCGCGCCGTCGCGATGTTCCGCCAACTCAAGGTGCCGATCCTAGGCATGATCGAGAATATGAGCTTCTTCGACATGCAGGCCTATCTCAAAGATCGCGGCGGCAAGGCGGCCCAGGCGATGGCCTCCCAACCCGGCGTCTTCGAACATCCCGGCGACGAGCGAGTCTACCTCTTCGGCCGGGGCGGAGCGCGCCGCAAGGCCGAGTCGCTGGACGTCCCCTTCCTCGGCGAAGTCCCGCTCAACATCAGCCTTCGCGAAGTCGGAGACGAAGGCCAACTCGAACGCGCCTATGCCGACGACTCTCCGAGCCGCCCCTATCTCCTCGGCATTGTCGAGCAACTCGCCGCACAGATCAGCATCCAGAACATCAAAGCTCCGAAGATGCCGAAGCTTGAGATTATTAATATGTAGTGGTGCTGGACTCAGACCGAAGAGGACGACCTCTTCTGAATCCGCTGGTCTCCGATGAGGCATGACTGACCGACGACGGCCCCTGCGGCATTACGCAGGGGCCGTTCGTATTCTCCGACTATGCCAGATAAATGCCGCGCGATTGGTCGGTCTCGCCCTCGGTCGCGTAGGACAGGCAGATGCGGATGTCTTCCTCGGTCAATTCGGGGTGGGACCGGAGGATGTCGGACCAGGTCGATCCGTCGACGATCAGGGTGACGATCTGCGCGACCGTGATCCACGTCCCTTTGACGACGGGCGAATCGTCCGAGACGTTCGGGTCGAAGACGAGCCGGTCCTGCCAGCGAGGCAGCGGTGCGTCGTCTGCGACGTAGGCTTCGGAAGGCTCGTCTTCGAAGGGCACGACCGTCCACTCATTCGGGAGAATCTCATCATCGGACGGCAACTCGGCCTCGACCGGGACAACGGTTGTGTCGAGCTTGATGGCGACGCCCCACGCCTTCCGGCCGCTGATTCGGATCGATCCGAGAGTGTCGACGGCCCGCCTGAGTGAGCGCTCGGCGCGATCCGACCGGCGATGGAAGTCGTCGGCCAGGCGGTCGAAGATTTCGCGAGAGTCGACTCCGAGGCCGCCAAGGATTCCGGCCCGTTCAGCGTCAATCGCCTCGCGGAGACGCCAGGCGGAGAGGATCGCCCGATCGACGTAGATCACATCGAGCATCCCCACCGGGGCGAATTCTTTGCGGAGCGAGGCGGCGAAGGTTTCGAATTCGACGCGACGAGCTTGGTCGATTAAGACCGACTTCGAAGTGACGGCCACCCCCCGCTTGCGGCGGGACTGAGCCTTGGGCGAGGCCGGAGCGAGCGTCTCAACGTCGAAACGGCTTGCCGTGCGGTCCATGTCGAATCCCCTGTTGTGAGTCGTATCGGTTGTCTTTTTAAGTCTCCAGGGCCTTATTCTCGCCCCGCCAAGAACATCATCGCTTTTGGCGGGCGGGAGGTTTCGGCAAAATGGGCTATTTGGGAAATTTTGTTGTCCGGATTTCAGGAGCGGCGTAAAGCGCGGCCCGGGGTCGCGCCGGTGGGCTCGCCGTTTTCGAGGACGAGACAGCCGTTAACGAGAACGTGCAACATCCCTTGCGCCTCGGTCCGACCTTCGGCGTAGGTCGATCGATCGCCGACTGTTGCGGGGTCGAACACGGCGATATCGGCCACATAGCCGGCGCGGAGGCTGCCGCGGTCGGTCAGGCGGTAGCGTCTGGCGGCGTGAGTCGAGAGATGGGTGATGGCCTCGGCCCAGGTGTAGTCGCCGAGTTCGCGGGTGTGGTGGCCGAGGTAACGGGCGAACGCACCCCAGCCGCGAGGGTGGGGGAAGCCGCCGCAGAAAATGCCGTCGGACCCCGCCATGTGTGAGGGGTGCCGGAGGATGGCCCGCACGTCGTCCTCGGTCCGGTCTCCGGCCCGAAAGGCGACGACACCGACCGCCAGACCGGACGCCAGCAAGATGTCGATGATGAAGTCACCGCGACTGAGCCCCGCCTCTTCGGCCGCGACCGTGACCGTCTTCCCTTCAGCCCATCGCCACTCAGGGTTGGCGACCATCGCCAGGTGCATCTGTTCGTGGGGATAGGGTGCGTCTTGAGTGAACCACTCAGAGTGCAATCGCGTGCGGGTGGCCGACTCGGCCAAGCGTTTGAGAGTCGCCTCGACCCCGCCCGCTTGCACCCAGCCGGGTAACGCGACCATGCCGAGGATCGTGCTCCCCGCGAGATAGGGATAGGTGTCATACGTCAGATCGATCCCGAGCGCGAGGCCCCGATCGACGAGCGGTAGCATGAGGTCAGCCGGGCCGTTGTAGTGCGAGATATGGCAAGCGACCCCGCACCGCGCGGCGATGTCGTAGACCTCTTCCATCCCGATCGTCGACCGCCGTCCATAGGCCCGCATATGGGTGACGTAGACGCCATCATCAGGGGTGATCGCCTCGCAGAGGGCCGCAATCTCGCGTGCGTCGGCATAGTTCGAAGGGATGTAGTCGAGTCCGGTTGAGAGTCCGACCGCGCCAACGTCCATCCCTTCGCGGACGATCCGTTGCATCGCTTTCAGCTCATCGTCGGTCGCCGGCCGGGGGTCGTGGCCCATGACCTCAATGCGGACGTTGCCGTTGGGAATTAGGTAAGCGACGTTGATCGCCGTCTTGCGATCGAATTTTTCGAGATACTGCGGGATTCCTTCCCAGTCGGTCTCGACCTCGGCTGGGTCGCCGTTGAAGCCAGCCGTATAGCGCCTCATGTATTCGATCGTCGAACGTTTGCCGGGGGCGAAGGAGCAGCCGTCCTGTCCGATGATATAGGTGGTAATGCCCTGCTTTAGAGCGGGCCGATGGATCGGATCGGCCAGGAGCATGAGGTCGCCGTGGACGTGGGCGTCGATGAAGCCGGGAGTCACGTAGTGACCGGAGACGTTGAGCACCCGCGCGGCCCGGGCCGTGTCGAGCGTGGCGACGGCCGAGATCATGTTCTCGATAATGCCGACGTCCGCCCGAAACGGCGGGCCGCCCGAGCCGTCGATCACATATCCGCCCTTCAAGATCAGGTCGAAATCCACGGCCGTACCTCACTCGTCCTTGGGCTTCGGTCCATCCACTTCCGTCCAGAGATACCACATTGCGACCGACCTGTAAGGCCGAAGCGTCTCGGTCAGCTCTCGACAGAGCTTGGGCGATGGCAACTCCTCAAGCCCGTGGTGCTTCTTGAGGCCGACGCGAATTCCCAGGTCGCCAACCGAGAGCACGTCAGGCCGGTTGAGGCAGAAGATCAGGAACATCTCGGCCGTCCAGGCCCCGACGCCCTTGATCGACGTCAGGCTGGCGATAATCGCGTCATCTTCCCACTCGTGAAACCTGTCGATCGGCACCGCAACCGATCGCACGGCCTCGGCCAGGTTGAGGACATACTGAGCCTTCACGCCCGACAACCCCGCCGAGCGAATCCCGTCGATCCCGAGCGTGATCAGGCTCTCCGGCATGTGGGGGTCGCCACTGAGCCCGCGCAGCTTCTTGTCGATCGTGGCCGCCGCCTTCGACGAGATTTGTTGACCGATGATGGCGCGAACCAACGTCCCGAAACGATCCGGCCTCGCCACCAATCGACAAGGCCCAGCCCGGTCGATCAACGCGGCCCATTTCTCATCCAGACTCCGCAAGTGGGCAACCGCCTCGGCCCATGGGTCGCTCTCAACCTTATTGCAAGTCTTCGGGGTTGTCGGTTTCCGTGATGTGGCCACCGGCTTTCTCCTCGCAATCCTGTGGTCGAAGGCGAATCCGCTCTTTCTTTATGATCGATCTCCCGACGTCCGTACAGGTAGCCAAGAGGAGGACTATGTCGCAGGAGATCTGGGTCCCGTGGATAGTGATCGTGGTAGCTAAAATTTGATCGGCCAGTGCGAGCCAGCCCATCGCCGAGTTCCACATTCGACGGCTCTAGTCCGCAAGCCGAGATCGTGCAACTTCGGCGTCTGGTGGGACGGCGATCTGCTCCGCGAGATCCTCGATCGGACGACGGTGTCGAAGTGGGACTGGAAGACCAGTATGGAGTCCGTCCTCCTCTCGCCGCAGGGCTGTGCCTCAAACAACGGCAGCAAGGCGACCCCCGCCCTCTCCGCCGACATCTTCGGTGACTGGCGTGAGGAGGTGATCTGGCGGTCGGCCGACAACTCCGAATTGCGGATTTACACGACAACACGACCCACCGAGTACCGTTTCCCTACGCTCATGCACGACCCGCAGTACCGACTCAGCGTGGCGGCTCAGAATGTCGGATACAACCAGCCAGCCCAGGTTCTATCTCGGAGCCGGCATGAGTCCGCCGCCTTGTCGGAGGATTGAGACACCCAACGAAAGACAGGATCATTGACCGGAGGGTTCCAGTCTGCTGGCGAAACCCCTCGTAGATAAGTGGATCGCCAGCATCTTGAACCGATTCATTTCCCCGCGTCGGCTTTCTTCCTCGTGGGCCTCACTTCCCAACGCTCTCCGAAAAAGTCTGCGTCAACCACCTTGCCAGGGTATCGCGAATTAGGCGGGGTCTTGAGGTCGACGACGGCCCAGTCCGGCAGCTTGGGCACCTGCCGTGCATTGTTAAGATAATCATAATCCCGGAACGTGAAACCGCTATTGAGAACGACGTATCGGTTGATATTCAGAGGATTCGGATAGACCGCGATCAGGGCGTGGTCTTCGGCGGGGAACGAGCGGTCGCCGACAACGATTTTCGCCCCCCAGCGGATCGGCAACTGCTCCTGGATGCGTTTGAGGACGGCGTTGCTCTCCGGATCTCCCCAGAGGATCAGGTTCGAGCCGGCGATGTCGGCGTCGGAGACGGCCGTATCGTCGATCACGCGTGCCTCGCCCCGGAAGTGCCGCCGCCAATGCTCGATGGCGCGATCCATCTCGGCCTTCGACCACGCCGCGAACGTCTCGGACTTCGCCTTGCCGGTCGGCCGGACGATGAGGAACGAATCCATGAAGGCGTCGTCGATCGGTCCCTGGAGATCGTGCCGCTTGACGTTCCCGAACGGTGCTCCGGCGACCTCAACCCAACCCTTGTCGTTGCGTAGCCAGTGCGTCCGCCACGAGCCGTCAGACCTCGGCTTTGGGCCGGAGTAGGGCTGGCCATCGATCGACATCGAGAGCCTCCCCAGCGTCGCGGGTCGGAACGAGGTCGAGCCCGCGGGGAAGTCGAGCGTGAACGCCGTGACGCCCTTCGTCTCAATCGCGATCGCAACGGCATCGGGGGTGACGGCAAGGTCGGAAACTCTTGCGTCGACTCGCGCCTCGGCCCAATGTTCGGTCATCGCGTCGATCGTGAGCCAGTTCATCTTGTTGTATTTGAGCGTGTATGTGACCAGGTGGACCTCGCGAGGCGTGCGGTCGCGTCCTTTAATGGCCAGGCTCGCCATCCGACTTTCCACGTCCTTCTTGGCTTCCGGGTGGTAGGCGTGCTTGGTCTTCGGGCCGATGACGTGCGTGAGTTCGATCCCCTCACGCATCAGGGCAACGGCCATGACGTCGGCCGCTTGTTTCTGGGTGTCGAGCTCGCCGCTATAAGCGACCGTCGGCACATTTCTGAGGTTGGCGACGACCCGGTCGCAGTCATAAAGCGACCAGAGCTTTTCCTCGTACCAGGTGGGTGTGAGCTTCTCTTTCTGGAAGACGTCCAGAAACTGAGGAGTCTCGGCAAACCCCGCGCCCGGGTTGGCTGCGCACCAGCGGTCGGCATAGTGAACCGCAAACTGCCAGGCCGATGCGCCTCCCATCGAGAAGCCCCGGACGCTGATCCGATCGTCATCAACCCGATAGCGACGCGACACCGAATCCAGAGCTTCGAGCGCATCAACCTCGCCCGCGAACTTGGCCGCGTTGCAGTATCGGCCGTACGGGTGGAGCACGATCGTGTCGGGCGGCGTGAAGGTGCCGGCCTGGGTGCGATGTTCGTCGAGGAAGTTAACCTCACTTAGCGTCTCGCCTCGGCCGTGGAACCAGACATCGAGACGGTACCGGCCGGCCGTCTTCTCGGTATACGAAGGTGGGATTACCAGTCCGTAAGGCTGCACCGAGCCGTC
>JANXSY010000248.1 GCA_025356435.1 Isosphaeraceae bacterium | reverse complement strand
ACGGGACGGTCTACTCGAACATGGCGATCAACGAGGCGGACCTCCTGCTCGCCCTCGGCGTCCGGTTCGACGACCGGGTGACGGGCAAGCTCAGCGAGTTCGCCAAGCACGGCCGGATCGTCCACGTCGACATCGACGCCTCCGAGATTAACAAGAATAAAGCCGCCCAGATCGCCGTGAATTCCGATGTGAAGTCGGTCCTTACGGCCCTGAACCCCCTCGTCGAGAAGGGCGACTGGCGCGAGTGGCACAACCAGATTGACGCGGCCCGCGCGGCCGACCCGATGACTTACGACCAGCGAGACGATGCGATCTTGCCGCAGTATGCCATTGATCAGTTCTCCGAACTGACCAAGGGCGAATTCTTGATGTCGACCGGCGTCGGCCAGCACCAGATGTGGGCCGCGCAGTTCACCAAGTTCTCCAAGCCTCGCACTTGGATCACCTCGGGTGGACTCGGCTCGATGGGCTTCGGCCTCCCCGCCGCGATGGGTGCCCAGGCGGCCTTTCCCGACGCCCTGGTGGTTGATGTCGACGGCGACGGCTCGCTCGTGATGAACATCCAGGAACTGGCGACCCTGTACTGCGAGAACTTGCCGGTCAAGGTGATCCTCCTGAACAACCAGCACCTCGGCATGGTCGTGCAGTGGGAAGACCGATTCCTCGGCGGCAACCGCGCTCACACCTATCTCGGCCCCGTCGACCACCCCGAGGCGACCGGCGAAGGCAGCGGCGACCTGCCCGAGATCACCTATCCCGACTTCGTGACGATCGCCAAGGGGTTCGGCGTCAAAGCCCGCCAGATCCGCAAGAAGAGCGAAGTCATCGACGCGCTCAAAGAGATGATTGCCCACCCTGGCCCTTATGTGCTCGACATCTTGGTGCCGTACCAGGAGCAAGTCTTGCCGATGATCCCGGCGGGCGGGACGTTCCGCGATATCATCAAGAGCTGAAACGGGTTAGGGCGAATCGGCCCGATCCGCTCGACTCTCCCGGCCGGGCGGCCGGTCGCGCACTGCGGCCGGGCCGCCCGGCTCCGTTCCCAAGTCCTCGTGCTCCAGCCCCGACCCAGGACGCCACCCGCATGAATCCCTTCGCCGACGACGCCGACGACTTCTATGTCAATTTGAACCTGAACACCGAGATGGCCCTTCCGACCTCACGCGACACTGTCCTGCACTATTTCGAGCAGATGAAGAAGGCATATCCCGAACTCCGCAACTTCTACACAAGAGAGAGCGGCGACCTCGTCCTCGAAGGCAATAAGGAAAGCCGCTGCTATCGATGGCTGGCCCTCGAACCGAAACGGCTCTGCTCAGGGATGGTCAATCCCGCCTCGACCGAGGAAGCGTACCGCCAGCATGAGATGGTGCTCGAACTTGCCCCGCACCTTCTGACGATCAGCGTGCTCGACTGCGAGGCGCTCGACGTGATGTACGGATTTGACTTCACTTATGAAGGCAATCACGACGAGGTCGTCGCCGAAGCGTTGGGCCTTGGCCCTGGTCTGGAAACGCTGATTGAGAGGCCCGGCTCGCGGGTCATCAACTATGAGCCGACGTTGACGCTTGCGCTCGAAGACTCGTGCCGGCTTCAGGCGAGGGTCTCGATCGAGACGCGGACAAACGCCTATCAGGTCCGCACCGGCGAGTTTGGTGACGACCAGATTAGCCTCTATTTCACGGTCCGCCAGTATTGGGGCTCCGGCTCCGATGCGACCTTCATTGATGCCTTCCGCCGCCAGAGGAAGATTGGCGAAGAGTTGCTCCACTCGGCCATCCTGCCTCGCATGGTCCGACCGCTCGCCCAGGCGATCGCCTCGCGCTGAGGCGAACCTTCACCCTCTTCGGGAGTCGCGCCAATGCCCCGTCTGAGCAGGCTTGCAGGCCAACTCAAAGCCGAGTCGGCGTTCACCGTGCTGGCCCTGGCCAGGGCTCTGAAGGCGAAGGGAAAGGATGTCGTCGAGCTCGAAATCGGCGATAGCCCATTCCCGAGCACGCCCCACGCCAAGGCGGCCGGGATCGCGGCAATCGAGGCCAATCAGACCGGCTATTGTCCGAGCATGGGCTTGCCCGAATTCCGCGCGGCGGCGGCGAAATCCGTACGCGACGAGTTCGGCATCGATGCCCATGTCGAAAACGTCGTCGTCGCGTCGGGGGCCAAGCCATTCGAGCAATACTTCCTCGAAGCCCTGGTCGATCCAGGCGACGGCGTCTTGCTCTTCAGCCCGCATTTCCCCACCTACTCCCCGAACATCCAGCGCAGGGGTGCCCGCGAAGTCCTCGTCCCGCTCAAGGCAGAGCACCAATTCCGCCCCCAGGCGAGCGACGTCAAGCGGTTTCTCGAAACCGACCCGAAACCCCGGGCGATCTTCCTCAACTCGCCGCACAACCCAACCGGCGGCGTCGCGACCCGCGAAGACCTTGCCGAGATCGCGAACGTGGTGCGAGGCACCGACCTCGTCGTCTTCTCCGACGAGCCCTACTGCCACATGGTCTGGCAAGGCAGTCACGCCTCGATCCTCGCCGAGCCGGGGATGCTCGACCACTGCGTCGCGGCCTACACCTTCAGCAAATCCTACAGCATGAGCGGCTGGCGAATGGGCTTCGCTGTCGGCCACCCCGGCGTGGTCGAGGCGATCGGCAAGCTCATCAACACGACGGCCTCATGTAGTCCCCCCTTCGCCCAGCAAGCTGCACGTGCCGCGATCGAGCACGACGCCCCGACCCGGGACGAATACATGGCCCGCTTCCGCCGCAAGGTCGAACGGCTGACCCTCGGCCTGCAGTCGATCGACGGGTTCAAGGTCAACCCACCCGCCGGCACGTTCTACGTTTTCGCCGACGTGAGCGAACTCTGCCGACGCCACAAAATCACCTCGCACGGCCTAGCTCTCTACCTCCTTGAAGCCGCCGACGACCATTTCGGCGTCGCCTGCCTCGGAGGAGAATGCTTCGGCGAGGCTGGCCGCGGCTTCCTCCGCTTCAGTTGCGCTGAGCCCGACGAACGGATCGATCAGGCCGTTGCCTTCCTACCTTTGGCGTTGTCAAGAGTCGATCGCATTGCCAGCTATCTGAAAAACTCCCTGGTGGCCTACGTCTGATGCACGGCGCGTAAAGTCAGCCACTCCGAGAGCGGCCAGACATGATCGGCCAGTCCCGCCGCCATCGCCGGGGTCCGTTGTTGCCAGGCCCCATCCTCACCCTTGATCCGCGAATGACGTGTTCACCGCACGGCTCGACGACGAGCGGGCC
>JANXSY010000244.1 GCA_025356435.1 Isosphaeraceae bacterium | reverse complement strand
CCATCTCGGCTTATCCGTCGCCCGGTGTCCTTCGTGACGATCGACTATTTCGTTGACACCGCTCGTCGATTCTGATCCAGTAGGCCTTGCCGCGAAGGTCTGGGGGCAGGACCCGAGGCCCAACCCTTCTCCCCCCGAGAGATTTCCGATGTCGGAACTGGGACGTTGATAGTGGGTCATCATTGCGTCGTATTGATCCCGTCCTATAACGACTGGGAAGCCTTGAGTCTCCTCCTTCCCTCACTCGATGAGGCGCTGGAATCCGGTGGCAGACAGGCCGAGTTGGTTATCGTCGACGACGGTTCGACGATCGAACGCGGGTCCGACTTCGGCGTGGGTCCTTGGAAAGCGATTCGGAAGGTCGGCGTCCTCCGACTGCTCCGCAATCTGGGACATCAGCGGGCAATCGCGGTGGGGTTGGGCTATACCGCCGAACACATCCGACCGCTCGCCGTCGTCGTCATGGATTCGGACGGGGAGGACGACCCGGTCGACGTGCCCCGGCTGCTCGATCGGATGGACACGGAAGGCCAGACCAAGATCGTCTTCGCCGAACGCACCAAGCGATCGGAGACCCTTCGGTTCCGGATCGGATACGGCGTTTATCGATCGCTCCATCGGCTGCTCACGGGCGTCTCGGTGCGGGTGGGAAACTTCAGCGCGATACCGGCCAAGCGGCTCGCGAGCCTCGTCGTCGTTTCCGAACTCTGGAGCCACTATGCGGCGGGCGTCTTCCGCTCGCGTCAGCCATTCTGCACGATCCCGACCCATCGGGCCAAGAGGCTGTGCGGCCGCTCGACCATGAACTACATCGCGTTAGTGACGCACGGCCTCAGCGCGATCTCCGTCTTCAGCGACGTCGCCGGCGTCCGACTCATCGCGATGGCCGCGACTTCCGCCGTCATGGCCGTCATCTGCCTCCTGGGGGTCTTGCTGGTCCGCCTCACGACCGACTTCGCCATCCCGGGGTGGGCGACCTACTCCGTGGGCCTGCTGCTCAATCTCATCCTCCAGACGATCATACTGATGGTCATCTATAGTTTCGTGATCCTGTCCGGCCGCCAGGGTCTCGGGTTTCTGCCTCGTCGCGACTATGCCTACTTCGTGGACGAGATGTGCCCGATAGCGTCATCTGAGCCCCTAGTGCGGGCGGGGGAGGCATCTTGAGCTACACCTATGTGGGGGAAGAACTCGACTTGTTCGAGAAGGCCGTGAACTGGAAATCATACCTCCGGGCCGCGATCTCGCCCTTCCTGGGTAGTTCCGTCCTCGAAGTCGGCGCGGGGCACGGGGGCACGACTCGGATGCTCCATCCCGCCACCCCCCTGCACTGGCTCGCACTGGAACCAGACCCGACCCTGGCGGGCCGGCTCTCGGGTTCGGTCGCCTCGGGCGAGATCCCGTCCTCGGTTCGAGTGGTCGTCGGGACTCTGGAGACGCTCGACCCGTCCGAGCGGGATTTCGACTCCGTGCTCTATATCGACGTGCTCGAACACATCGATGACGACCGGGGTGAGGCTGTCCGCGCGATCGAGAGGCTTGCCCCCGGGGGCCGCCTGGTCGTGCTCGCCCCCGCGCACCAGTGGCTCTACTCGCCGTTCGACACCGCGCTCGGCCACTTTCGACGCTACTCGCGAAAGTCTTTGCGCGCGGTGAGTCCTCCGGGAGCGGATCTCATCGAGCTGAAATATCTCGATTCTTTCGGACTCCTCGCCTCGCTGGGCAACAGGCTGGGTCTCAAGCAATCGATGCCCACTCCCGGGCAGATCGCCTTGTGGGACGGTTATCTCGTACCCTTGTCGCGTCGCCTCGATTTCCTCTCCTTCGGGCGAGTCGGCAAGTCGGTCCTCGGTGTTTGGCGTAAGAGATGAGGTTGACGTCCGCTCCGTCCCGAAGCGGCGAGACGGAATGACCAAGGCGCGAGCGATTTATCGAATAAGGCCAACATGAGCGATACGAACGCGGAACCGGGACGCGCCGAAATGATCCGGGCGATGATTGTCTGGACCATCGCGTCGGCGATCTTCGGGGCGATGGCGCTCCCGATGTTCCAGGACAGGTTTTACCTGCACGACGACCTCGGCAATTTCCATATTCCCCTGCGATATTTCTACCAATCTTGCCTGGTCGAGGGTGAGCCGTTCCATTGGTTCCCGAAGATGTTCTGCGGTTTCGATCTGCATGGAGAGGGGCAGATCGGGATGTATCATCCTCTGCATCTGCTCCTCTACAGCCTCTTGCCATTCAAGGCCGCGCTCGCCTTCGAGTTTCTCGCGAGTTATCCCGCCCTTTTCGTGGGGACCTTCCTTCTCTTCAAGCGGTGGGGATTGCGGAACGACGGTGCCTCGGTCGCGGCACTCTCCTTCGCGTTCTCCGGCAGTCCCATTTTCCGGTTCATGCACCTGAATGGGGTCGCGATTATCGCCCACATCCCCTGGCTCCTCCTCGCGGCCGACGTCGTGCTGCGGGGGGCCGGTGGCCGGCGGACTGCCTGGGGCTGCCTCGCCGTGACCCTGCTCACAGCGTCCCAGCTCTTGCTCGGCTATCCGCAGTGGGTCTTGATTTCGTTGGTGATGGAAGGGCTTTTCTACCTCTACGCCCTTCGCAGAGATCGCCATTGGTCCCGCTTGGCCTTGCTCGTCTGGGCGAAGGCGCTCGGGGTGCTCCTCGGAGGAATCCAGTTGATCCCGACCTGGAAAGCGCTTTCCCTGTCGGTTCGAAACAGTGCCTCGCTCGACTTCATCGGACAGGGGTCGCTCAGTCCGCTTAATTTCGCTTCGCTCATCCTGCCCTACATCTACCGCGCCCGGGCCATCGCGGTCGACAACACCCCCGCACATGAATTCGGCCTCTACAACGGGACGATCGTCGTCGCCCTCGTGCTGTTGCTTGCCATCCGAGGGGTCGATTCCCGGTGGCGTCCCCTCGCCCGGGCCGCTTGCATCCTCTCGGTGCTGGGATTATTGCTCGCGCTCGGCCGGTACACTCCCCTGATCCGGCTGTTGAGTGTCGTCCCCGTGGTCAACCGGTTCAGGTGCCCCGCTCGTTTTCTCCTGTTGTATCAACTCGGCACCGCGGCACTGGCGGCGATCGCCTATTTCCAACTGGCGAATCCGAAGGATTCCGAGCGTCCATCCTGGCGGTCCTTGCGTCTCCTGGGTTTGATCCCGGTCGCATGTCTCCTCTTGCTCATGCTCGCTGCCTTGGCGAAGTTCGTACGTCCCGATGTCGGAGCAATCATCCAGATTTCTTCAAGTCGAATCTTGATATTGAGCCTCGCAGGCCCGTGCATCATCACGGGTCTTGTCGCCCTGGCCGCGCGAGGCGTCCGTTATGCTCTGCTCGCGCTCGTCGTCGCGGCCGGTGCCGACCAGGCAATCTTCGCCATTTCCTACCTCAACCGAAACGCCCCTCTATCGATCGATTCGATGCTGCCCGTCACTCCCGCTCCGCCGCATCCCGCCGGATATCGGATATTCGCGGGGAAGAACTCCTTCAAGGGCCGCGAATCTGTCGGCAAGTTCAATCTAAATGTCTTCACCATGGGCGGGCAATCGCTCGTGGACGGATACGCGGGTCTCACACCTCAACGTCTCCTCGACTACAAGCAGCAGGCTTGCCTGAGGGTTGCCGGTGCCGGATGGGAGCGGAAGGACAAAGAACGTGGGTGGGATGCTGAGGAAGAGGCGTCGGGCGGCTGGGTGTCCGTGCCCGATCCGTTGACCCGCGTCCGGCTCTTTGCCAAGACGGTCGCGACCACCGATCCTGCCGCCGACATTACCGACCTTGATCTCGACACGACCGCGATGGTTTCCGAAGACCTTCAACTCAAGCGCGGGCTCCCGGGCATCGTCTGGACTCGGTTCGATCGTCCCGGTTTCATCGGCTTGGCGACCGACTGCGGTACGCGGCAACTTCTCTTCCTCGGCGAGAGTTTTCATCCGGGATGGAAGACGACGGTCGATGGTGTTGATGTGCGTACACTTCGCGTCAATGGTGATTTCATGGGATGTCTTGTCGATCCGGGACAACACGAAGTGGTCTTCCGCTACGACCCGCCGGGGCTTCGAACGGGCAAGTTGATGACCGGGGCCGGGCTCTTACTCGCCCTGGTAACACTGGCGATCGGCTTGTATCGCGGTGCCCGTTGGTTTGGAAGCTCCCCGACGCCTCCACATTTCGCGAGTGACTGATAAACTCTGGTCGATTTCGCGTCGGTAGCGACGCGGTTGTCCACCGGACGTCGGGGGGTACAGCTCTCGATTTTGGAGATCGTGTCGCCGTCCCGAGCCGGCTTGGTCTCGGCCCTCCCCGTTCAGCTCCGAAGGGGCGACACCGCACCCGGCTGGGTGTCGCCCCTTCGGGGCTTGGATCGTTGTCGATCACGGCTCATTTCCCGAGGCTTACGCACCCGGGCTACACGATTCCGCCCCTTCGTGCCTAATCAATTCAGAATTGAGAGCTACATCCGACGTCGGGCCGTTCGATCAAACGCAAGGCTATCCGTGCTGGCGGATTCGGCGGTGAGCGGTTATTATGGGAACGGGTCGATGGCGAGTTGAGGCTGTCCGGCTTCTTGGCGGGGTAGGTGTCTCGCGGGGCTTCGCGAACGCTCGGCCCCCCGCCGAGTCGAGTATCATCGAGAAAGGCCGCCCGGGGCCAGGGCGGCGCTGTTGGGAGATCCGCGTGGCGAAAGAGGAACCGATCCGTACCGAGGGCAAGATCGTCGAAGCCCTCCCGAACACCCAGTTCATGGTCGAGCTTGAGAGCGGCCACCGCATTCTGGCGCACATCGCTGGCAAGATGCGGAAGAACTTCATCCGGATCGTGCCCGGAGACCGCGTCACGGTCGAGATCACACCTTATGACCTCACCAAGGGTCGCATCGTCTACCGCGAGCGCTGATCGCCTAGCCTCGCGCCCGCCTGTTGGTCCCGCCCGATCCGATCGACCTCCCTCAACGCCCACGCTCGACCGGCACCCGTGAGTCAAGGGCCTACCCTCCACGCCCGCCCTTCGAGCGTGTCGGCGCTGTTGGGTCGCGCCGATGTAACGAAACGGAAATTCATCGCGCCTGGATAACTACGTCCTTGATCGGTCTGTTCGTGCGCGATATAAGGGAATGACAGCCAAGGAACGACGCCTCGTTCCCCAATTCGAAGGGAGTTATTCGTGCTCGAACGCGAAGCCGCTTCGACTGCGCCGATCATTTCCGAACTCGCAACCGACTGCGAGACCGCCCCCATCCGCGCCGATTGGGTGGCCCGCCACGACCTCGAACTCCACCGCGCCGAGACCGAACGGCTCCGCGTGCTCGTCGAGTTCCTCTCGCACCCGATCCACGCCCACGGCGGCAGCGAACCCGATCCCGATATCGTCACCGCCTACAACCTTGCCGTTGAGGCCGCCCTCCAGGGCATCCGTCGCGCGGCCTCGGCGGGGTGAATGGGGAATCGCCCGCAGATGACGCAGATCAATGCAAAATGAATTCTTATTCTCTGTGTGCATCTGTGTCGTCTACAGACGATTGTCCCTATTTTCTCCGCCACCAGGCCAACAAATCGAGCCCGCGTTCCTGACAATGCGGCTCGATGGCCAGGCGAAATCGCGCCGCGTCGCCGGGGTATCCGGCGGTCGGCTTGAGGCCGGGGATGAGGTCCGTCCAGTGGTTGTTGAAGGCGTCCATCCAGTGCTCGCGTATCGACTTGCTCACCAGCGACGCCAGCGCGACCAGGCCGTCACCTGCGTCGGCGCGCGGACACAGGCCGAGGTCAAGTCGTCGGGCACCCTCACGGATCGTGTACCGGCTTAACTCCGGCCCCTCGGGACCGCGATCGACCCAGGCACCAGGGAACGTTTCGACGAGCGAATCCAGGTAGTAATGCCGCCCCCCGTGCTTATCCCCCTGGACCGAGGTCGCGACACCTTCGGACGTGCGTTTCCAAATATGTCGGAGCAACTCCGCAAAGGCGCGAAAGTGGACGACCGCCTTCGAGCCATCCACGCCTAGCCCAGCGTTAAACCGCGACGGGCCGACGACGACCGTCCTCGCCTCGACGATTCGCCAGTGAGCACCACCGAGAGGGTCAATGGTGGGAAGACTTGTCGATTCGAGACGCGGATCAGCTTTGATCCAGGGGGAAAGCTCGACCTCGTCGAGCGTCCCCGCGCCAACGGCTTCGAGCAACGCTCCGAACGTCTCGGGCCGCCCTCGTCCTGAGGCCGCGATCACAGCCAGGCACGCGGCGTTGAGCCGTTCGCGCCCCTTGCGAGCCTTGTAAACCCGCTTCGAGTCGTCGACCCAGAGCCGATCGACAGGCCCCCCCGCGCGACTCACCGTCGAGGCGAGGTCCACCCAGAGGTCGAGCGGTCGGTCGTCAGGCCCCTCAGCGACGACAGCCGTCATCACTAGCGGTCCCAGGTTCGGACCGTAACCGGCCTCGTCGATGCCGACCCAGAGCATGAACGATCTCTGATTATTATCATGATGGGAGCAAACCCCGCCCCATCGGCATGGCAAACGACGCGAAATCACGCGGCCGAGGCGTCTTCCGCCCGGAGCTTGACAGCCTTCTCTCCGCCCACCCAGATCGCGGCGGGAGCCAGACCTTGCAGCTCGGCGGCGAGCGATGCGTAGTCTTCTGCGCCTCGGCTGGTCGGGGCATATTGGAAGATCGACTGCCCGAAACTTGGGCATTCGGCGAGCCGAATGTTTCGCCGGATGCGGGTCTTGTAGACGCGGGCGTCGACCCAGGGTGCGGGGGTACCGCGACGGCCGTCGAAATAGCGGTCGAGGTCTTCGATCACCTCACCGCCGAGCCTCGTGCCCGAGTCGTAGAGGCAGAGGACCACACCCGAGACCTTAAGCTCGCGGTTGATCCGCTTCGACACCAGATGCACCGTCTCCAACAACTTCGAGAGGCCGTGCAGCGCAAGGAAGTGTGCCTGGAGTGGGATCACAACTTCTTGGGCCGCGCACAGCGCGTTAAGAGTGAGAACGCCCAGCGCGGGGGGGCAGTCCATCAGGATGTAATCGTAATCTCCGCCTTCGGCTTCGAGGGCGTCGCGGAGGATCATCTCGCGGCCGACAGTGCCTGCAAGTTCGAAGTCGGCGGCGGCGAGGTCGATGTGGCCGCCGCAGATGCTCAGGTTGGGGGCGACTTCGCGGCGCACGTCGGCCAGCGGCAGGCCCTGCGTGAGCACCTCATAGAGCGAAGGCCCCGACCGGCCCGGCATCAGGCCAAGGTGGATCGTGGCGTGCGCCTGGGGGTCGAGGTCAAGGACGAGCGTCCGCTTGCCCTCGTTAGCCAGCGCTGCGGCGAGATTGACCGTCGTGGTCGTCTTGCCGACCCCGCCCTTCTGGTTCAGCACAGCGATCCGTCGCATCGATAGCCTCCCTCCCTGTTGGCATCCGGCGGGAGTGTAGCCCAGTCGCCCCGGCGCGCAAAGCCCAGTTGTGCCGGCCAAGCGTTCGTGCCATGGTCGATCCCGATTGGGTCTTCGACCAGAGACTTCGCGGCGGAGGTTCACCCGTGGGCGTAGGATCGGCCTCCGAGCGCGAGAGGAAGGCAGGGCGATGAGCCGCGTCGATCGATCAGATCGATCATCGCCCTGCCCTCGGGTCGAGGGGCCTACTGGAATCAGTATTCGTCGCTGCTCAACGGCATCTGCCTCATCAACGGCGGGAGCAGGCTTCCTGCAGGAGAGATGAGCTTGGCGTAAACCGTGCCGTGGATCGATTCCGAGAGGAACCGGACCGACCCGTCGCAGAAGGCGACGTTCACCCCACCGGAGTGGAAGCTCGACGGGAATGGAAACGCCCCCTCGGTCGCGACGTTCCGCGACCCGTAATTGATCGACTCAGGCCCCTTCTTGTTCGCCCCGGCCCAGCCCGGTCCGTCGATCCCCGAGACGGGGTCGGGCCGCAGCCCTGCGCCACAGCCCCCGTTGGGACAGATGTCGTCCGAACCGATGAACATGATCGTGTTGGGATGCGGGCATGCCCAATTTGTCACCAGCCCGCTCGTGTTCGGCCCGCCCGGAATCCGATAGCCCGACGACGCACCCGCCAGCGTGTTCTCGGTCGCGAGGATCGTCTGGCTTGTCCCGTCCATGATCGCCGCTGGGATTGTCTTGCGGTCCCACGGCATCCTCCCCGTGTCGGACCCCAGGAACATCAACCCCATCCGCCCCGCGATGTCCGGACCCCAGGACATGCCGTAGCCGTTATCACCGCCGCCGTCGGACACCCCCGTCCAGCCGATAAAAGGCTGGTAGACCCATCGTGAGAAGCCTTCATTGACCACGAACGACAGGTTCCCCTGCCCCGGCTGTAACGTCAGGTCTTCGGGACAGGTCAGCACCCCAATCGACTTCGACGCGACCGCATTATTGCTCGGCACGCCGATCGTCGCGACGGCGCTCGACCAGTACGCTTGATCCTTGTTCCATGCGTTCGCCAGGTCTTGC
>JANXSY010000234.1 GCA_025356435.1 Isosphaeraceae bacterium | reverse complement strand
GCAAGACGACGTGTTCGGATCGGAGCCCATGATCGAGGGCATTGAGGCACGATCGCGCCTTGCCCTCCTTGGTCTTCGGTCCGGTCGACTTCTGGGCGTTGAGTTTGTTGGCGTCGATGCGTGCCTGGCTGGTCATCGCGGATGTTCCTGCTTCGAGGTGGTGATCACAATATCGATCACAAACACCATCTGAATTTGGGGCAGGCTCGTCCCGCGATTCCGAAAAGAATTTTGCGGGGCATGAGAGGGCTGGCTCAAACCACGATCGCCTGGACCGGGCCCGATTTCACAATCAAGAGTGAGACGCAGAGTGGAGCGGCCTCAGCCGATCCCGTATTCCTTGATCTTGCGATAGAGCGTCCGTTCGCCGATCCCGAGCATCTTCGCCGCTTCTTCGCGGTTGCCGTCGGTGAGCTTGAGCGTCTCGCCGATGTAATACTTCTCGATCTCGTCGATCGAATGGCCGACGAGATGTGCGGGCGTGCCGCCGAGGTCTGAGGAGACGGGTGCTGTTGCCTGGACCTCTTCGGTCAGGTCGTCGACGTCGAGCACGCCGTCGGAGTCGATCACGACCATGCTCTCGATCGTGTTCTTCAATTCGCGGACGTTTCCCGGCCACGAATAGGTCATCAGCGCCTTCCTCGCGGTGGGCGTGAGCGTGGCCAGCCCCTTGCCGTGCGCGGTCGAGAATTCTCTCAGGAAGAAGTCGAGCAGGAGCGGGATGTCCTCGCGCCTCGACCGCAAAGGCGGGAGCTTCACGCTCACCACCTTGAGCCGGTGATAGAGGTCTTGACGAAAGGCTCCGCTGGCGATGCTGTCGGTGAGGTCTCGGTTCGTCGCCGAGATCAGCCGGACGTTCACCTTGATCGACTCGTTCGTGCCGACCCGGACGATCTCACCCGACTCGAGCACGCGGAGCAGCTTCACCTGCGTTGAGAGCGGGATGTCGCCGACTTCGTCGAGGAAGAGGGTGCCGCCGTTGGCGTGTTCGAACCACCCTTTGCGCTCGCGGTCGGCCCCGGTGAACGCGCCTCGGATGTGACCGAAGAGTTCCGATTCGAGGATGTTCTCGCTCAAGGCCGCGCAGTTGAGCGGCACGAACGGCTTGTACTGGCGCGGGCTGTTGTTGTGGATCGCCTTGGCGACCAGTTCCTTGCCGGTTCCCGACTCCCCCGTGATGAGAACCGTAGCAGTCGTGGGAGCGATCTGCCGGAGCCGCTGGACGACGGAGTGCATCGACGACGAGTTGCCGATCACCCCTTCGAAGCCAAACTTCTCGTTGAGCTGGCGCTGGAGGGCGAGGTTCGTGCGGGCGAGCCGCTGCGATTGCGACGCCTTGTCGGCGACGGTCCGTAGCTCGTTGATGTCGAGCGGCTTGGTCAGATAGGTGTTCGCGCCAGCCTGCATCGCGGTGACAGCCGTCTTGACGGTGCTGTGGCCGGTGAGGATCACGACCTCAGCATCAGGCAGTTCGCTCTTGGCCTTGGCCAGCACTTCGAGGCCCCCAACGCCGTCCATGATGAGGTCGGTGAGCACGATATCGAAGTTTTGCTCTTCGATCAGCCGGATGCCCTCGCGCCCGCTGTTCGCGACGACGCATTCATAGCCGACGCGTGCCAGGGTCTCGGCCACAGCCTGTGCGTGAGGCTCGTCGTCGTCGACCACGAGGACGCGGATCTGGGGTTCCATCGTCGGTCAGGCCCCCTCGGTCGCAATCCCGCCGTCGGTCACATCGATCGTCCGACCGCGCAGTGGGTCTGACTCGATCGGGAGCCGAAGCGTGAACTGCGAGCCCCGGCCGGGATCGCTCCGCAGGGTGATCGTGCCGCCGTGCGCCTCGACGATCTTTCGCGTCGTTGGCAAGCCCAGCCCGCTACCGCCCGACCGGGTCGAGAAGAAGGCGTTGAACACCTTCGCCTGCAACTCGTCGTCCATCCCCGCCCCGGTATCGATCACGTCGAGCACCGCAAATTTGCCGTCGAGGCGGGTCCGGAGCATCAACTCCCCCCCCTCGGGCATCGCCTTCTGGGCGTTGAGGATCAAGTTCAGCAAGGCTTGCTTGAACAAGTCGGCGTCGATCCGCACCGCCGGCATCACTTCGTAATGGGTCCGGATCACGATCCCCAGCACACCGCACTGGGGCTCGCAGAAGTCACGAAGTTCGTCCACGACCTCGTTCAGGTCGGTCGCGCCTTTACGAAGCTCCTGCACGCGGGCGAAGCGGAGGAAGTCTTCGAGAATATCTTGAAGGCGACGGGTCTCGCGGCGAATTCGCTCGATCTTCAGAACGATCCGCTTGTCGCGAGGCGTTTCGGGATTAGAGAATTCCTCGGCGATCAGGTCGAGGTTCAGCCCCATCGTCGAGAGCGGGTTGCGGATCTCGTGGGCGAGACCCCCCGCGAGCTGCGCGATCTCGGTGTACTGCGCCCGAAGTTGCCGGTTCGTTTCGGCATCGGGACCGAGCGAGGAAATATCGACCGACGAGTCGGACGAGGAATTCCTATCCGACGTTTGGCTCATCTCGATCATCGGGAAAGGCTCCCCGTGGCGGAGGCGGTCTCGAAAACGACCGATCCTCGCACCGGAAGGCGAGGCAACCCCCTCCTGGGGACAATTATCCTGCCGATCGTCCGACCCCCTTGAGATGGGCGAGTCGAGCGCTCTTCGGAGCATAACATAAGGGACGTGACGACCGTCTCTTCTCGCAAGGCGAAAGGACGACGCGGCCCCGACCAGTTCGGTCGAGGCCGCGTCTTGATCGATCTCAGTCTCTGCGGGGACCACGGTCGCCGCCGGGTGCGGGTCCGCGACGGGGCGGCGGGCCTCCACGATCGCCCCCGAAGCCACTGCCGCCACCCGTACCGACACCGCTACCGCCGCTGGGGGGCCGGCTACCGCCGCCGCCCTGGTTACCGGCGTTGGGGTCAACAATCCCTCGCTCAGCCATCGCGGCCTTGCGGGAGAGCTTGACACGGTCTTGGTCGTCAACCGCGATTGCCTTGACGATCATCGGGTCGCCGACGCGGCAGATGTCGCCAACCTGGCCGACATAGCCCTCTGAAAGCTCGCTGATGTGGACCAGGCCGTCGCGGCCAGGGAGGATCTCGACGAATGCGCCGAAGTCTTTGATCGAGGTCACTCGGCCTTCGTAGATCCGGCCAACCTGAACCCCTTCGGTCATCGCCTGGATCTTGTCGCGGGCAGCTTCGACACCGGCGGCGTCAAGGCCCGAGAGGGTGACAATACCGCTATCTTCGATGTCGATCTTCGCGCCAGTCTCTTCCTGGAGGCGACGGATCGTCTTGCCTCCGGGGCCGATCACGAGGCCGATCTTCTCAGGATTGATCTGGATCTGAAGCAGACGCGGAGCCAGCTGCGAGATCTCGTCGCGGGGACGCTTGATCGACCGCAGCATTGCCCGGAGGATCTCGATGCGGGCTTCCGAAGCCTGGTCGAGGGTCTCTCGGACGATATCGGCGGTGATCCCGTCGTTCTTGAGGTCGAGCTGGATGCCCGTAATCCCGCGCTGGGTGCCAGCAACCTTGAAGTCCATGTCGCCATAGTGGTCTTCGTCACCGATGATATCGGTAAGGAGAACGTGGCGGCCGCTTGCTTCGTCCTGCACGAGACCGATCGAGATCCCGCCGACCGGGTCGCTGATCGGCACACCGGCGTCCATGAGGCTGAGGGTCGCCCCGCAGACAGAGGCCATTGAGCTCGAACCATTCGATTCGAGGATGTCGCTGACGCAGCGGATCGTGTAGGGGAACCGATCACGCTCGGGCAAGACGCCTGCGACGGATCGCTCAGCGAGCGCTCCGTGACCGATCTCACGACGGCCAGGACCGCGAATCGGGCGGACCTCGCCGACGGCGAACGACGGCATATTGTAGTCGAGCATGAACTTCTTGGTGAACTCTTGCATGATCCCGTCGACCCGCTGCTCGTCGGCCGTGGTGCCGAGCACCGTGGTGACAAGGGCTTGGGTCTCACCGCGCTGGAAGATCGCCGAACCGTGGGCACGGGGCAGGACGCCGACCTCGCAGGAGATCGGTCGGAGGTCACGCGGGCCTCGACCATCGGGCCGGTGGCCGTCGAGGATCGACTCACGGATGACCCGCTCTTCGATCGCCGAGAACGCCGCTTTCACGCGGGCCGGAGTGATGGCGGGGTCGCCCCCTTCGGACTGACAGAAATGGGCGAGTACACGCTCGTACGCCGATTTCGACGCCGCCTTGCGGTCGGCCTTGGTGCCGGATGCCGACTTGGCCTGTTTGATCTCGCGTCCGAACGCGTCATAGATCCATTGCCGCAGCGGGTCGGGCGTGAAGACGACCTTCTCCCACGCCGGCAGGCCGGCAGCGGCGAGCAATTCGTGCTGAAGGGCGATCACTTCCTGATTGTATTGATGCGCGGCCATGATCGCATCGTACATCTCGGATTCGGGAAGTTCGTGGCCGAACCCCTCGATCATCACGATTTTCTTGTCGGTGCTGGAGACGATCAGGTCGAGGTCGCTGGCCTTCAACTCTTCGGCGGTCGGCAAAACGATGAGCTGGCCGTCGATCCGTCCGAGCCGGATCGATCCGATCGGCCCGAGGAAAGGCAGGCGAGCGAGCATCAAGGTCGCCGAGGCACCGATCATCGAGAGGACGTCAGCGTCGTTGATCCGGTCGGCCGAGATCGGGCCAGCCTGGATCTGCACTTCCTCGCGGAAGGTCTCGGAGAAGAGCGGACGGATCGGGCGGTCGATAAGCCGCGACGTCAGGATTTCCTTCGTCGTCGGGCGGCCTTCCCGCTTGATAAAACCGCCGGGGAACTTGCCCGCCGCGTAGACCTTCTCACGGTAGTCAACGGTGAGCGGGAAGAAGTCGAGACCTTCTCGGCCGGGGCCGGAGACGGTGGCGACGAGGGTCATCGTGTCGCCCAGGCGGACGACCACGGCACCACCGGCCTGCTTGGCGAGGCGGCCCGTCTCGATCGATACAGTTTTACCGCCGATTGTTCGTTCGACGGTGACGGGACGACGGGGCGTGGTCGACGTGTGCGTCATTCAGAAACTACCTCGGCCGACGGGAGGAGATGGGCGGAGTTGAGCCGAGATACGATCGAGAAAACAAAACGCCAAGACATCCAGCGCGAGGCAGATTGCCCCGGCGGAGTCCTGGTCGTCCGATCGATCGACGGCCTCTGACGATGTTCTACGAGGAGAAAGATTCAAAGAGGCGCTGGCGTGCCGTCGAGGTCTCGCCGTGATCGAGTCCCCACCCGCCCTTGAGGGACAAGCAGGGGTGATTCGATAGACCGAGTGCCGTAATCAGCCCGCGTGGGCCCGCATGGTGTTCCGTGCGGACGCCCGCTTACTTGCGGATGCCGAGTCGGCTGATCAGTTCAAGATAGCTCTTACGGCTGTGAAGCCGGAGATACTTCAGCAGGCTCGACCGCTTCGAAACCATCATCAGCAGCCCTCGGCGGCTGGCGTGGTCCTTGCTGTGCGTCTTGAAATGGTCGGTCAAATCGGTGATCCGGGCCGTCAACAACGCGATCTGGACTTCGGGCGAACCTGTGTCGGTTGACACCCGTCCGAACGAACCCATGATCTCGGACTTCTTCTCCTTCGTGATCGCCATCGCTCGCCCCACTGCCGCCGGCCTTTAGCTAAGGCCGTGTCTTGTTTTCAATCCACACTGGAAGACGCCAAGTCTAGGCGATCATCATCTGGATTGCAATGCCATCCCGACACTCCGGTGAGGGTTCGTCCACCTTCCTATCGCCATGCCGGCCCGGCTCATGGACCGCGCCCGCTCGGTTGTTATGATGGGGGCTGTCAAGGTGCTGGCCTGCGACGGTCGGCACCCCCATCCGTTTCGATCCGACCGAGGAATCAGGACATGGCCAGACCGAGCGTTTACTTCGACATCAACATCGACGGCAAGCCCGCCGGACGCATCACCTTCGACCTCTTCGACGATATCGTCCCCAAGACGGCCGAAAACTTCCGTGCCCTCTGCACCCACGAGAAGGGCTTCGGCTTCAAGGCCTCGTCGTTCCATCGCGTGATCCCTGCCTTCATGCTTCAGGGCGGCGACTTCACCAATCACAACGGCACCGGCGGCAAGTCGATCTACGGAGCCAAGTTCCCCGACGAGAACTTCCAGCTCAAGCACGACCGCCCCTTCTTGCTCTCGATGGCCAACTCTGGCCCCAACACCAACGGCTCGCAGTTTTTCATCACGACTGTCGTGACCAACTGGCTCGACGGCAAGCACGTCGTCTTCGGCGAGGTCACGGACGGTTCCGACCTCGTCAAGAAGATCGAAGCCCTCGGCACCAGCAGCGGTTCCACCCGGTCGAAGATCACGATCGAAGACTGCGGCCAGCTCTGATCCAGGAAGTCCCTCGGGCGTCGGCGTGCCGCAACCGGCCCCGACGCCCTTTTTCTCCTCTTAACCGCTACCTCGGAGCGACCAGGCGTGAGCAGGCCCCGGCAGTCCTTCGGAATCCCCGCCCTCGATGACCTCCTCGGCGGCGGCCTTATCCCCGGCACCCTGACCGTCGTCGCGGGCGCGACAGGCGTCGGTAAGACCCAGCTCGGCCTGACGTGGGCCGACCACGGTCGACTTGCCGACGGCCATCGAGGCGTCGTCTGCGACCTCACCAGCCGGGGCGATGCCCAGAATCACGGCGAATACGCCAAATCCCTCTTTGGTTGGACGATCGACGAATATCCGTCAGAGACCACTCCCGACCCCGAAGCGGTCTGGGACTTCGCCCGCAAGGTGGGCGACTACTTCCACCCCTTTGCCCGCGCCGGTCGTCGCGTGACCCGCCGTGATCTTGATCCCGACGACTGGCACGCTTGGAAGACCGACCTCGCCCGTGTCCTCCGCAAGTCGGCCGAGTTCTTCTACGGCCAGTTCGTTCGGGGAGTGCGCCGGGTGGTTGTGGACGGCATCGAGCCGACTGAGCGGTTCTCGGAGTCGATCCAGTTCGAGTTTTTTGAGTATCTCTACCACCACGTCCTCCGCAAGGAAGACGAGTGGGCCGCCCGTGAACTCTTTCGCGAACTCTACCGTTCCAACGCCGAACGAGTCGCCGCGCACCCGTATGACCACAAGTCAATCGGGTGCCTGTACCTCTACACGACCCCGCACGTCATGCTTGACGAGATGATGACCTTACCCATCAACGAGGGTGACATCTTCTCGAACGCCAACACCATCCTCATGATGGGCCGAACCAAAGAACCTGGCCGACTCGGCCGCGCCCTCTACATCCCCAAACATCGCGGCAGCGCCTGCTCCGATGCGATCCATCCGTATCACATTACGGACCGGGGGTTGGTGTTTGATTGAGGCAGGCTGCTTCGCTTCATGAAAATCATTCTAGGCGAGCACGTTATGTTCGTCACGGCAATTGGACGTTTCGTTTAAGGTGTGGGTATATGCATAATAGATTGTGCAGGTGGATTGTTGGGCTGTAAATCTAAAGTCGGATGAGAAATTGGAGCAAGGAAAGAGTGTCGGTGGCATTTAACTGACTATCGAGACACTGATTCTTGAAGTTGCTCGACGGCATCCATCGCAATCGATTCGTCTTCATCAAGGGCGAGGTCGAGCATGTCGGAATGTCGTGGCTGTGTCGCGAGCCCGTGCAGACACGAGATCTCGCGGTGGAACACGTCAGAACTTCTCATCATCGCTGAATCGGTGCCATTTTCGGCAAATCTGATCAATTCTGAATCGCATTCATGCCTTGGTAGCACTCTTTCGACTTTCAATCCGTTCATCAGAAAAACAGCGAGTGATTGTTCTTTGGCTGTTTGAAAGTCATGGTGTTTGGTAGAGACCGTTGCCCCTGCTGCCTTGAGAGGTTGGGCAGCAGTCATCGCCGCGTTTGGACCCAAGGTGATCACCTGATCGATATCTTGATTTGCGACGGAAAGCATCACCCTGGAATGGAAGAACAACTCAGGAATTTCCGCAGCAAGTTTTGCCAAGTGTCGTAGCCGGTCTTCCTCCGCAAGATAGACGAGTCGCGATGCGCAGTAGCGCAGCTTGGGTATTCGTCGTTTGCGTTCAAACCCTTCGAGGGACGCCAGGTTTTCAGTGAGTTGTAAGAATTTCGAGTCAAGATGACTTCGCAGTTCGATTGCTTGAAAAACCAGTTGATCCGTTGTGATCGACTGAGCCTTGCGTCGGAACCAAGTCCTTTGAGACAAGCCAAGGATGCGTTCCAAGAGACCAGGCTCTCGAATCGCGATCGAGTAGTCTCGGACAGGAATTCTGAACCATGATCGAGGGTCGCGGTACGCTCGATCTCGTTCCACACCTCCCCGCATTCGAATAGAGACGACGGGATTGGGGGCCGAGCTGATGGGCGCGTTGACGATCCTCGACGAGATCCGCATCGCCACGCCTTGCCAGGAGAGCTGGGATGAGATGCCGGGAGATGACCGGGTCCGCTCGTGTTTGGCGTGCTCGCGGTCGGTCTATGACATCGCGGCGATGACTTCGGTCGAGGTCGCGGCGTTGATCGCGGGTCGCGAGGGCCGCCTGTGCGTTCGCATCTTGAATCGGGCTGACGGGACCGTCATCACGGCGGACAGCACGGCCGTCGATGTCGCGAGGCGACCGTCTTGGTCGCCCTGGTGTTTGCGTGGATGGGGATG
>JANXSY010000230.1 GCA_025356435.1 Isosphaeraceae bacterium | reverse complement strand
CTGCCCCCGACTCAGGGCCTGGCCGGTCGACTGCTTTGCTGCCTCGTCCACCAAGGTGTCCTCCAGGCGACGGCCGCCCACGATCCCTGGGGGCCACGGATCGGCCCGAGAGAATTTGAACAGATTGGTGAATGCCTGGCCCGGATCGGCCAAAATGATCGCGGGCCGGACACGCCGTCGCGACGGCCCTAACCCACGGCAGTCGGGTTGATCGTCTCCGGTACGAGGAGCGTGTCGGAGACCTGGACGCCGATTCGGGCGAGGTCATCGATCAGGCCGGCGGTGTCTCGATAGTGCAAGCCGATCAGACCGGTCTGCTTCGCCCCCTCGACGTTTTCGAGCACGTCGTCGATGAAGACGCACTCGTTAGCGGGTTGACCCGCCGCCTCGACGCACGCGAGGTAAAAGCCGGCGTCGGGCTTGAGGTGGCTCACTTCGTACGACAGGACGAGGCCGTCGAACTGGTCAAGGAGGGTCTCGAATTGACGACGGAAGTGGAGGGCGTGCAGTTCGTTCGTATTCGACCCGAGGAAGAGCCGATAGCCCCGCTTTTTGAGGTCAAGGATCAGCCGGTGGACCGACTCATTGGGGGTGAAGATATCGCCCCACCCGGTCGCGAACTCGTCGTAACCGACGACGGCCCCGGTTACGTTGCAGAGCTGTCGGTGGAAGTCGGCGGAGCTCATCCCCCCGCGCTCGTAGACTTTGAGGACCTCGACGAAACCCTGTGCGCGGGCTTTTGCGAGAAAATCGGCACCGGAGAGGCCGAGCGGTCGACCGAATCGCTCGCACGAGAGCGTGAAGTCGAAGTGCGCGACGACGTTGCCGAAGTCGAAGATCAGGACGGGTCGCTTGCTCATCTCGGGGTCGCTCCAACGGTCGCGAGGGTCTGCCAGATCGGGAGGGCGACGGTCGGCCGATAGATCTTCACCGAGCCGTCGAGGAGCAGGATGTTGACGCCTTCAGGATGCCCGCTCGACGTTCCCATGAGGGCCGATTTACCGTCAGCGGCGACGCAACTCGGCGAGGCATTCGGCAGCGAGGCGTGGTTGTAGAGGGTGAATGCCCACGACGACGATAGCCACGATGCCCCGGCATCTTGGAGTCGTCGCGCGGGATCGATGGCCGGGCAGCCACCTGCCGAGACGGGTCCATCCACCAGAGCATAGGTCGCGAGATCGCCGATCCGGCCCCCGCCCACTAACCGTTCCGAACAGGCTGCCGTGTAGGCCGAGCCTTTTCCGGCGTCGACCTCCGAGAACGCGACGGCCCGGTCGACCGCGAAAGGCCCGTGCTGGCCGTCGGTCGTGTCGCCGGTCGTCCATCGGTAGCTAGTCGGGGCGGGGTGGCGGCCGTCGGAGGCGGCGGGGTCGCTCGGGCAGGCCAGTCCCCTAACGGGCCGGACTCCCGACGGGGGAGCGGTCCGCTTGGGCGGGACTTTGCGGTCGCCTAACCCCATGAAGTCGGGCTGGCCGAGTTCGTTGAGCATCTGCGCGAACGGGCTCGGTGCGTCGATCCGCACTGACGGCAGTTGCCCCCCCGACTGGTGATAAAGCCCGAGGCCCGTGCCGATCTGCATAAGATTTCGCTGACAGCTCGCGCGGCGGGCGGCTTCGCGCCCCCTCGGCACGGAGATCAAGAGATAGAGACAGAGCAGCGTGACCAAGATCACGGCGAAGATCACTCCGACGGCGCTCGAACCGCGTCTGGGCTCGTGAATTGTCATGGCTCACCCTGCTCCAGAGAGACTTTTTTGATTGCAAACGGGGTCCGGTCGTGGCAAGTTGACTAACCCTCGAATCAGGCCCCCAACCCACCCACAGGAACCGACCATGCGACGATCTTTCGGTCACACACATCTGTATTTTCTCGTCCTCGTGATCCTGCTCGGGCTGGGTACCTCGTCCGCGACGGCCGCTGACGCCCCGGTCGTCCCGCCTCGCGAGGGGAAGTCGGAAACCGTGAACCTGTTCGACGGCAAGACCCTCAACGGCTGGGATGGCCACGTCAAGCATTGGTCGGTCGTTGACGGTGTGATCGTCGGCAAGAACACCGAGAAGGTTCCGGTCAGCACCTATCTGGTGACGAACAAGAACTATAGCGACTTTCGGCTGACTTCGAAGGTCAAGCTGGTCGAGTCGGAGATGCACAGCGGCATCGGCTTCTGGGGCCGGCTCGCTCCCGAGCAGCACGACCCGTTCACTTATGCCGGGCATCTCGTGATGTTCCCCTCGAGCTGGGGGATGTATGACCTCTACGGCCGCGCTGGGCTGCCGGTCGACGGCAAGCCGGCGATGAAGGTCGGCAAGCAGCACGACTGGAACGACCTCGAAATCGTCGCCACGGGCAACCGCGTGCAGGTCGCCGTCAACGGCGTCCAGGTGATCGACTGGCGCGACCCCGAGCCGAAGCGGATCAAGGAAGGCCCGATCGCCCTCCAGCTCCATTCGAACGGCGTCCCTCAGGAGGTACATTTCAAAGATCTTAAGCTCGAAACCTTCCCCAAGGAAGACAAGCTGGCGACCGTCAAGTAAACGTGTCTTGATACCAACGAGGATGCAGCCGGCGGGCCTCGGTCGACCTTTGGGATCGACTGAGGCCCTCGATTTATTTGCGGACTTCAAAGACGAGATCGGCCGTGCCGAGGTTGCCCGCCGCATCGGTCGCTCGAACCATCAAGAGATGAGTTCCTGGCTTCATATCGGCGGGCCGGAGCGTGATCGTCTCTCGCGAGGCGTCAAAGAGGCCGTCGTCGGGGAAGACGGGGTTCCAGTCGCCGCCGTCGAGGGCGTAGGCGGCCTTGGTCAGCCGGGTCGCGTCGTCCTTCAGGCCGATGACGATCGATCCGTCGGCCCGGCGTGAGAGCGTCACAATGGGCGCGTCGTGGTCGACCAGGAACGGCTCGCTCTCGCGGTCGCGGGTCAGGCTGTCTTCGGGACGGTTCGACGGCCGGTCGCTGGCCGTGAGCTTGACCCGATAGGTGCCGGCGGGGACGGCCGTCGAATCCCACTCAAACTTGGATTCGGTGATCGGCCGATCGCCGAGCCTGATCCAGTCAGGCCAGCCGTCTTTCTTGACGAGCAGGGAGTATTCGAGGTCGTCGCTATTTGGGTCGGTGGCATCCCACTTGATCGCGATCTTCGCTTGTTTGGCCGAGCCGTCGGCGGCGGTGAGGTCGGGCACGTCGAGCTTAGTGATCTCGGGAGCGAGGTTCTCGGTCTGATACCGGATGACCAGCGAACGAAGCTCGGGCGTCTTGCCGGGCTCATCGGTCCGGAAGATCGCGCGGTACTGGGCGAACCGGCCGGGGGGGACCGAGGCCCGCGCCGCGTCGGGCTGGGTCTGCTCGGCCGACCAGGGCGACCACGTCTCGTCGGGCTCGCCGACGTTGCCGGTCCTCATCTGCACCGCGAGCGAGCTGCCTGCCGGCACGTCGGCCTTCCAACCGACCGAGCCGAACCGGCTGACGAGCTTGGCGTCGAGCACGTCAGAGGTGAGCGTCCCGGCCGGGACGTGTCCCGGGGTGAGTTGCACGACCGAGCCGGGGTCTCCGGTCCCGAGGAAGACGCTGCCGTCGCTGTCGGTCGCCATCGTGAGGATCTGGCCGCTGTCGAGGCGTGCGATCGGGGCCGACTCTCGGCCCTGGTCCCTGACTTCAAAGAGTTGGCCTTCCGGCCCGGTCCCGATCAGGAGCCGATCCCCTTGCCAGGCGAGGGCGTGGACGAGGACACGACTCCGAAACACCTCGCGGGCCACTCCGTCGAGACCGACGCGATAGACCGCGTTCTCCCCCGGCGAGGCAGGCTTCGGTGCCGCCACGCCCCCCGGTGAGTTCGGCCGGTCAACCGTGGCTTCGTTCGGTCGCGGCACGTCGGCACGCCTCGCGGTCGACGCTTCGAGAGCCACCGGCCCGCCCGGATTGAGCGTGAGCGACGGCCCCCCGAACAGCGACGAAGACCGACCCGAGCCCGAACCGCCCCCGCTCTCGGCGGCGGTGCCCGCGTAGAGCGATCCGTCAGGGGCGATCAGCAATGATCGAATCTCCGACTGGGGCGCGTCATAGACGACTGACGTCCGGCCGTCGGGGGCGACGCGATAGATCAACCCCTCGCCGTCGCTCCCGGCGAAGACCGAGCCGTCGGACCGGACCGCGACGCAGAGCAGGTGAGAATGCTTCGAGTCGAGCAGGAGCGACCAGGCCCCTTTGACGTCGCGCTTCCACAACTGCCCCGTCGGCCCCGTGGCCGCATAGAGATTCCCCGCGCGGTCGGCGGCGAGATCCCAGATGTATTGCACGCTGGGGTCAGGACGACTTGCGGGCCGCTTCGGGTCGGTCAGGTCGATCACCTGACCGGTCGGTCCGGTCCCGACGAAGACCCGGCCATCCGGCATCGCGGCGATCGAGAGGGCCTGTGAGTCGGCGGCGTCAAAGACGACTTCCCAGCGATCTCTCAGGAGTCGATAGACCTTGCCTTCGTCACCCGTCGCAGCGAAGAGAGTCCCTTTCGCGTCGCGGGAGACATCCCAAACCCGCGCGGTGGCGAGCGAACCGATGGGGCCGAGCGGCTGGCCGAGCCTGACCCGTCCGGTATCGGAGATGACGACCCGCTCCTTCTTGCCCTTGTTGAACGCCGAGGCCGATTCCTGCCGCCAGGTCTCGACCTTTGCCGCCTTCGCGGAGTGAGACCCGAGGATCAACAGCCCCAGGACCATCGTACCGAGCCGTCTTCGCGTCATGATCGCCATCCTTCGTCGCGTCGTCATCGGGGCGTGGAGAGGGAGATACCGTTATCCTTGGCCACCGTGAATCGTAGGGTCTGGCTCCCCTCGATCACCCAGCCCGTCTCCAGAGACTGCACGAGGTCGGCCCGGACCTGTGGGTCGGCCGTCTGCCGCGAGGTCGAGAAGACGGCGCGGACGCTCCCGGGCAGGTTCGGCAGCGACTGACCCTCGACCGACACCCCGCGGTCGGGCCGCTGGACGTGCAGGCTGAGCGACTTTCGGTTGATCTCCGTCTGGCTTCGGACCAGACGGATCAGGCCTTCCTGATCGCGAGGTTCGAGCAGTTGCGGGTCGTTGCGGAGCCGCCGACGGAGGCTGCTGCCCATGTCGCAGACGATCGCCTCGTAGTTGCCGTCGGGCAGGTCGATCGGCAATCTCATGGCGAGGGAGATCGTCTCGCGGTCGCGTTTGTAGGGCTTGACCGTGACCAAGGCCTTGAGGGTCTGGCCAGGTTCGAGCCGGTCGGAGGCCAGGCGGATCGACTCGATCGAGGCGGTCGTCCGGCCCCGGGCGATCTCGACCTGAGCCTCGATCGACTCAATCCGGACAGGGCCGATCGCGTTGCGGGTGAGCAGGGCCACGATCGTCGCCACTGGGCCAAACATTGCCTGCGGACCCATCGGGCCGGAGTATCGGGCACCGCTGATGGCGTCGTCGACCTCGATCGTCTCGCCGCCCTTGAGCAGCACCTTCGCTCGCAGCCGCGCGGTCAGTTCATTAGGCATGTCTCCCTCGGTGTCGATCGCGTTGGCGAGCACCGACATCACGAGCGTGGGCATCAGGTTTGGCTCACGGACGATCTGCACATGGAAGGTCTGTGACTCCGAATACCGCCCGTTTGTCACCTTGACCGTCATCGGCAACATGTCGGGCTTCTGGCCGAGCCGACCGGCGATCCCGGTCGAGACGTCGGTGTCGATCACTCCAACCGTCCTGAGCGGCGAGCCCATCTTCATACTCACGCTGGCCCGAGGATAGACCGTGTGAATATAGCCAGTCATCATCGGGAACTGGCACGTCCCCAGGCTCATCATCGGGTGTCCAAAACCATAGACGCGGTCCCCCTCGACGTGGGTGACGGTGCCGATCCCCGAGATATCGAAGTCGCCCGTGACCATCGCGATGCTGAGTGGAGAGCCAGGGACGAGCGGCTTATCCCCTTCCTCTCTCTTGACCCGGTCGGTCGCCGCGCCTCCGGCCAGGGGTGCGAGGCCGATCGGTCCGAACTGGTCCGTGAGAAAGGCCAGCGCCCGGGGCGAGAAGCCCGAGGCCGCGATCGGCGTCGCGATCGGCTTCATCCCCGCAAGCCCGCCGCCTCCGACCGCGACCGGCCGCGCCAGTTCGAGGTCGAGGCCAGAGAGCCCGTTCACGACCCGACGTTCGTCGAGCAGAAACGCATGCGGTTCGCCGAGTTCGATCCCCTCGGCCGCGACCCGACGGTCGCTCGACCGGGCGTACTGAACCATCTGCGAGAAGGGCGTCACCCCCGCGATCGGGTCTTTGGCGAACTCCCAGGCGAAGGCGACTGCGCCCAGGAGTTTGCCGTCGATGTAGATCGGGCTGCCGCTCATCCCCTGGATGATCCCGGCATGTTCGAGGTCGCACCCCTTGAGCCGGCAGAGGACCATGTCCCGACCGGGGCTAACCCCCTTCATCACCCCCAAGACCTCGGCGCTGAATTCTTCGAGCTTGGTGCCGACCATCACGGTCCGCCCCTTGCCCTTCATCCCGGGCCGGATGTCATCGACATTCCAGTAAGTCTTCGGGTCGGGCTCGCCCGCCCAGGTCGATCCCTTCCCCGGCATCGCGGAGAGTAGACCCGCGACGATCAGACCGATCGAAATCCAACCCCGTAGGCCGATCTTCATCAAGAAGTCTCCCGGAATCGTCGGTATGTGGAGTGAGGCCAAAGCGTCGAACACCAGGCGTTGGCCACGGTCTCACGGATCGTTCATCCGAATCGTAGGAACCTTCTCATTTTATGTCAACCGATAGTGTTGTAGATGCAGTATCGATGTTTTGAATAGTTAGGGCTGCGAGTCGGTAACGCTGAGCCACCCCGTTATCAACTCCGAGGAGGTCGAAGTCGCACATGATTGCGGTCCGCCGTACGGACCGCATAACGGTCCCCACGCGCTTGGAAAACGAATTCGGCCGACGACGGCCCATACTCACCCTTTGAAGATCATCGTAGCGGGCGGTGAAGTCGCGACATCGGCGATCCGAAAGGTCTCAAGCGTCGTCTGTGTCGCGATCGCTCTGCGTCTCCGCCCGACGTATGGCTGTCTTGATGCGGAGTTCGGCCTCGACGATCGACAGCCCTTCCTTGGCGAGTCGCTCGCGGTGTCGAGTCGCGTAGAGGCGGGTTGAGAACCAGTCGAGCATTGCCAGGATCAGGAGCACGACGACCAGAAAGGCCGCACCCGCCCAGACCTGGACGAATTTCAGGTTGGCCTTGCCGGCCACCTCATGCGGCATCCGACCGCCGACGAAGAGTGCGACCGCGAGCAGGAGAAGGACGATTGTCCCCAGCGCACGCCGCATGTCTTGTCGGCCGAAATGGTCGTCGTCGAGTCGGGATAGACCGGTCGGTCGGACCCGATAGTCACGCCACTGCCACCACCCCAGGAAGACCGCCGCGAGCAGGATCACTATCGCCAGGACCAGACTCGCGACTTCGGAGGCGTCGGCGGGCGGAGGCATGGCGGTGTCCTCGGGCGTGCGGGGCGATCGACAACCGCTTAAGGATATCGAAGCGGTGGGGAGACTCGCCATCACGCCGCGATCAGTAAATGTCGGCGTGAGTGAGCTGCTGCTCGACCCAGTCGCTCCTGCGGGCGATCTCGCGGAGTGCAGCACGGATCTCGATCGAATCGGCGTGCGCCAGCGAATAGGTCCGCGACATGACGAACATCGGCACGCCGTTGACGGTGCGGACCGAGAGGCCCCCGTAGGTCAGTTCGGCGTTGAGTTTGAGCGCGAACTCGTAATGCTTTGGCTCGGCCGGGCAGCAGACCGAGAAGACCGAGAGCAACCGCTCCATGTGGCGACCGTGGCCAACTTCAAGGTAAACCTCTTGGAGCCGGTCATTCGGAAGTTTGAAGAGAATGCGATAGTGGTCCCGCGCGCCCTGGATGAAGCAGTCGAGGCCCTCGACACTCTCGCGGACGAGGCTCTCGGTGTCGAGCATCTGGCCGATCACCGATTCGAGCACCTCTTCGAGTTGCTCGGCGCTCTCGTAACGGTCCTTCGGGTCTTTCGCCAGGCATCGCGTGAGGATCGCCGCCAGGTCGTCGCTCACGTCTTTCGCAAGGTGCCGCACGTCGGGCACCGGCTCCTGGCGATGGAGCTGGACCAGGTGGCTGATCTGGTCCGCCACGAATGGCAGGCGGGTGCTGAGGAGGTAATAGAGCATCACGCCAACGGCGTAGAGGTCAGAGCCGGGGCTGGCTGGCGATCCCGAGAAGAGTTCGGGGGCCATGAAGGTCGGAGTGCCCCCCACGCTGCCGCCGGCCATCTCGTGCTCGCTGAGCCGACGGACGAGCCCGAAGTCGGCGAGCTTCGCCTGGCCGGTCGCCGTGAGGAGGACGTTGGTCGGCTTGACGTCTCTGTGGACCAGACCCGCCCGATGGGCTGCGCCGAGAGCGCTGACGACCTGATGGACGAGCGACGAGGCCCGCATCGGGTCGAACGCCCCTTCGCGGACGAGCTTCTCCTTAAGCGTGATCCCGCCAGGGACATACTCCATCTCGATAAAGTGGTAGCCTCGGTCGCTGCCGAGGTTATGCACCGTCACGATATGGGGATGGACCAGGTTCGCGACGACCCGGGCCTCGGCCCAGAACTGCTCGCGCATCTTGGGCTGGCGGAGCAAGAGGCCGGGGTTCAAAACTTTGATCGCACACGAACGAGCGAGCGCGAGATGCTCAGCCTCATAGACCCGACCCATCGTCCCCCGGCCGATCACCTTTCGCAGTCGATACTGCGCCAGCGAGGTATCAGACAGGTCGTCGACAGCCGGGAATCCGTCTTCGCTCTCCAGGGTAGCAATCTGCCCCCTCTGGAAAGCGACCGTCTCTTCACCCGTGTTCATCATCATCAAGCCTGACAATTCGCGGCCTACGACTTTCCCGATGACTCTTGTCATCGGCACCAATCCAACTCGATTTTGAATGGGGGACACTACAGTCATGCAAGTGTTCGCGATTTGGGGAAAACGTCAAGCTCGATGTTCGTTCGGAGGGATCGAACGGCCCGCTCTAAAGGTTAACTGTAACGGATTTTAGAGGCGATTCGGGACGACGCTCGAAAACCATGAAGGCCCCTCCAATTAAGGCCATCACAGTTCGACCGAGCGAGCGGCTGGCCGAGAACTGAATGCCGAAGTCACTATTCAAGGTCGATGAGATGGGGTGGCCGATCTTCGAGCCGCGACGATCGAACGAGAGGCGGGTAGACGAATGTGAGACTTCCGACATTGGCACCGTTCCACGCCAAAATGGCCCCTCACTCCAAGTTTTTGACAAATTAAAACTAGATAGTACCAAAACACTTCAGAATTTTTCATTTCCTTTGTCCTTTCGATTGATCGTCGTTATGACACTTTCGCCACTTCGATGGGCTTCGGGCAGCGATCAATCGCTCTGGATTTGTTGGTTTGGGGAATCCCCCGGTTTTCCCGTGGATGATGATCCGTCGAAATGGATCGTCGAGAGGGAACGCCAAGGCGTTGCTCGGTTCGTCCGGAAGTCGCGGGAAGCCTCATCTCGCACAACCACACCCTTGAGAATTCTCCGCTGCTCGTCCTTGACCCTATTCACGTTCCTAGCCACCATCGGCTCGGCTGTTGCCCAGCTCCAACCGAGCCAAAAGGTGGTTTGCACCACTCCCGAGATCCTTTTCGGAAACGGAGCCACCTTTGAACTCCAAGGGAGCACCAATGAATGGGGCAGGACTTCCACCGTCTGGGAATTTCAATGGGTTGTGAACATTTGTGCAAAACTATGGGCAGCATTCGACCCCACGAACTACCCCATTTCCTATCAACGGAAACGCCTTCATCCCCAACGCACGCCTCAATTACTATTCCGCCGTCAACAATGCGAACGGGTGCGTCATTACCACCTGGCAGGGAATCATCTCGAACGTTCAGCCGAACGGCAACGGCAACCTCGTCACGCTCGCGTACGTCCCATTGCTCGACTCAGGCACCTATGGCCAGTGTTGCTTCATCGTCGACAGCGACTATACCGAGCAATACCAGGTCAACAACGACGGCTCGTTCCAGTACACCGGCTCCTTCGACCCCGAGGGTCGCGCTGGCCAGATGCCGGAGATCGCGACCCTGTAGCATCTCGTTGTTGGACGATCGTTTGAACGTGCTTCCTCCGGCCGCGCTCTCAAATTCGACCCGGCGGCCGGATTTGCTCGGAAATGGAAATTCGGATCATGACCAGGCGCAAGAGTTTCATGTTGGCGGCCCTCCTGGCCTCCGTATGCCTCCTGAAGGTGGTTCACGCCGAACTTCCGCAAGAGCCTATTTCAGAGGATGATACGCCGCTCTTTTGCGTGGACTTCGATGCCGATATCGTCTTGGCAGCTCAACAATCACTCTACAGACAAATCGTCAATACGTTGATCGGTTTCACCGACGTCCCGAAAGATCAGTTGACGTACTTCTCCGCCGTCAACAACAGTAACAATTGCGTTATCTTGTTTTGGCTCGGCATTATCACCAACGTCCAGGCGAACTGCAACGGGTATTTCGTGACCGTTCAGGTCATCCCTTCGCTCACGTCGACCGTTTACGGTGCCGCCGCCTTCGCCATGACGACGGACTACTCCGAGCACTATCAAGTTAACAACGACGGCACGTTCCAGTATCAGGGCTCGGTTTACACTCAGGCGCTTGCCGGACAGATGCCTAATATCATTGGCTTTTGATCGACGAGAACAACGGGAATCCTCCGGTGTCGGTTCATCTTCTCCTTCGAGGGAGAGATGGGCCGGCACCTTTTTTTGCCAGACCACCGCCACCCGAGAAACGTGGACAGTCCTCTCCTCAGACAGAGTCTCCCATTTGAGAGACGGGTTCCAGCGGCCCTCCGAAAAGGGAAAAGCCCTATCCAGGCAGAGGATAGGGCCTCATTGTGAGAGTCGAGCCGCGACTGATCGACAATCGAATCAGACGTTATAGGTGCTCGACGAGGTCGTGCCGCCTCGGCCGGTCCAGTTGGTGTGGAAGAACTCGCCCCGGGGCTTGTCGAGCCGCTCGTAGGTGTGCGCCCCGAAGAAGTCACGCTGCGCCTGGAGGAGGTTGGCGGGGAGTCGGCCCGATCGATAGCCATCGAAGTAGGCGAGGGCCGAGGTCATCGCGGGCAGGGGGACGCCCTGGCTCACCGCTGATGCGCAGACCCGACGCCAGCCCGCCTGGGCCTTGGTGATCTCGCCGGTGAAGTAGGGGTCGAGCAGCAGGTTCGCGAGCTGGGGGTTGGTGTCGAACGCGTCCTTGATCTTGCCGAGGAAGGCGCTACGGATGATGCAACCGCCTCGCCACATCAGCGCGACGCCGCCGTTGTTGATCTCCCAGCCCGAATCCTTCGCCATCGCGTTCATCAGGGCATAACCCTGCGCGTAGGACACGAGCTTGCTGGCATAGAGGGCCTGCTCGATGTCGTCAATGAACGCCTGCTTGTCGCCGGTGAAGGTCGGAGTCGGTCCGTGGATCACCTTGCTGGCGACGACGCGCTCGTCTTTCTGCGCCGAGAGGCAACGCGAGAACACGGCCTCGCCGATCAGCGTGAGCGGGATGCCGAGGTCGAGCGCTGAGGTCACGGTCCACTTGCCGGTGCCCTTTTGACCGGCGGTATCGAGGATCTGATCGACGAGCGGCGTCCCGGTGATCTCGTCCTTGAACGCGAGGATGTCGCGGGTGATCTCGACGAGATAGCTATCGAGCTTGCCCTTATTCCAACGGCCGAAGACCTCGCTCATCGCCGGCGCGTCCATGCCGAGCAGGTCTTTCATCAGTTGATAGGCTTCGCAGCAGAGCTGCATGTCGCCGTATTCGATGCCGTTGTGGACCATCTTGACGTAGTGGCCGGCCCCTTCGGCTCCAACCCAGTCGCAACAGGGGGTGCCGTCGTCAACCTTGGCGGCGATTGCCTGGAAGATCGGCTTGACGTGCGGCCAGGCGTCGGGATTCCCCCCCGGCATGATCGACGGACCCTTGAGCGCCCCCTCCTCGCCTCCCGAGACGCCGGTGCCGACGAAGAGCAGGCCCTTCTCTTTGAGGGCGCGGGTGCGGCGAGTGGTGTCGGGATAGTGGGTGTTGCCGCCGTCGATGAGGATATCGCCGGCTTCGAGCAGTGGGGCCAATTCGTCGATCACAGCGTCGACCGGTGCGCCGGCCTTGACCATGATCATGATCTTCCGGGGCCGCTTGAGCGACGCGACAAGGTCCTTGACCGAATGGGTGCCGACGAGCTTCTTCCCTTTGCCTCGACCATTGACGAACTCGTCAACCTTCGAGGTCGTCCGATTGAAGACCGCGACGGTGTAGCCGCGGCTTTCCATGTTGAGGACCAGGTTTTCGCCCATGACGGCGAGGCCGATCAGGCCGATATCGGCGGTAGGTTCGCTCATCGCGGTTCGTTCAACCCCCTCGTGAGATGGAAATAGCGAGGCCCACAAGCCCGCGTCGCCCGGATGGGTCGCCCGCGGCCTCTGCGAAGCATATCAGTCTAATGATTCGAGATCAGATCGGCCAGACCGGGGGGAGGCACGCACGGCGAATGCAAAGCCACGATAAGTCCCGTGTGCCCCTCGTTACAACACTTCCGCGTCGTAAAGCTCCTCAGCCGCTCTGGGGCCATCCCGACCTCGCTACGACAACGAATGGCCGCGGATCATACGACACTTCTCGCCGAACTCCACCATCCGAGCGTGGGCTGCAAGTTGTTTTGCTCTTCAAAGATAGGGCCTGCATCGCGGTGAATGAGGGTACTTACCGACCTCAACACCGGAGATGCAGGCCATGGGCACCGAAGCACCCATCCCGATCGTTATACCGGTCCACTGCGCACCCAGGAAGGCCCCC
>JANXSY010000228.1 GCA_025356435.1 Isosphaeraceae bacterium | reverse complement strand
GTGTCGGTCATGTCGCGCATCAGGACGACGTTCATCCCGTTCTTGGCCATCTGCCGGAGTCCAAACGGGCGGCCGAGAACGCACATGTTTAGATGAACGCCCAGGAGGACGACGTTCTTGACCTTGCGGGCTTCGAGGATGCTCCATATCTCCTCACCCTTGTCGCTGATGTAGTCGGAGTCGACGATCGTCAGGGCGTCAGTCTGAGACTTCCACGGGGCCTTGGGGTTCCGGCCCATTGCGGCGAGCTTTGAGGCCCATTCCTTGTGCTCAGCAAGGTCGTCATCCTCGCCGCCATCAGTCTGGTCGATCGGGTATTTCCCCTTCTCTTCCGACGGGATCTTATAGCACCACTTGCCGATCTCGTCCGGCACGCTCTTCGACCGAGGGGTCTCGATGGCCTGTTTGCGGGCGGGGTGTTCGGCATAAGCGGCGGTGCATTCGCTCGGGGCATGGATGATGACCGACCCCCGGTCACGCGCGGCCTTGAGCACGCGGTCCATCGTCGGGGCGAGTTCGCCGCCTCGCTTGACGGCGTTGAGGCAGTGGTGGAGATCCCACATGTCGCAGACGATGATCGCGGTCTCAGCCGGGTTCCACGCCTCGGGCTTCTCGACGATTGCGAGCCGACCGGGCAGGCCGGGAGCATCGACACGGGATCGGAGCCGCACGTCGAACGGGGCCGCCTCGACGGCCGTCGCGACCAGGCCGAGGCCGACGACCGCCAGGGAGATTCGCGTGAGCAGGCCGGGCCGTCGTCGTCGCATCACGCACTCTCGATTCCGAGGAGGACGGGTGGTGGGAGGCCGCCTGTGCCGACGGCATCGCCGAGTGTAACGCCCGTCTGGTGTCGGGTCCACATTTTCGCCGATTTCCCGTGCGATAAGTCGTTCCCTACCGGATAGAATGGAGGCTGGGATTTCAACCTCGTCTTTATTTATCGGAGACTTATTGATGCGTTCCGCTCTCGTCCGAATCGCCCTGGGACTGATGCTGTCGCTCGCGCTAACCGCCCAGGTGCAGGCCCAGGCCACCAAGTCTACGACCACGACCACGACGACCAAGAAGGCCGCAGCGAAAGTTGACCTCAACACCGCCACCGTCTCCGAGCTTGAAGAGTTGCCCGGGATCGGGCCCGCGCGGGCGGCGGAGATCGTCAAGGCCCGGCCGTTCAAGACCGTCAACGAACTCAAGGCACTCAAGGGGATCTCGGCCGCCACCTATGCCGAGTTGGCCCCGCATGTGACCGTGGGCGAGACGATCACGAAGACGACGACCACCAAGGAGGCGATGCCCAAGACCGCGACCAAGACCGCGACCAAGAAGGCGGCGGCGGCCGAGGCCGCCCACGAGGAAGACCCACAGCACCTCACGAAGAAGAAAGACGCCCTCGCGGCCGGTCGAAAGATCAACATCAACACCGCGACGGCCGAGGAACTCCAGGAACTTCCCGGCATTGGCCCCGTCCGCTCCGCCGCGATTATCAAGGAACGGCCGTTCGAGTCGGTCGAGGACATCATGAAGGTTGAGGGCATCAAGCAGGGCATCTTCGGTCATATCAAAGACCACATCAGCGTCGCCAAATAAGATCGATCGGCGTTAGCCTCGGTCGGAAGGCAAGAGGCGCACGTCTCCTCGCCTTCCGACTTCGTTCCCCGAAACGACGATGCCCATGACCGGAGACTCGGACACGACCCAGGTGCTCCTGCCGCCCCTCGCAGAGGTGGCCTGGCGGGCAACCACAACCCAGCAGTTCCGCGCGCGATTAAAAGGGGTCGCCTTGGTCGAGGGGAACGGGCCGCATCTCTCGGACGAGACGAACGCGCTCCGACGGGTCCGGCTCCGCGCCGCAGCGATCTTTCTGATCGCGTCGCTCGGCCTCTTCCTCGCCTGGCGGCTCACGTTCGCCACGCCCGACCTCTGGCCGCTCAACATCGCGATCATGGCCGGAATTGCCGTGGCGCTGGCTTTCCTGTGCGGGCCACGGCCGATCTTGCCGCGACAGCTCACCGTGATCGAGTTCGCGATCTTCGGATTGATGGTCGTCTATGTCGCGATCCGAGAGTTCTTCTCGCTCACCGCCGACCCCTCGAGTGGGTTCGACTCGCTCGCGACCGTGCGAGGGGGGCTGATCGTTACGATTTTATTGATGTTTACCTATGCCATGCTTATCCCCAACACCTGGCGATCGGCGGCCAAGGTCGTGCTCGCGATCGCGGCGACCCCGCTGGTCACGAAGCTGGTCGTCATGGTGTCTCACCCCGAGGTCTTCCGCTCGCTCACCGAGGTGGCGACCCGCGAGTTGATCTCGGAAAATGTCCTGTTCATGCTCGTCGCCTCGTTCCTGTCAATCTACGGCACTCATGTGCTTAGTGCCTTGCGCGTCGAGGCGTTCGAGGCGAGGCGGTTGAATCAGTATCGGCTCGTCTCGCAGATCGGGACGGGCGGGATGGGAGATGTCTATCTCGCCGAGCACCGGATGATGAAGCGTCCCTGTGCCCTCAAACTGATCCGCGACGACAAGGCGTCCGACCCTCGAACGATCGCCCGGTTCACCCAGGAAGTGGAGGCGACGGCCCGGCTCTCGCACCCGAACACGGTCGAGATCTACGACTACGGCCGCACCGACGACGGCACGTTTTATTACGTGATGGAATTCCTCCCCGGCTTGAGCCTCGACGACCTCGTCGAACGCCACGGGCCGATGCCTTTCGGTCGAGTGATCTTCCTGCTCCGTCAGGCCTGCGGGGCGCTCGCCGAGGCCCACGCCTCGGGGCTGATCCATCGCGATCTCAAGCCCGCGAACATCTTCGCGGCGCAACGGGGCGGGCGGTACGACGTGACCAAGCTTCTCGACTTCGGCCTCGTCAAGGTCGTCTCTGAAGCCGACGACTCGCAGGCGATCACCCGGGAGCATACGGTCCAGGGCACCGCCCTCTACATGGCCCCCGAGCAGGCGATGGGCAAGGCCGATATCGACCACCGGATCGACATCTACGCGCTGGGAGGTGTCGCCTACGCCCTCCTCACCGGCCGCCCGCCGTTCGAGCGCGAGACCCGATTCGGCGTGATGGCCGCACACGCCCACGAGCCCGTCGAGCCCCCCTCGATCCACCGCCCCGACATCCCCATTGACCTCGAACGCATCATCCTCCGCTGCCTCTCAAAGCTCCGCGACGACCGCTTTCCCGACGCCGCGAGCCTTGAAACCGCCCTCGCCGCCTGCGCCTCCGCCGCCGAGTGGGACCACCCTCTCGCCGAAACCTGGTGGCGGGAGTTCGAGCCGAGCTTATTTCTATGAACTCTATGGCTCATGACGCCTGATCGGTGGAGTGCGGTGCGCTGAGGAGTGGGCCCAGGAACGCGTCGGTGGCCCGCTTGAGGTTGTTCGCCCACTCGAAGCTGGCCAGGTACCACTTGCTCACGCCCCGGAACGGGCGGAGGAAGTTCCGCAGCCCCGTCCCCTGCATATGTGTTGCAATGCACCTCACGCACCCCGTCGCCGCCGCGTGCGCCATGGCGGAGGGTGGCTCGCAAGACGGCACCATCAATCTGGCATGATTATCCTCTGGAATTTAGCTCCTGGACGACCATGGCCACCCCGCCTACAAGATACCGGGGCAGCACTTTCAAGCCGACTCGACATTTATTTAAGAGTTCCGTAGTGGATGACACCTGGTGAATAAGTGTCAACAATCCGGGGGACTTTTGAGGCGATATATCAACGACTATCTAACCGATGCCTCCTGCACCCAACTGCACTCATCGACGACTATCGATTGTCCACTTAACCCCTTTTATCGTTCTTAATTCGATCATTACTCGATTTGTCTGGAGATGCAGACCATGTTCTCGCTTTCGCCGAAGATGCCTCGCCTCCTGCCGAAGCATTCGACCTCCAAGCGTCGTCGCGGATCGTCGACCTCACCTGAGGTTCAGCCGTTGGAGACGCGGTCGCTTATGAGCCACATCGGTTCTCTGGGTGGGTCGGTGCGATCGACCGACATGGCGCAGCCCCCAGTCGAGGTCCATCACTGTCATCGAGACGGCGGGAACCACGGCCATCAAGCCCAGACGGTCCTTTGGAACACTCTCTCGCCAAACCCGGCCATCGCCATCAGCTCGCAGAACAACGGCGCGATCCCGTCGCAGGCTGCGGATGACTTCTTCTTCACGAGTGCGACCGCCCCGGCGTTTTCGCTGCGGGAGATCAAGATCGACGGCCTGTTTTCCAATGCCCGAGCCCGCATCACCGACGTCAACGTCCAGCTCTACCAGACATATCCGTTCAACTCAGACCCAACGGTCACGCCGCCGACGGTGCGGGCCAACGGCCCTGCGGATAACCAGTTCGTGTTGTTCGACAGCATGAACAAGACGCTGACGTTCCAATCGCGGGTCATAGGCCGATTCACCGTGGCTCAGACGATCACGCCCGGCCCTGCATCCCAGGAGGGAGCGGTCGGCCCCGGCCTGACGGGCCAGCTCCGCCAGATCGACATCAGGCTGAAGAACCCGATCACTCTTTCTCCCGTCGCGAATCCGGGGACGGGGCAACTCAACCATTACTTCCTCGCGGTGACCGTGGACACGTCGAAGGGAAGCTATTACTGGGTCGGGGGCAAGACCAACCCGATCACGACGGGCGATCGCCAGGCCTGGATTCACACCAATCCCTTTGACCCACACTGGCACCGCGTCTCCGACGTCATCAACGGTAACAACACCAACAAGAACGGCACGCTGGCACCCGCTTATAACGAGAGCTTCCAGCTTCTCGGCAAGATCGTACCGATGGCCTGAGTCCTGATAAAGGGCTCACCTCGTGCTGGGCGACTCCTCGGTTATGCACACCCCCCCGGGGTCGCGTAACCGAGGAGTTAATAGAATAGCCGACGTCGATCCGGCGTCGCTCGACCTGGGTGGAATGTTTGTCACGGTTGGTCTCGCCATAACTCTCTGTCGCACGACGAAGGCGTCGTCAGGTTCAACGGTCGCAGAGGGCTCGCGACACCTCGGACCATCGGTCGAACGGCCGGAAAGACTCGTTGCGGCGGGTGAGTTCGGCGGCGAGGTAGCCGCGTGCGAACCGAAGATCGGGCGGGACGAGCAGGGCGGGGGCGAGGTCGGGGGGGCCGTCTCCGGCGAAGGCGACGGGGTGGCCGGATTGGAGCGATTGGCGGACGACGGCAGATTTGTCGATGCCGGTCTCGGGGGAGTAGAAGGGAGAGTCGATCGGGAGCGACATCGCGAGGTGACCGTCCTCGATCCGGCCCGGGTTGGCGTGGACTTCGAGCGATACGCCAGCGGCTTCGAGCAGTCGGCGGATATACCAGAGGCAGCCGGCTGAGGCGACGACGACTTGCCAGCCGTGGTTGCGGAGGGCCACGATCTCGTCGGCAAGCGCCGGTTCGAGTCCCATCCGATCGGCCAGGGCCGCGAGCGTGGCTTCCCCGGGCGAGGCGGCGGCGAAGGTGAGCCGGAGGGCCTCAAAATGCGTGACCTTCCCGGCGACATACCGCGACCAGAAGTTGGGGGTGCCCGGCGGTAGCAACTCGTCGATCACAAGTTGATAGAAGTCGTGCCGCGTGAGCGTTCCGTCGAAGTCGGTCACGAGCACGGCGGGGGATGGGTCGGGCATGTCGAGGGGTTTCCGGCCAACGGGTGTGGGGTTCAGGCACAAGGCGGGCCAAGGCCCAACTTATCGGGAGATTGCCTGGACGAGTATAACCCGGCATAATCTCCGGGCGAGACGCATACAGCCGACGGCCGGGGAGGGTGGCATGACCAGTCTGACGATCAAGGAGATCTTGGCGGGCCGCGCGGGCGTCGGGGACGAGGTCACGGTCGAGGGGTGGATTCGGACAAGGCGCGACTCGAAGGCCGGGCTCTCGTTCCTTCAAATTCACGATGGTTCGTGCTTCGATCCGATCCAGGTTGTCGCCGAGTCGAGCCTGGCCAACTATCAGGAACAGATTCTCCACCTGACCACCCACTGCGCCGTCAGGGCAACGGGGAAGCTTGTTGAGTCGCTGGGCAAGGGGCAGCGGTTCGAGGTCCATGCCGATCGGGTCGAGGTGCTCGGGATGGTCGAGAATCCCGACCATTACCCGGTCTCGGCCAAGCGGCATTCGTTCGAGCACTTGCGGACGGTTGCCCATCTGCGACCCCGGACCAACACCTTCGGCGCGGTGGCCCGAGTGCGCGACTGTCTGTCGATGGCGGTGCATCGTTACTTTCACGAGCATGGCTTCTTCTGGATTCACACGCCGATCATCACCACCAGCGACGCCGAGGGGGCGGGCGCGATGTTCCGCGTCTCGACGCTCGACCTCGCCAACCCGCCGCGCGACGAGCACGGCAAGGTCGATTTCTCGGCTGACTTCTTCGGCCGCGCCACAAGCCTGACCGTCTCGGGTCAGCTCAACGTCGAAGCGTATTGCATGGCCATGAGCCGGGTCTACACCTTCGGCCCGACCTTCCGCGCCGAGAATTCGAACACGACGCGGCACCTTGCCGAATTCTGGATGATCGAGCCCGAGATCGCCTTTGCAGACCTCTCCGACGACGCCGACCTCGCCGAGTCGTTCCTCAAATATCTCTTCAAGGCCGTGCTCGAAGAACGGCCCGACGACATGGCGTTCTTCGCCCAGCATATCGACAAAGATTGCATCCACCGCCTCGAAACGTTCATCGCCGCCAGCTTCGAGCGGATGGACTACACCGACGCGATCAAGGCGCTCGAAGCGGCGGTTGCGAAGGGCGTCAAGTTTGACTTCCCGGTGAGCTGGGGCATTGACCTCCAGTCGGAGCACGAGCGATATCTGACCGAGACGCTCGTCGGCCGTCCCGTGGTGGTGATGAACTATCCGAAAGAGATCAAAGCCTTCTACATGCGTCTCAACGACGATGGCCGGACGGTCGCCGCAATGGACGTTCTCGCACCCGGCATCGGCGAGATCATCGGCGGCTCGCAGCGTGAGGAGCGGCTCGACGTGCTCGACGCCAGGCTCGATGAGGTCGGCCTCTCGAAGGACGAATACTCCTGGTATCGCGACCTCCGCCGCTTCGGTACCGTCCCCCACGCGGGCTTCGGCCTCGGATTTGAACGCACGATCATCTACGCGACCGGCATGGCCAACATCCGCGACGTGATCCCATTCCCCCGGACCCCAGGCAATGCTGAGTTCTGACTCACGTCCGGGGCAAGGGCCTCATCGCACGTCGCATTCAATTATCGGAACCCGCCGCCGCCCATCCCGCCCATGCCGCCGCCCATCGCTCCGCCACCGATCGGGGCTTCGCGGAGGCCGCCGGAGTCGAAGCGGGGTTGGGGGAGGTCTCGGGCGTATTCGAGGCGGAACTCGTAGTTCAGGTACAACGTCTTCTCACCGATCGTTCCCGGCGGCACGTCGATATCCCAGCGCAGAAGATTGTCCATCCGGGCCGTACGGAGATAGAGCGGGTCGGTGCTGAGTTCGGCCGACGACTTCACCAGCTTGACCGAAACCGACTCGTCGGCCCCCCTCGGCAGGCGGTCCCAGAGCTGCACCTTGACCGGGCCGGGGCGGTAGTTCCGCAGGCCGATCCGAAATTCATAGGTAAAGATCTGATTTCCTCCCTGAACCGTCCGGACCTTGCTGAGCAGGCGACGGCTGGCCTGGATCTGGGTGTCGACGCCGAATCCGGCAACAAATGGCTCGCCGGTCGCCACCAGGGGCAGCCGCATCCGGCCGACGAAATCGCCGCCGACGTAGACCATCGCCTCGCCGGGAAGGAGCACGAGGTCGCTCTTGTTGGTCAGCTTGGCCAGCCGATAGACACGAGGGGTGAGCACGGGCACGGCCTTGGCATAATATTCGGCCGGAAGCTCGACGCGGGCGACTTCGAGCAGTTGCGGGTCTCGGCGCGAGGGAATATCGAGTCGTCCCGCGATCGCGAAGGTGACGCTCGGCGCGTCGTTCTCGGACATCGACGGTGCCGCGTCGGGCGCATCGGAGACGCGAAGCTCGGCGGCCTGGCCGCTCGCCGCCTCGTGATTGAGGATCGCGTCAGGCCGGGGCATCGGATCGTCTTCGGGGACCGACCGGGGAACCATGCCGAGGTCAGATAGAGGGGTGTCTGAGCCGGCCGACACGATCAACAGCACACCGTTGGCGACACGGTAGTCGAGACCAACCTGCGACAGCAGCAGCCGCAACGAGGTCTTCAAGGGAACCTGGTCAAGGTTCATAGTCACGTTCGACGCGGGAGTCTTCTCGGCCTCCTGCAACAAAATAGGGTCGAGGTAAATCGGGATGCCATCGGGAAAGGCCGTGGTCTTGGTGTGGCCCCGAATAAACTTGATGATGTCGTCGAGCGGGGTCGGACTCGGGAACGACAACGTCAGGGTCTTCTCCAACTCGGCGACGATCCTCTGCGACCTCTCGTCATTCGCCTCGATCGGCTCGGCCCTGGCGAGGCCGTTGACGGTCATCTTAAGAGGCAGCAGGTCGGGCGGCGCGGCGTCGAGCGACGGTCGCGCGGTCGAGAGGGTGACTTTGGCGTTCGTCCAGTCTTCGCCCGAGAGCTGGGTCACGGCGGCGAGGTATTCGAGGCGGACGGGTGCGTTGTCGGCGGTGCCCCGGAGACGATAGCGCGGCTCCCAGCTCGCGGAGCCGACGAGGTATCCGAGCCGCACGGTGCCGGCCTCGGGCTTCACTCGCTGGACGACGACCACGGCATCGCGCTCGGTTCGGCTCGACCCGAGCGCGAGGTCGGCGAGCTGCCTATGGGCGAACTCGATCGCCTCGGCGTTGGCCTGCAACTGCTCGGCAAGCTCGGTCTCGGCCTTCGCCCGGGTGGCGCGGCCTTCCATGATGAACGCGCTGAGTTCGACGACCGCCTCGCTGTCGAGCCGCCCCTTCTCGGTCAGGGCGTTGAGCGACGTGCCGGTGAAGCCTTCGAGCTTCTGAAGATACTGGACGTCGTGCTCCTGGACGCTCAGCTGCTTCTGGAATCGCTTGGCCTCGGCCTGGAGCTTCTTGATCTGCTCTTCCTTGGCCCGAACCTCGCCACGCGTGTCGTCCTTGACAGCGTGGGTTCGGGTCCGGGCGCTGAGAACGCGAAGGCCGTCGGTCCCCTCGGCATAGAGCGAGCTGTCAACCGCCTGCGAGGGCAGGGGAGAGACGACCAGTTCGACGGTTCCCTCGCCGGCGGGCACGCTCACATCGCGGGTGACGAGAGCCTGACCTTGATAGATGGTCACGGCTGCGATCCGGCTCTCGGCCGGTTTGCCGACGGCTCGGGCCAGGTTCTCGGGGACCGGATTAGCCGGTGGGCCGAACTGCGCGCAGGCGAATCCAGCCACCATTAAGACAGAGGTGGTCATCGTTGGTCCTCGATAGAACGGAGTGTCGATCCCCGTTCTATCGACGAGCCGTACGACGAGTTTATTCGACCAAGGCCGGTTCCGAGACTTCGTCGGTCCAGACCTGAAAGCTTGCGAGGAAGGGGGAGCCGAAGGCGGTGGTGAGCGCGCCGTCGACAGCGTCTCGACCGCGAGCCATCACGACCCGGCCGATTCGGGGGATGTTGTGGCGGGCGTCGAAGGTATGCCAGCGCCCGCTGAGATAGACCTCGAACCAGGCGCTGAAGTCCATCGGGTAGGGGACGACCTCGACGCCGATATCGCCGAGATAGCCGGTCGCATAGCGCGCGGGAATGTTGACGCATCGGCAGAGGGTGATCGCCAGGTGGGCGAAGTCTCGGCAGACGCCCCGGGCCTCGGCGTAGGCATCGAAGGCGGTCTTGGTGGGACGGGCGTAGGTGGTGTCAAAGGTGAGGTGGTGATTGACCCAGTCGCAGATCGCCTGCACCCGCGCCCAGCCCATCGGCGCGGCGCTGACGACGCTCCAGGCGACGTCGCCCAGGCGGTCGACCTCGCAATAGCGACTGGCGAGCAGGAACGGGAGTACGTCGTCGGGAAGGTCTGACACCCAATGCTGGACAGCGTCGGGCACGACCGGGTCGGGGAGACCGTCGACTTTCACGACCGCGTCGTTAGTCAGCCTTAGCCTTCCCGGCGGGACCAGCACCCGCATAGCGCGGTTGCCAAACTCGTCGAGATGCTCGGTGACGGCCAGCCCCGGCCCGATCGTCGGGACCTCGGGCCGCACGAGCTCAGGCTCTACGCTCGGATGGACGCGGAGGAGCATCAGAAACGAGGTCGTCGCGGGAACGTCGAAGGAAATATCGTAGCCGATTCGGATATACATCGGGTCTCCGAGGGGCTGAAGTTCGAAGAGGTGTCAAAGGGTATCAAAAGGGGAACATCGGTGTCGAGACCTGGAACGTCGGTCCCGAAATCCCCCTCGTTCCGACGCTCCCGAGTCGTATGTGTTGAGCCTGTTCAGCCCCCTATTTGCGAAGGGTCTGCGGTGTGGATCATCCATCGCGGGGCACTCGAAATCGAAGACGGTCCGCACAGCGTGCCCACCGACCCCGCTAAACACGTACCGCTCGCCGGAACGGGAATGAGACTGACCTCCCCGCTCCAGTCCGCGCGCGCAAACGTCGATATTTTAGAGAGGGTGCATGGGTGTCGCCCCACCGTCTCTCATTTCGACGGATTCCGGGCGAGCGCTCCCGAAAAGGTCGGTGCCGACGGCCTCCCGATCCCCCCTGAATGGATTCACACCAATGGTTCACCGACTTCTACGCAAGCCCGCTGCCGGCCGTCCGCGACGGGCCTTCCGATCCGGGCCGAGCTTCGAACCGCTCGAATCTCGGGTCGTTCTCTCGTCCGTCGTCGGGAACTTCGAGCCGACCCTTACCTTGCGGAGCCTCACCAACCCGACAACTGTCGGCAATTCGGTCTCGATCCTCGCCACCCTCTCCACGCCACCGGGGAATTTCTCGGCCTCGGGCGGGACGGTCACGTTCAAGCAAGGGTCGATCGTCCTGGGGACCGCAAACCTCGACCTGGGCGCGGCGTCGATCACCACGACAGCCCTCCCGGTCGGACTCGACGCGATCACAGCCGTCTACGACTCGGGCGTCACGGGCAGTACGGCGGTCGTGTCGTCATCCCTGACGCAGCTTGTCTTGCAGCCGCGTGAGAACGCCAAGGATGCCACAGGCATCCGGGTCGGGGGCTCGGAGCAGGGGACACCGTACGGCACGTCGGTCGTCACTCTCACCGCAAATATCATGACGACGCTCGGCACACCTGGCAGCCCGACCGGGACCTTGACCTTCCTCGACGGGACGACCGCACTCCAGACCATCCCCATCGACGGCGGGACCGACCTGGCCAACTTGAGCTTCAGCACGTCGAACCTCTCCGTCGGCCCGCACGCGATCACGGCGGTCTATAGCGGCGATGCGTCCAAGAATCCCAGCGTCTCCCCCGTCTTCACCGAAGTCGTCAAAGAGGCGTCGGCCCTCGAATACAAGGCGTCGTCGCAGAATAGCGTTTACGGGGAGAATGTCGATGTCACGGTCTCAGTGCTCCCCGGAGTGCCCGGCCAGACCGCCTTCGCTCCGACCGGCACGGTGACGTTTTACGCGACGACGTATGGCCCTCGATCCACTCGCACGGTGATCGGCACGGCCCCGGTGGTGAACGGCACGGCCACCTTGAGCACACGGAACCTGCCGATGGGCGACTCCGGTCTCAGGGTCTCCTACAGCGGCGACGACCATTACTCTCCAGGCTCGAACCCCGACTACCTGTTCGGACACCACGTCGACAAGGCATCCAGCACCATCATCGCAGCCGATCCCAACGCCATCCAGCCCGCGACCCAGACCTATGGCCAGCCTTTGAGCTTCGATGCCGGCGTCTTCATCAACGCTCCCAGCACGGCGACACCGACCGGCACCCTCACCTATTATGACGGCGACAAGGTGCTGGGGGTGATCCCCTATAATGGCACCGCAACCCTGTTCACCACGCCGCTGCTCGCTCCCGGCGACCACGCGATCTCGGTCGCCTATAACGGCAACGACCAGATCGCGGGAACACGATCGGGCGTGACGCATCAGGTGATCGCCGCGGCGAGCACCTTCGCGCAAATTGGCACCTCCGCGACGATGGCCGTCGTCGGCCAGCCGGTGACGTACACGGCGGCCGTCGGTGTCTACGCTCCGAGGGTCGGCACGCCGACCGGCCGGGTCGACTTCTACGACGGATCGACCTTGCTCGGCGAGTCGACCCTCATCGGTGGCCGGGCCACGTTCACCTCCCCCGCGACCGGCGTCGGCCAACCCCATCCGATCCGCGCGGTCTACCTTGGCGATGGGAACTTCGGCCCGAGCACGTCGGCAATCCAGGCCGAGATGGTCCTCAAGGCGAACAGCGGCGTCCTCCTCGCCGCCCAAGCCCAGGGCGGAGGCGTGTCCCTCTCGGCGAGCCTCACGCCGACTTTGCCGGGAGGCGTCGCACCCTCCGGCCGGGTGACTTTCTTCGCGAACGGCCGGGTTATCAGGGTCGGCATGCTGGCGAACGGCTCGGCCGAGCTGGTCGTCGCGCGGTCCCTGGTGCTCAACAAATACCTCGAAGTCCGATACGGCGGCGATGCCAACATCAACCCCGGCCGGTCGAACGTTATCGTCTTCTTGAAGGCAGGCGCGGCATCCGTGGCCCACGTCGCAAAGCCGAGGCGGCATCGCTGAGAAGCCCAACGATCCGCCGAGAGTCACCCCGATTAAAATTGATCCCGAACGAACGGCACGAAGGAGATGGCGGACGATGACCTATTGTCTCGGGATTTCCACGAACGACGGCTTTGTCGCCGCCTCGGATTCGCGTTCGAACGCAGGTGCCGACCAGGTGAACACCTGCCGCTAGATGCACACGCTCGTCCGAGAGGGCGAGCGGCTCTTCGTCCTGCTCACGAGCGGTAGCCTCTCGTGCAGCCAGTCGATCGTGACGCGGCTCCGCAAAGACTTCGAACTTGGCACCGGGCTGGCAGCGGCGGAGACGATGTATGACGCCGCGAGGGTCGTCGGCGAGCAGGTCCGCCGGATCGCCGCGATCGACGGCCCGGCGCTCGAACACGACGACTATTAGTTCAACGTCAACATCATCCTCGCCGGCCAGATTCGCGGGCAGCCCCACGCGCTCTACCTCATCTATCCCCAGGGCAACCCCCTGCGCGCGACCGGCACGATCACACGTCGCTCGAAGACGCCGCGCGCTATGCGTTGATCTCGCTCGACTCGACGATGCGATCGAACGTAACGGTCGGCCCGCCAATCGACCTGCACGTCTATCGGCGCGACGAGCTGCGCATCCGCCGACAGCGCCGGTTCTCCGAACGCGACCCCGACCTCATCGCTATCCAGGACCAATGGGAGCAGACCCTCCGGGGCGCGATCCAGGCCCTCCCCAAAGTCCGGTTCGACGGCGAGTCATGAGGCCGGGCCAGATCAGAGTTCCGCCCCGGTCTCGACGTCCCAGAGCATAACCGCCCCGCCAAACCCGCCTCCGCAAGCGAGTGTCGTCCCCTCTCTGCGGAACGAGACCGAGAGCACCGGCCCGCCATACCCCGCGAACGTGCGGACCAGCCGGCCAGTGTCGGCCTCCCAGAGCCGCGCGACGCCGTCGGCACCGGCCGAGGCGAGCAGACGGCCGTCGGGCGAGTAGGCTAAGGCCAACGCCTCGCCCTCGTGGCCGACCAGTTCGCGTCGCGCGACCTCGCGGCCCAGATCCCAGAGCCTCACTCGGCCGTCGGCACCGGCCGAGGCGAGCGTGCGGCCGTCAGGCGAGAAGGCCAAGGCCAGCGTCCGGCTCGAATGTCCCGAAAAGGTGCGGACCTCGCCGCCATCATCGACTCGACGGAGCCGGACCGGCCGCCCCCACGCACCGACCGCGAACGTCGACCCGTCCGGGCTGAACGCCAACGCGCAGGCCGCTCCCTCAAGGCGTCGCTCGCACGGCGACGGCCGTCGCGTCAGTCGTGCCTTGGACCGACGTGCGGCCAAAGGAGGAGGGTCGCCCTGAGACAGCCGCGCCGGCGGCCATCCGATCTCCGTGGGAAAAGTCTGCGTGTTCATAGGACTCTTTCGGATCGAGATGCGTCTCGTCTCAGGAGGGGTGCCCCCGGCGGTCGCTCGATCGGGGGCGCGACAAATGGGCCAATTCGGATCGATTTAAACACATGAGGAAATCACCTCGCACGGTGCGACGAGCAGGGCCACCATGATGGCCACGCCCCATCCAGCCTTCTCCCAGTAAGATCGGTGGAGCAAGACCTGCCCCCCGCCCTCGAAGATCGGATCCTGATCCTCAGCCTCGAACCGGGCTTCGCTCGCCTGCCGTTTCGTCGAGCCCTCCGTGCTGACACTGCGACCCACCTCGGGGTTCGCCCCTCCCCTTGCCTTCAGCCGCGACTTGTACCAACTCGTGAACATCGTTTCCTCGTTTCTTCGGAAGAATGGGCCGCCGTTCCCGAACTCGCTCTTATTCGATCGATTTAGTCGAGATTGAGACTCTGACTTTTATCTGATCGGCCGAACTCTATCGAGACGGTATTGGACTCGACGCACACTAATCTCAACCAACCTAATCGACTTACTCTAGTTTCAGCAAGAGGATTTTTCACTACGGGCGACTTTTTTCGAAGTTGGCAGGGGAAAATCCACTACAATCACAGGTCTATCTCGTCGTAATCGCTGGCGACTTCGACCCTGGAGCCCTGAACGATGAACCGCCCTCTCCGACGGATTGCCCCGCTGTTGGCACTCCTCTTCATGGCGGCGAGCCCGGGCGAGTTCCCCGACGCCTCTCGCCTGCCGTCTCGGCCCGAGTTGCCCGACCCTCTCGTCCGACTTGACGGCCAACGGGTGACCACGGCCGAAGGGTGGACGAAATCACGTCGAGGCGAGTTGAAGTCGCTCTTTGAGCATTATATGTACGGGAAAGCGCCCCACCCAGGTTCCCTCTGGTCGATCGAACGGACCGACCCGAATTCGTTGGGAGGCAAGGCGACCACGAAGGAGGTCGCAATCGGCGTGGGGCCAGATGGTGGGCTGAAGATTCACCTGCTGCTGGTCGTCCCGAATCGGCGGACGGGGCCGGCCCCGGTGTTTCTGGGAACAAACTTCTACGGCAATCACACCGCCACGAAAGACCCGGCGGTCCGCCTCTCGACGGCCTGGATGCCCGACAAGGCCCCCGGCTGCAAGGACAACCGCGCGACCGAGGCCGCGAGGGGCCTCGACGCCGACGTCTGGGACATCGAAACGTCGATTGATAAGGGATATGCCATCGCGACATTCTATTGCGGCGACGTGGCTCCCGACCATCCCGGCCTCGCCGACGGCGTCTTCCCGCTCTTTGGCAAGCCTGGCCCGAACGACTGGGGAGCGGTCGCCGCATGGGCCTGGGGCCTCTCGCGGGCTGTCGACTATCTCGTGAGCGATTCGGATATCGACAGGACCAAGATCGCGATCGTCGGCCACTCGCGGCTCGGCAAGGCGGCGATTCTCGCGGGGGCGTTCGACGAACGGGTTGCCCTGGTGATTCCGCACCAGGCGGGGTGCGGCGGCACGGCCCCAAGTCGCGGGACGGTCGGCGAGTCGGCCAAACAGATCAACGACCGCTTCCCGCACTGGTTCTGCGGCGAGTTCAAGACCTTCAACACCCAGACCGACCACCTCCCCTTCGACCAGAACGGCCTGATCGCGCTGTGTGCCCCGCGACCGGTGCTCTTGACCAACGCCATCGGCGACCAGTGGGCCAACCCCTCGGGCCAGTTCCAGGCCCTCCTCGCCGCCGATCCGGTCTATCGGCTCCTCGGCGTCGAAGGGCTTGGAGTGAAGGAGATGCCCGCGACCGGCGTGCTGGTTGACACCCGGCTCGGCTACCACATCCGGCCCGGCAAGCACTCGATGGGCCGCGAAGACTGGCAAGTCTTCCGCGCCTTCGCTGACACGCATTTCGGTCGGCCGACGCCGTGAGCCCCGGCGATTTTCCGCGAGGCTCGGGTGGCATCGCCGCGACCGGTCGATAAGATGTCACGATTCGCGCGGCGTTCCTACCATTTCAGGAGAGACCGGGATGCAATTCCGACCGCTGGGTCGCACGGGGCTAGACCTCTCCTGGCTGAGTTACGGGGCCTCGTCGCTTGGCGCAGAGTTCCGCTCGGTCGACATCCAGGAGGCGATCCGCTCGGTCCACGTCGCGCTTGACCTGGGGATGAACTTCATCGACACCTCGCCATTCTACGGCCGGGGGATGAGCGAGGTGCTCCTCGGCGTCGCGCTCCGAGGCATCCCGCGCGACCGCTATTACCTCGGCACCAAGCTCGGCCGCTATGACAGCAGTCACTTCGACTTCTCCGCCCGGCGCGTCGTCGAGAGTGTCGACGTCAGCCTGCACCGGATGGGCGTCGATTATCTCGATATCCTGCTCTGTCACGACATCGAATTCGTCGAGATGTCACAGATCATCCAGGAGACCCTCCCTGCGCTCGAAAAGGTGCGCCAGGAAGGGAAGGTGCGCTTCATCGGGATCAGTGGCTATCCAATGAACATCTTCCGCTACGTCCTCGACCAAGCGAATCTTGACGTGGTACTCTCCTATAACCATTACACCCTCCAGAACACGATGCTGGCGGGCCTGGTCCCCTATCTCAAAGAGAAGGGCGTCGGCATCATGAACGCCGCGCCTTTCTCGGCGCGGTTGCTCACCAACGCCACGCTCCCCCCCTGGCACAAGGCGACCCCGTTCGTTCGCGAGACCGCCCGCAAGGCCGCCGAGCACTGCGCGAAGAAGGGCGTCGACATCGCGCAGCTCGCGCTTCAGTTCTCGCTGGCAAACCCCGACATGGCCACCTGCGTCGTCGGCTCGGCCAACCCCGAGAACGTCCGCAAGTGGGTCGAGTGGGCCGACGGTCCTTACGACGAAACGCTCATCGCCGAGGTCCAGGCGATCCTCGAACCGATTCACGACTGGTTTTATATCGAAGGTCGTCCCGAGAACAACGACCCGATGCCGACCACCCCTTGAGGCGAGTGATCACACCGTGAAAGCGATCCAACTCGAAGCGCCCAAGCAGTTCCGCCGCCTCGACATCGACGAACCCGAGGCCCCCGGCCCCGGCCAGGCCCTCGTCCGCGTCCACCGCGTCGGGATCTGCGGAACCGACATCAGCGGTTATCTCGGCAAGATGCCCTTCTTCAAGTATCCGCGAATTCCAGGGCACGAGCTGGGGGTCGAGGTTCTCGAAGTCGGCCCGGGGGTCGAGAACGTCAGGCCCGGAGACCGCTGCTCGGTCGAGCCTTATATGAATTGCGGCCAGTGCCACGCCTGCCGCAAAGGGGCGGGCAACTGCTGCGCGAAGCTCGACGTGATCGGCGTCATGGTCGACGGCGGCCTCTGCGAGCGGTTCCTCGTCCGCGCCGAGAAGCTCCACCCGTCGACCAAGCTCACCTTCGATCAGCTCGCCCTGGTCGAGACCCTCGCGATCGGCTGCCACGCCGTCAATCGTAGCGGCCTCCAGCCGGGCGAGCCTTGTCTGATCGTTGGCGCGGGTCCAATCGGGCTCTCGACCCTCCAGTTCGTCAAGCTCGCGGGCGCGAAGACGATCGTGCTCGACACGAACGAACAGCGGCTCAAATTCTGCCGAGACGTGATGGGAGTCGAGCACACCCTCACCCCCTCTGACCACCTCGACCAAGACCTCCGCGACCTCACCGACGGGGCCTTGCCCGACGTCGTCATCGACGCCACCGGCTCGACCGCCTCAATGTCGTCCGCATTCGGATATGTGGCTCCCACTGGGAGGCTCGTTTACGTCGGGATCACGACCGAGGAAGTCCACTTCCGGCACACGACTTTCCACCGCCCAGAGGGAACGCTCCTCTGCTCGCGCAACGCCCTGCCGGGCGACTTCACCCGGATCATCGGGCTCATCGAAGACGGCCGGATCGACACCAAGCCCTGGATCACCCATCGCGCCAAGTTCGACGACCTTCCCGACCTCTTCCCGTCCTACACCAAGCCCGAAACCGGTGTCATCAAGGCGATTGTCGAGATCGACTGACCGTCGCGAACAGGCAAAAACCTGCCCTGGAGTTCTCCGCTGATGCCTCTGACCCCCTCCGACAGACCCGTCTGCGTCCCCCTGGGCCTGAGCCCGAGTTTCGGCTTCGGCGACCGGATCGGCCTGGCCACTCCGGGACACGTCGAGGCAATGCGACGCTCGGGACAAGGGATCGAGCCGATCTTCCCCCAGCAGTCGATCCGCGAGATGGCCCGCACCGGCCGCAACCCCGCGGGGGTGATGGACGACGCCCTCAAGGGCGCGCAAGCGGCCGGATGGACGGGTAGGATCGGGGCCGATGCCGACCACTTGAAGACAACCCAGGACGTTGACGCGACGGCCGCCGTCGGCTTCACTTTCTTCACGATCGACCCATCCGACGACGTCGACGCCCACGCCGACGACTACGACGAGCCGACCTTACGGGCCCGATACGCCACGGTCGTCGGCGAGGTCAAATGGGTCGATAACTATCGCGGCAAGTCCGTCCCCCTCGACACGGGAACGATCGTCGAGCTGAGCGAAGTAGCCTGCCTTCGCGCGGCGGTCAAATACGGCCGGGCCTTGAACCACGCCCTGATGCTGGCCGACCACATCGCACAGGTTCACGAGCGATCGGGCCACGACTACGAGATCGAGCTGAGCGTCGATGAGACCGAACAGCCGACGACCCTGGCCGAGCATTACATCATCGCCGACCAGTGCCTCGCACGCGGGATGAAGCTCGTCAGCCTTGCTCCCCGTTTCATCGGAGACCTCGAAAAAGGGGTCGATTACAAGGGCGATGTGCCCGCGCTCGAACGCTCGCTCCGCGACCACGCAGCGATCGCGAACCAGCTCGGCCCCTACAAGCTCAGCCTCCATTCGGGCTCCGATAAGCTTTCGATGTACGCCGCGCTGGCGAGAGCGACGGAGGGCCGATTCCACGTCAAGACAGCCGGCACGTCGTATCTCGAAGCCCTCCGGGTCGTCGCCCGCCACGAGCCCGGCCTCTTTCGCCAGATTATCGACTTCGCCCGGGGCCGCTACGACACCGACAAGGCCACCTATCACGTCTCGGCCACCCTCCAATCCACCCCGCCCACGTCCGAAATCTCCAACCCGGCCGACTTCGAAAGGCTCTACCTGGAGAACTGGTCCGACGTGCCCCAAGGCCTCGGCTTCACCCACCCCGGCCGCCAGATCCTCCACTGCACCTTCGGCTCGGTGCTCACCCATCCCGAGTTCGGCCCGGCCGTGCGAGGCGTCTTGGAGTCGCACGTCGACACCTATACCGAAGTGCTCGCCGACCACTTCAGCCGCCACCTCGAAGCCCTCAAAGCGGGCCTTTAAACACGGAACTACGTTCATGTCGACTGATTATCTGAACGATCTCTTCGGCCTCTCGGGTCAGACGGCCGTCGTGATCGGCGGGACAGGCGTCCTCGGCGGCGCCCTGGCCCTCGGGCTGGCGAAGGCCGGCGCGGCGGTCGTTGTGGCGGGCCGAGATCCCGAAAAGGGGACGGGTCGCGTTGCCGAGATCGAGGCTTCCGGTGGCAGGGGGGCGTTCGTCGCCGTCGACGTCTCGCGCCGTGAGTCGATCGAAGCACTGCTCGCTGACGTGGTCCGATCGCACGGTCGCGTCGATATGCTCATCAATGGCGCGGGGGTAAATAGTGCCAGCCCCTATTTCGACGCCAAAGACGAAGACTGGGACCGCGTTCTCAACAGCAACCTCAAGGCCGTTCACTGGGGCTGCCAGATTTTCGGCAAGGCGATGGCCGACGCGGGCGGCGGTTCGATCCTCAACATCGCCAGCGTATCGGCCCATCTGCCGCTCTCTCGCGTGTTCGCCTATTCAGCCTCGAAGGCGGCGGTGGTCAACCTGACGCAGAACGTCGCCCGCGAACTCGCACCGATGGGCGTCCGCGTCAACGCCCTCTGCCCCGGCTTCTTCCCCGCCGAGCAGAACCGCAAGATCCTCGACGCCGCGCGGGTTGAGACGATCATGGCCAACACCCCGATGGCCCGCTTCGGCGAACCCCACGAACTCGTCGGCGCAACCCTTCTCATGCTCTCCCGTAACGCCGGCAGCTTCATCACCGGCGCGACCTATTACGTCGACGGCGGCTTCACTGCAATGCGGCTTTGAGGCGTGAAGAGTATCGTCCGCAATCGACGCAGATCAAATAACAACGGAATGTATCTGCGTACATTTGCGAAGAGTTCTTATTCGGGATTCCTCACTATGGCCATTCGCTCGTGCGTCACGATTAGCCTTGTCCCCGAGGCCCGAGGCGGTCCGTTCGTCTTCTGGGACGATCTCGCCGAGTCCTGTCGCAGGGCCAAAGAACTCGGCTTCGACGCCGTCGAGATCTTCCCGCCCGGCCCCGAAGCGATCGACTTGCCCACGCTCCGCAAGCTGCTCGACGAGCAAGGCCTGGAACTCGCCGCCGTCGGCACTGGGGCGGGATGGGTCAAGCATCGGCTCCACCTCGCCTTGCCCGACGCTGCCGACCGCCGCAAGGCCCGCGACTTCATCCGCTCGATCATTGATCTCGCCGGCTCCTTCGGCGCGTCGGCGATCATCGGCTCGATGCAGGGGCGGAGCGGCATCGGCGTCGACCACACTACGGCGGCCGGATATCTCGCCGATGCGCTGAATGAACTGGGCGAGCACGCTCGGCAATATCGCGTCCCCCTGATCTATGAGCCGCTCAACCGCTATGAGACCGACATGGTCAACACGATCGAGGCGGGCGTCCGCCTGCTCGAATCGCTCGCAACCGACAACGTCGTCCTGCTCGCTGATCTCTTTCACATGAACATTGAAGAGACGAACGTCGCCGACGCCCTCAGGGCCGGAGGCCGTCACATCGGCCACATCCACTTCGTCGATTCGAACCGCCGCGCCGCGGGTTTCGGACACACTGACTTCGCCCCGATCGTGGCAGCCCTCCGCGCAATCGGTTACGACAAATACCTCTCGGCCGAGGCGTTCGCTCTCCCTGACTCGGACACCGCCGCCCGGACGACAATCGAGGCGTTTCGCAAGTTGATCTTCTCTTGAACCCCGCCTCGATCCGATGGTCCTTGTCGGCACGAGGAGGATCGGTTGCGACATTCCTCCCCATGACGTATCCTGGAATTGATCGCTTGCGATCATCATTGCATGGTCAACAAGCGAAAGATACGCCTCTTACGTTTCATTACGCCAAAATTCAAGCGTCTAGAGGACGTAAATCAAGGTGAAGGGTCTCCCGTGCCGAATCTGGCCGCTCCTCCTGCTCTTCGCCCCGGGCGTCGCGCTCGGTGAGGACGCCCGTTGGCGTGACTTCGATCAGAAGGTCCGCCCGGTGCTCGCCACGCATTGCCTGCGGTGCCACGGTGCGAAAGACCCGAAGGGGGGCGTCGATCTATCGGCGATCCGCGACCTCGACTCGCTCCGCCGATCCCGCAAGGTCTGGCGGAAAACGCTCGCGCAGGTCGAGGCCGAGGAGATGCCCCCGGCGGGCGAGAAGCCGCTCCCCGACGGGGTGCGTGAGGGGCTCGTCGGCTGGCTCAAAGGGGCGACCGCTCCAGGCCGGAACGCGGGCAATGAACGCGACCCCGGCCCATCGCCGATCCGTCGCCTGAGCCTGGTTGAATACAACAACACGGTGCGCGACCTCTTTGGCTTCGAGTACGACGCGGCGTCGAGCGTCGGCATGCCCGACGACCGCGACTCGGGCCAGGGGTTCGGTAACCTCGCCGCCACGCTCGACATCCCCCCCGCGCTGCTCGACAAGTATTTCGCCAGTGCCGACAAGATTCTCGACCACCTCTTCCATACCGAGCTGAACTCGAACGTCGATGGCTCGATCTCTGAGCGCGCGAGGGCAACTCGCGAGGCCATGTTCCTCGTGAAGCCCTATTCGTGGCGGAAGCCCGACGACGAGATCAAGCCGCCCGACGGCCTCTCCCAACCAGTTGCCGCGCGGCGGATCATCGCCACGTTCCTCCGCCGGGCCTATCGACGACCACCGATCGACGCCGAGGTTGACGACCTGATGCGGGTCCATGACCGCGCGACGGCGAAGGGCCTGGGCTATGTCGGTTCGGTCCGGCTGATGCTCAAGGCGGTGCTCGTCTCGCCCCGGTTCCTGTTCCGGATCGAGCGCGACCCGCAGGGGGCGGGGGCTGTCCACCGGGTTGACGACTATGAACTCGCCGCGCGGCTGTCGTATTTCCTCTGGTCGAGCATGCCCGACGAGATCCTAGTGGACCTCGCCGACCGGGGCCGTCTCTCCACCCCCGGACCCTCCGCCGAGCCGACCCGGCTCCCGTCGAAAGCGATCGGCACGCCGCCCCGGCCGAACGACCGCGAGCACACCCGCGAGGCCGCGATCGACGGCGACCGGCTGACCCATTATGAAGGCGCAGATCCCGACGCAAGCTGGGTGGGGATCGACCTCGGCCGGCCTCGCGTCGTGGCCCAGGTTCGACTCGCCGCGAGGGCCGACGCAGAGCAGGCCCTCGTCGGCGGCAAGGCCCAGGCGTCGAATGACCCCGAGTTCAAGTTGGGCGTGATCGAGCTTTTCACCATCGACAAACACTCCGGCCGGGCCATGATCCGCCGCGACGTGACGCCGCCTGGGCCGGTCCGATACCTCCGCGTCCTGACCCCAAGAGGACAGCACGGCAACCTCGCCGAGCTCGAGGCGTGGGGGGTTGAAGACGGGACGGTGCTCGATCAACAGGTGCGTAGAATGCTGGCACACTCGAAAGCTCACGCCTTGACCGAAGGGTTCGCGGCGTCCTGGCTCCAGGTCCGTCGCCTCCCCTCCGCGCGACCGAGCACCGAGTTCTTCCCCGAGTTCAACCCCGAGATCCGCAAGGCCCTCTACGACGAGACGGCGGCCTTCTTCGACGGACTCCGGGTCGAGGACCGGAGCGTCATCGAACTGCTCGACGCCGACTACACTTACTTGAATGAAGAACTCGCCAGATATTACAAGCTGCCTGCGGTCTCCGGTAAAGAATTGCGACGGGTGTCGCTCAGACCCGAGACGGGCCGGGGCGGCCTGCTGGGAATGGGCAGCGTGCTGGCCTTGACCTCGCACACCTCGCGGACCAGCCCGACGATGCGGGGCAAATGGGTGCTCGAAGTGATCCTCGGCACGCCCCCCGCGCCACCGCCGGCCGACGCGGGGATGTTCAAGGACGAGGAAAAGGGCAAGGAACCGAAGACCTTCCGCGAGAAGATGGCGATGCATGCGAGCCGGCCGTCATGCGCGGGTTGCCACAAGAAGATGGATCCGCTCGGGTACGCGCTTGAAGACTTCAACGCTGTCGGAATCCGCCGCGCCGACGATCGCGGCAAGCCGCTCGACAACGCGGGCGTGCTGCCGACCGGCGAGTCGTTCAAGGGCGTCGGCGAACTCAAACGGCTGCTGCTCGCCCGCAAAGACCAGTTCGAGCGGAACCTCGTCGAGCAGGCACTCATCTACGCGATCGGCCGCGAACTCGACTCTTATGACGAGACCACCGTCGACGCAGTCGCCGCCTCGCTGGACCGCGACGGGCACCGGTTCTCAGCCTTGATCTCGGGCATCGTCACGAGCGACCCGTTCCTCTATCGGAAGAGCCTCCCTTGAAGACGATCAATCGACGAATGCTTCTCCGATCGGTCGGCGCGACGATGGCTCTGCCGTTGCTCGAAGCGATGACGCCTCGCGCAAAGGCGGGGGTGTCGGCCAGGCCGCCGGTCCGGATGGGAATCTTCAGCGTCACGGGCGGCACGGTGCTTGAATCGTGGCGGCCAGGAGGCCCGGGGCCGCTCGGGGCCTTGCCGTCGATCCTGCGCCCCCTTGAGGCCGACAAGGGCGACCTGATCGCGATCTCAGGACTCTCGCAGTCAGGCCGATGCGATAACGTGAACGCGCATGAACATTGCGCGTTCAAGCATCTCACCGGGGCCGACTTCGTTAAGAAAGAGGGGGGCAAGTTCTACGCCGGGGTCTCTGTCGACCAGGCTGCCGCGCGGGCGCTTGGCAGCCAGACGCTGCTGCCCTCGCTCGAACTCGGGCTGCTCGCAAACCAGTATTCGTTCCGCTCGCCCGAGGTCGCGGTGCCGTTCGAAGGAAATCCCCGGCTCGTCTTCGAACGGATGTTCCGGGGCCGTAAGCCGGTCGCACCGAATTGGTCGCAACGCTCGGCGACTTCCACTTCCACCTCGAACGCGAGCAAGCCGGCGGCAGACTCCGAAGACCGGAGCGTGATCGACCTCGTGCTGGCCCAGTCGAAGGGTTTACGCCGCGAGCTGGGCCAGGGCGATCGGCGGACGCTCGACGGCTATCTCGAATCGGTGCGTGAGGTCGAGAAACGGATCGCGTTCATCGAGGCCCGTCACCAGCAGGAACTGCTCGACCTCGCCTCGCCCGGCCCATCTCGGTTGAACATGCCCGCGAATCTCCCGCGTGAAGGGGTGCCAATCTGGGAGATCACCCGTCCGATCGACCAGGACCCCGAGAAGCACGCCGACTACATCCGCGTGATGTCCGACCTGATGGTCTTGGCCTTCCAGACCGACACGACCCGCGTCGTCACCTTCGCGGCGGGAAGCGACGATTGCATGTTTCCTGGGGTGGTAACGGTGGGCTATGAGCGACACTGCCACACGCTCGAACACCAGGGCAATTCGAGCCGTCCTGAAGACGCCGACCCGATCGCTCGCGAGGCGTGCAGGCAGATCCACGCGTGGTACACCAGCCTGTTCGCTGAGATGATCCGCAAGATGAAAGCGATCGACGAGGGCGGGTCGTCGCTGCTCGACAACAGCGTGATCCTCTACACCTCCTACATGGCCGATGGCGGCCACGGCCAGGGCGACTACCCCGTGCTGCTCGCCGGTCGTGGCGGCGGGGCACTGAAGCCGGGCCGACATCTCGTCTACGAGAAAAAGGCCCCGGTCTCAAACTTGTATGTCGAGATGCTCAACCTCATGGGCATCAAGGCCGAATCGTTTGGCGACTCACAGACATCGAGCTTCGCGGGTTCGTATCGCGGGCGGCTGCCGGGTCTGGTCTAGAATTCAGGCGTGATCGGATCGAAATACGATGATAGAACCGGCCTTGCCTCGGTTTTTCGCTGTGGGACACCACGGGATTCGGCTGGCCTCGGACGACGGCTCGAACTGGAAGGTCGTCGCGACGGGCAAAGAGGGGGAAGTCTATCGAGCGGTGGCGTTCGGCAACGGGCGGGTCGTCGCCGTTGGCTCTTACGGCGGTGATAATATCTTCGCGTCATCACCAGACGGCACGAACTGGCAGACCGGCAAGAGAGACGCTCGATATTCGGCCTATCTGCGGGCACTCGGATTTGGCAAAGGGTCCTTCCTCGCGCTCGGCGGAGACCCCGGCTCGGTCGGCGGTTCGAGCCCGATTGGCCTGACCTCGCCCGACGGCGTCACCTGGAGCGACTCGATCCCGCTCGCGGGCAAGAATATCCTCCGACGGCTTGCGTTCGGCCACGGCAAGTTCGTCGCTGTCGGAGACAGGGGCCGGCGCGCGTCGTCCGACGACGGCCTGAAATGGGTCGATACGCCGGACGTGAAAGCGATCGACACACTCGTTGATGTCACATTCGGCAGAGATGTTTACGTCGGCGTTGGCCTGCATGGGCTGCGAATGATGAGCGACGACGGCCTCAAGTGGTCGAGTCCGCTCCGTGGCGAGGAGGGCGAACACCTCAACTCGGTCATCTGGGCGGGCGACCGCTTCGTCGCCGTCGGCATGGGGGCGACCTACATCTCGCCCGACGGCCGGACCTGGACGAAGCGTCCAAACCGCGACGCCCCCCTGATCGCAGCCTTCGGGCGCGGCCACTTCATCGGCGCGAGCTGGCGCGGGCGGCTATTCCGCTCGGACGACGCCGTCGCCTGGACGCAGGTCTATAAAAGCGAGCATCATGTCGAGGCTGTCGCCGTTCGTGTCGAATGACTTCACATAAGTGCCCCATTACTAAATCAAAATTTACATAATTGTGAACAACAATAAAATTATCATTGTAATTTGTAGCGAAATGTGACATTGAAGAAACCCTTCTCGCCGGGCCTGAAGAAGGGGTTGCAGAGGATCGCTCCCGCCTCCGCCCTTTGGTAACTCCCAGACAACGATCAGCCCATTGACCAGGCCCACGTTGCACGATCGAGCCGACCCGGCTATCTTGCCGGCCTTGGTCAAAGGCTCGGAGAAGACACCGCATGAGGATCGCCCGCCGACTCGCCCCGCTCGGCCTGCTCGCCGCGCTGGCCCTGGCGTTCTTCGCGGGCCTCGTGCTTCACCCGTCCCGCACCCTCTACGCCGACCATTCCGACCTGATCGCCCTGCACGTCCCCTGGGAAACCTTCCTCTCCCGCGCCTGGCGAGAGACGGGCGAGCTGCCGCTCTGGAACCCGCTCCAGTTCGCCGGCCTGCCGTTCATCCACGACATCCAGGCTGCCATTTCCTACCCACCTCACTGGATCTTCCTCGGGATCGACGAGGCGAACGTCGGCCCGGCGCTGAGCTGGCTAATCGTGGCGCATGTGATCCTCGCGGGGTGGGGGATGTATGTCTATGCCCGCTCGACCGGCCTCGGCCCGACCGCTGCGATCGTATCGGCCGTTGGGTTCATGTTCGCCGGCAAGTGGATGCTCCATCTCACCCTCGCCGGCCATTACGCCTTCGTCGGCCTCGCCTGGCTTCCCTGGACCCTGCTCGGCCTCGATCGCGCCAACCGCACACGTTCGCTCCTGGCCGCGACCTGGTCCGGCGTCGCATTCGGCCTGCTCGCCCTCTCGGCCCATCCGCAGCTTACGCTCTACTCAGGGATGTTTATCGCAATCCGGACGTTTCCTTTCGCTCAGGACGCTGGACGCTCACCGAATAGTCGTTCCGCTCTCGCCCGATGGGTCGGTTTCGGCCTGCTGACCGCCGTGATTGGCGCGGCGATCGCCGCCGGCCAGCTCCTTCCCAGCCTCGAATCGGCTTCCCTCGCGAGCCGGGGGATCGGGGGGATTCCCGAAAGCCCCTCGCTCTCGCTCCGGACGCTGCTGAGGACGATCGGACCGTCGCCCGACGGCGTGCGGCCCGTCATCAGTTGGGAGCCGAGAAGCGGGATCGGGGTGGTCTGGATCGCCGTCGCCTCAGTGGCCCTGGTCGTGACGACCGGCCCCGCGCGACGCCGGGCCGGGTGGGCACTTGGGATCGTCATCGCCCTCACCGTCTTCGCGCTTGGGGGGGCGGTCCTCTTCCAGGACCTGCCGGTCTTCCGGATGTTCCGCCAACCGTCGCGGATGTACCTCATCGCGGCCCTCCCGATCGCCGAACTCGCGGGACTCGTCACCCAGGCCCTCCTCGACCGGCCCAGTCTATCACTCAATGCAAGGGTGAAGGCGCGTCGCATCTTCACGATCGCGGCCTCGATCTCGCTCGTCATCCTCGTGGTCGCGGCGGCCTCGATGGGCGTCCGCAATATTCGGCCGCATCCGTACTGGTTCAGCCTGCTCGTCACGGTCCCGCTCGCCCGGTGGCTGGTCGGATCCGACCTCGGGACGATCGGCCGGCGCGTCGGCTGGGTCGCGATCCTCCTGATCGACCTCGTCGCGCAGACGTGGCCGCATGTACAAACATGCCGGCTCGCTGAAATCCTCGCGCCGACGGCCTCAGCACGCCACGTCGCCGAGCACTCCGGGCCGCTCGACCGCGTGCTCGACCGGAGCCTGCCGGATCACCAGTCGAGCACGCCGCTCAGCCCGGCCGTCGCCACGAGACTCGGACTCCATCAGGTGCGCGGCTATAATCCTCTCGACATCATCCGATATAAAGACTATCTCGCCCTCGTCTCTGAACCGATAACGATCCGGCATCCCTATAACGGTCTGGCCAACGCCCCGATCCGTCACAAGTCGCTCCTCGATCTTCTCGGCGTTCGCTTCCTCGTGCAGCAGACTTCCCCCGCGCTCCGATCGACGCCCGGCGAGCCCGACCCTGACCTCGACCCGCGCTGGCGAAAGGTCGCCGACGACCCGACCCCCTCAGCCTTCACCTTCGCCCGGGGCGGCGTGCGGGTGTTACCCGCTTATGAGGTGCTCGAAAACCCCGACGCCTTCCCGAGAGCCTTCGTCGTGCCGGCCGTGGCCCGCCTTCCCGACGATCGCCCCGCCCTCGTCCGCGCGATGACCTCGACCGACTTCCGCCAGGTCGCCCTGATCGAGTCGCCCGTCCCGCTCGGACTCGGGGCAGGGCAGGGGACCTCCCGCCCGGTTTCGATCTGCTCGTACAAGCCCAACCGGATCGAGATCGAAGCCGACGGCCCCGGCCTGCTCGTCCTGACCGACCCGTGGTATCCGGGCTGGACCGCGACCGTCGACGGCCGGACGACCCCGATCCTCCGCGCCGACTTTCTGTTTCGCGGCGTCCCGCTCCGGGAAGGAACTCATGCCGTCACGTTGGAGTTCTATCCCGAATCTTATCGGATCGGCTGCATCACGACCGCGAGCGTCTGGACACTCGTGGCGGTCGCGACGGCGGCCGGTTGGATCTCGCGGAGACGTCGGCTTGGCGTCAGTTGACGCGACCGTTGAAGGTCAGGAGTCGGGGCGAGAGTATCGGCCTCGCTCGCGGAATAGACGACCGGGTCGTTTTCGAGGTCGGTCGAAGTCAGCGTGAAGCTGACCGGAGTGCCCGGGGTCGCGTGGGCCACAACCGCGCCGAGGAACGGCGGGTCGTTCATCGTGTCGGGCTGATAGCTGGCCTGGAACGTATGGACGTTCGAGGTCTGGTCGACCGCGTCGGTCTCCGTGACGGTGTTCGTCGAGGAGCCACCGCCCGCAGGGGCATTCATCACTATTACAGTGTTCAGCATATCTCGTTATTTATAAAATCATGACTGGCGTGAGCGGCTTGCTGTTGGCGTCGGTGACAGCACGCTTACTAACCCGATCGCGGTCGTCCTGTCGCATTCGCCTCGTCTCCCTTTCCGCCAGTCCCAGACGTCCCCCCCCCCCCCTCCCGCCTAAGCGAAAGACCAGGGCGAAAGATCACAATTGCGTAATACCATGCCTACTCAGGAAAAGTAAAGCCGAAAAATGGAGCCCGTGGACGCGATCGACTAGCAAGGATGGCGACCGAGGTTCTTTACGCAGACAATAAGCGTACAGAAACATTGGCGGATAGAGAGCGTAAGACAATGCCTTACGCCTCTTGTCCGTTTTTCATCGGCTGTCGAACTGAACTACCTTCGGCGGGGAGCGTTGGGTTAAGGTGAGTGATTGGTCGTCACAAACCGGTCTCGCGAGTCCCTAACGATGCCCGCAACGATCCTCGACGAGATCGTCGCCTCGAAGCGACTGGAGGTCGAATCCTCCCGAAAACGCTTGCCGCTCGACGAGTTGGAGGTCCAAGCCGCGTCGGCCCCGCCGGTGCGAGACTTCCGAGCCGCCCTTGCTGGCTCGGGGCCAATCCGGCTGATCGCCGAAGTGAAGAAGGCCAGCCCGTCGGCTAAAGTGATCCGGGCCGATTTCGACCCGATCGCCATCGCCCGGACCTACCAGGCCCACGGCGCGGCGTGCCTGAGCGTCCTTACCGACGCGCCCTACTTCCAGGGACACCTCTCATACCTCGCCCGAATCCGGGCGTCGGTCGCTATCCCCCTGCTGCGTAAAGACTTTATCATCGACGAGTATCAGGTCGTCGAGGCCCGGCTCGCCGGTGCCGACGCCGTCCTCTTGATCGCCGAGATCCTCGATGACCGCGAACTTGCCGCCCTCCTCTCGCGGATCAGGGGGCTCGGAATGGCGGCCCTGGTCGAATTCCACGACGAGGCCAATCTGTCGCGCGTGCTTGATTCTGGTGCCGACCTGGTCGGCATCAACAATCGCGACCTCTCGCGGTTCGTCACCGACCTCGACCTGACCTTTCGCCTCCGCGAGCAGGTTCCGGCCAACATCGTCCTCGTCAGCGAGAGCGGTATTCGAACCCGCCGGGACGTCGAACGCCTCGAAGCGGCCGGGGTCTCCGCCATCCTGGTCGGTGAGAGCCTGATGCGGGCCGACGATATCGGTCTGGCCGTCGAGCAATTGCTGGGCCTCTCCGCCGAGACCAACGAAGCGAAATCAATACCCTAAAGCGATTTAAGCCGCTTTCCGCTCGCAAATCGTCGCGGTCTCGATCGATCCCGCGACACCCCGAGGCACGATCAATTCCGGCGAGGTTGAGCGTCGTCCTGCGTTCCGGACGAGAACGAGGTTCCGCACGTAGACAAAAAGTCCCATGCTCTGGCCGACGAGGATGACCGGGTCCCGCTTATAGCTCGCGTAGGCAAGAAGAATCGAACCACCGAGGAGGCTTAACCACCAGAAAGTGTTAGGCACTACCGAGTTGCGGCATTTCTCCGACGCCACCCACTGCACCACGAACCTCGCGGTGAAGATCGCCTGCCCCAAGAACCCGATCGCTAGCCATACTGTCGGGTCTTTGGTCATCATCGCCCACTCCAGGATGCCGGTTGCTCAGCCATAAACCGTTTGTCTACAGACGAATACATTGTATGATCCGAGGCGTCTCGCATCGCCTCCACTTCGTACCGGATGCCTCGTCGCATGAGCCAGGCAACGCCGAGGAGATCGATCACGACCCTCGTCGACCGATTCCAGAGATTATAGTGTGACTTCCCATGAATGCGAGGACGGTGCAGCACTGGCACCTGGACGATCTTGCAACCTTCCCGCAGCAAGAGCGGTCCGAAAAAGCGATGGTAACCCTGAAACATCGGTAAACGAAGGGCTAATTCTCGCCTAAATATGCGGACCGAGCATCCTGTGTCCTTGATCGATTGGCCGAGGACGCGGTTCCTCACGCGGTTCGCGCATCGACTGATGATCCGTTTCGACCAACAATCCTCACGCTTGGTCCGCCAGCCGAGCGCAGCATCGTGGCCGGGGAGGGCGTCCCAGAGTCGAGCGAGGTCTTCGGGGCGATTTTGCAGGTCGGCGTCCAGTACGGCCACCCAATCCCCGCGCGCCGCGTGGAAGCCGGCGGAGGTTGCGGCCGACTGCCCGACATTCCTCGTCAACCGGATCGGCCGAAGCTCGGGATACTCAACCATCAACCGTGAAAGGACTTGGGGTGTGGAATCGGTTGAACCATCGTCCACGACCAGAACGTCAAATCCGAGCAGTTGCGGGCTTCTGTCGCGACGCATCCCGACCATCGGTCGGAAGGCACGGGCGATTTCTTCCATGAGGATCGCCAGATTGGCCCCTTCGTCTTTCGCCGGGACGACGATCGAGAGCCATCCCCCAGACCGTTCTGCACCGACGCCACGACGGGGCGGAACCTGTCCATGAGGCGGATCGAGGCGGTACGACAACATGAACACAGCCTCCTTGCCGCTTCATGGGATCGACGGATTTCCAACTCTCTACTATGTCGTCTCGATCCGGTTACGACTTGAAGTCGAAGTCGTCGCTCGCCCTGATCTCCGCAGGTCACGCTGGACGCGCCCTCGGGTCGCTGCTACTTTGTCTGACACCCCTCCACCGGAACCAACCAAACGTATGAATCCTGCCCCCCAGATCCTATCGATTTCCACCGAGAGATTGCACCCAAGCGATTTCAGTATCTCGGTTTACGGACAACTCGAATCCGATTCTGACGACCTCGTCGACACGATCCAGACCGAGGGCGTTCTCGTCCCGCTCGTCGTCACTCCGAGAGAGATGGGAGAGGGCTGGGAGGTCATCTCGGGGAATCGGCGTCTGGCCTGTGCCCGGCGTATCGGTCTCCGGGAAGTCCCCTGTGAGATCCGGCTGTTCGAAGGCGTCGAGCAAAAAAACCGAGCCATTCTCGACTATAACCGTCAGCGACGTAAGAAGTTCAGTCAACTCATGCGCGAGGCCGACGTCCTCGAAGACTTCGAGCGACCCGCAGCGATCGTCCGACGCGACGCGAATCTTCGCCAGAATCAACTTAGTCCCATCGATCGTCGGAATTCCGACAATCGACACAACCGAACCGACGAGACCATCGCCCGATCCATCGGAATCGGCGGCAAGGATCTCTATCGACAAGCCCGATCGATCTGGCGGACCGCCCAACAGGGAGACATTCGCGCGTCGAGCGGAGTCGCCCTCCTCGACCTCGGCGAGAAGACAATTCACGCCGCTTACAAGGACTTACGTCGACGCGACCGCTTCACTTCGGGCTTCCGCCCAACTCCCTACGACGTCTGGTCGTTCAAGCACGACCGCGCCTTCGGAATTCCCCATCCGGGCTCGATCCCACCGGGAATCATCGCGAACGCCCTTCACTATTTCACTGAGTCGGCATCTCTCGTCGTCGACCCGATGGCCGGAGGCGGGACGACGATCGACATCTGCCTCGCGATGGGAAGACGCTGCCTGGCGTACGACCTTGACCCCATCCGAGCCGACATCAAGTCGCACGATATCCGCAACGGTTTCCCCGACGAAACCCGTGACTGTGACTTGATTTTCGTCGACCCGCCCTACCACACCATGCTCGCACATCAGTATGCTGCCGACGGAGTCGCCCTGACCCCGCTCTCCGAGTGGGTCGAGTTCCTGAACTCATTCGTCCGGATGGCCTACACCACGCTTCGACCCGGCGGTCATCTCGCCCTGCTGATGGCCAATCAGACTGAGAAAGATCTTCCTGCCGGCCACGGCTATCTTGATCATGCCTTTTTTGGCTATCAAGCTTTCCTCGCCGCCGGGTTCTTGCCGCAACGGAGGATTAGCTGCCCGATGGCCGGGGCGTATCTCCCCCAGCACGTTCAACGGGCCCGCCAGGACGGTCGAATGCTCGGCCAGGTTCGAGACCTACTCGTCGGTCGTAAACCATTGACCGAACTAGGCTAACGAATGCCGCTTCATTCGCCCGCAGGCTCGCCGGCGGCCAGCTCGTAGACTTTCGCCCGGATGAAGGGGTTGGTCAACGTCGAGTTCCGCCTGACGATCGGGGCAGGGAGCGACGCCACCGCCAGACGGACGAGCTCTTCGATCTCGTCGGGGTGGAGCTGCGCAATCACCAGGGCGATGGCCGCCTCTTCCGCCTCGCGTGCTTCCTCCGCTCGACTCTGCTCCTTCTTCGACTCTACGACCCGCATTCGGGCTTCGAGTTCGCGACGACGCGACTCCAGTCGATTCGCCACCTGCGGTAGAAGCTCGTAACCGTCTTCGATCCCCGCCCGGATATATCCAGGGCCGTTTTGCAGTTTCCCCTGGCTTTGCAAATAGAGGGCGTTGAGGAGAACTTTCGCGACCGCCTCAGGGTCCTTCTGTGCCGCCAGCTTCTCGGCAAGGTGTCTGGGTATTCCCTGATCCGTGAGAAGTTCCTGTAAATCAACAGCAACTTGAAGCCGCCCATCGGCACCAAGTCGGAAGGGTGTTCCCGGAATCGGGATGGTGTTCGTGTCTTCTCTCGTTCCTTGTTCTTGTTTGGGCCTACTTGCGGGGCCAGCTGGGCCGAGGAATTGGGCCAGTGTATCGAAAGATTTTAGACCAGTTTGGGGGGGTACCCTTAAAGGAATTGGACCAGTATCGAGGGGGTCCTCTAAAGGAATTAGACTGGTCTTCGTCGGAATTTGGGACGCCTTCCCGTTCTTCACCGATGGCCGCTCGGGAGCATCCCGCATAACCTTGTAAGCCGTCGAACGCCCTCGGGATTTGTTCGCAGCGAGTAGCCCTACCTTGGTCAGATCCTCGATCGCGGTAATCACGGTCTGCCGGCTCAGCCCCGCTTGCTTGGAGATCGTGCGGATACTGGGATAGGCCCAGCCCGTTCCGAAGTCGGAATAGAGCCCGATCACCAAGTAGACCTTGATCGCCGAACCGCCGAGCGTCTTGAACGACTCGGAACGGAGCAGGTCATGCTCGACGCGAAAGAAGAGGGAGTCCATGCCGCCTATCACCTTCCCTGGAACCGACAAACCGCGCCCGACAGCCCGCATCTTGTGGCTGTCACCTCTGACTCGGGTTCACGACACGGCTAGTCCTCGACGCCAACCTCGGGCGGGTCGGGAACATAATAGGACTTCACCTTGCCGCGCTCGTGCGTCGTTGACACGACCAGGCCAAGCTCTTCGAGCCGCGAGAGGCTCTCGATCACCGTCGGCGTCGAGAGCTTCGTCCTCGCCCGGAGCTGGGCCAGACTCAGAGTGATACTCTGATCCGGTATCCCCCCCACCGCCTCAAGGACGACGAGGTACACCTTGATCGACTCGCCTTTGATCCGGGCCAGATAGCCCCGATCGAAAAGGACGCTCCTCAACCAGTCCGTCTGGATCGACATGGCGACGGGCACGACGAACCCCCTCCATAGAGACCGCCCCAGAGTAACTCGGCGTCAATTGAACCCAACTCCCTATCCTTAGGGACTTAAAGTTCAACGGACTCTGGAGAGCGGTACGTCCTTGCGTGACTGGTAAGCTTGACCAGCCTTCTCATCTATCGTGAATTACCACGCACGAACTCAATTGATTTCATCCTAGTAGCACGGCAACGATCAGGGAAGCAGGGGTGTAGCGTTCGAATCCAGACATCAAGCGGCTGATCTCGACCAATGGTCGGACCATTCGGAAGTCCCGACGGTGACGATCAGCGTCGCCATCTCCTCAGAGGTTCATGACGCACCTGCCCAGGTCTGGAACCTTCAGCCCGCGACCTAGTCTCCTCGCCAGGTCCTCCACCGCGCCGCTGCCGATCGAGCGGCTCGTCTTCAATCTTCTGAAGTAGTCCAGACGATCAGGCCGTTCAACGACTCCTTCTCTGACGACGCCAAGGCCCCCGACGCGGTCGTCCCGAGGTGGTAAAACAGCCCGAGCCAGCCGACGGCCCCGCTCGAGCCAGGCCGAGGCCTCGTCAGTCCCCTCGCTATGCAGGTTAGCGGCCGTAGCGGCCAGGTGCTGGCTGGCGTGGAAGATATCCAGGACCCATTCTGCGGCGGGCCGTCGGTGAGGCATTCGATGTCGCCATGGGCGGCCAACGGCTTGGGACAAGTCGAGCGTCGTCTACCGACCTCGACGGCGGTCTCATGGCAATGGCGTCGGATCGTCTCGTCGTCGATCCGCAGACCGGCGATCTCATCAAGCCGGTTCGAGGCGACGTCGAACGACCAACTCGCCGCGGCAATACAAACCAGGCGGATGGCCTGGGGCCTAAAGGAAGCTGTCGAGGCCGACGCGGAGGTAGAGCCGTTAAGACGTGAGGCCGCAACCCGGGGAGCGGAACGAGCGTCGGTTGAGCGTCCCGACCAGCGGCGGTCACGGTCGGATTGACCGCCTTATCTTGCACCCCGACGCCCGCCTCACGGACAGATTCGCTCGGGGACCCCTTTTTCTCGGGAGATAGGGCCTCAGGCTGGAGCGTCGCATCCAGGGCGAGTTGAGCCAGCTCGGGGGAGACGTGAGATCGCGGGCTCTTATAGAGATGGTGACAACATGGCCATCGGGAGCGGCGTCAGAGTCCTTCACCAACTCGCGGGCCATAACCGGAGATCGCTCGACGAGAATCGAGAGCGACACCCGGGAAGGAGTAAAACGGGAGTATTTTTGGAGTAGCCTCTTGCTCGAGGATGGAAGTGCGGTTAGTATTCCTCTTGTCGCCGCTGAGAACGCAGCGACGCGAGGTTGAGGT
>JANXSY010000198.1 GCA_025356435.1 Isosphaeraceae bacterium | reverse complement strand
CTACGGCGAGCGCTGGGGCCAGCATTGGCTCGACCTGGCACGATATGCCGAGACCGAGGGATACGAATACGACCGCGAGATCCCCGGCGCATGGCGATATCGCGACTATGTGATCGACGCCCTCAACCACGACAAGCCGTTTGATCGCTTCTTGACCGAACAGCTTGCCGGAGACGAAATCAAGCCGGGCGACCCCGAGTGCCAGACGGCGTCGACCTTTCACCGACTCGGCCCGGTGCGGCGAAATGCGGGAAACTCCGAGATCGCCCTCAGTCGCAACGAAGTTCTCACCGAGCGCACCGACATCATCGGCACGGCGTTCCTCGGGCTGACCGTGGGGTGTGCCCGGTGCCATAACCACAAGCTCGAACCGATCCTCCAGAAGGATTATTACCGACTCCAGGCGTACCTCGCGGCAACCGAGGAGAACAACATCGTCCTCGCCGACGAGCCGACCCGGAAGGCGTGGGAGGCGAAGTCGAAAACGATCAAGGACGTGCTGGTCCCGCTCAAACAGCGGGCCAAGGGAGCTGTCGGGGCCGACCGAGCACGGTTGACCGCCGAGGTCGAGGCCCTCGAAGAGACGATGCCCCCTGCGCTACCGACCATACCCGGAACGCGCAACGATATGGACCATCGAACGGCCGTTCATGTGTTAAGGCGAGGGGTCTGGGAGAACAAGGGTGAGCCGGTCGGCCCGCGCCCGCTCAGTGTCTTGGTGCCCGACAACCAGTCCGAATTGCCGCCGGACGTAGCGAACCCCCGGACAGAACTGGCCCGCTGGCTCACCGATCCGGGACACCCGCTCACGTCTCGGGTGATCGTCAATCGCATCTGGCAGCATCACTTCGGCGTCGGACTGGTCAAGACGGTCAACGACTTCGGGACCAAGGGAGACCGCCCGAGCCACCCTGATTTGCTCGACTGGCTGGCGGCGACTCTTGTGGGGGAGGGATGGCGGCTCAAGCCCCTCCACCGGCTGATGGTCTTGAGCAACGCCTACAGGCAGTCGGGCCGGTCTCCGACCGCGTCGACGGCCGAGCGGACCGACCCCGAGAATCGGCTGCTCTGGCGATTCGGCCGACGACGTCTCTCGGCGGAGGAGATTCGTGACTCCATGCTGATGTCCGCCGGACGCCTGAACCTCAAGGCGGGCGGGCCGAGCGTGATGGTGCCGGTCGACCCCGAGCTGACCCGATTGCTCTACAAGCCCTCGCAGTGGGTCGCCACCCGCGACAAGACCGAGTATGACCGAAGGACAATCTATCTCGTCGCCAAGCGCAACCTGCGACTGCCCTTCATGGAGACCTTCGACGCCCCCGCGCTCCAGAGTGCGTGCGCCCGCCGCGAGCAGAGCACGCATGCGCCACAGGCGCTCGAGATGCTCAACGGCCGCCTCGCGAACGACCTTGCCCAGGCGTTCGCCCTCCGACTGGAAGCCGATACGGGCGGAAAGCCCGATCAGATCGTCGACCGCGCGTTCCGGCTAGCGCTCGGTAGGCCACCGACTGCCGAAGAGCGAGCGCTCTCGCTCCAGTTCCTCCGGGATCAGCCAACCAAGGAGTTCGCCCTCGCCGTCTTTAATCTCAACGGGTTCCTCTATGTCCCTTGATCTCTTCCCCCACTCTCGCCCAACCCTGACGCGACGCGAATTCGTCAGGGACGCCTTCTGCGGCTTCGGCGGCCTCGCGCTCGCGTCGATGCTCGGAGAGGAACAGGCCCGCGCGGAAATGGCGACACCGCTCGCCCCGAAGTCGCCGCACATCCCGGCCAAGGCCCGCGCGGTGATCTTCCTGTTCATGGCGGGCGGGCCGAGCCATCTCGAAACCTTCGACCCCAAGCCGCTGCTAAACACACTCAACGGCCAGCCGCGCCCGAAGGAGTTCGGCGAGGCCAAATACCAGTTCGTCCAGCGCGACGCCCGGCTGCTTGGCACCCGCCGGACCTTCAAGAAGCACGGTCAGAGCGGCATTGAGGTCTCTGACCTCTTCCCCCATACCGCGAAATGCATCGACGACATCGCCGTGATTCGGTCCTGCCACGGCGATATGGTCGTCCACTCCGCCGCGCAGTATGAACTCTTCACGGGGCGGGTCGTCCCGGGCTTCCCCAGCATCGGCTCTTGGGCGCTCTACGGCCTAGGGTCCGAGAGCCAGTCGTTGCCGGCGTATGTGGTTATGCCCGACCCGAAGGGGGCGCTCGAAGGCGGTCAGCCGATGTACTCGAACGGCTTCCTACCGGCCATCTATCAGCCCACGATGTTCCGCCCTGGCGACCATCCGGTCCTCAATCTCGACCTACCGGCGGGCGTTCCCGCCGACCGTCGCCGACGGACCCTCGACCTGATCCGCGGTCTGAATCGAGCCAATCTCGACCCGACCGATCACGAATTCGCAGCGCGGATCAATGCCTATGATCTCGCGTTCAAGATGCAGTCTGAGGCCCCCGAAGTTCTCGACATCTCGCGTGAGTCGGCCGAAACGCTCGAACTCTACGGAGTCGGAGACGCCAAGACGGATGACTACGGCCGCCGATGCCTCCTGGCGCGGAAGCTTGTCGAGAAGGGCGTCCGGTTCGTCTGCGTCGTCTCGGGAGGAGGCGAGGGGAACCTCCAGTGGGACGCGCACAGCGATATCGAAGAAAATCACGTCCGCAAGGCCGCTGAGACCGACAAGCCCGTCGCCGGTCTGCTCAAAGACCTCAAGCGTCGGGGCCTGCACGACAGCACCCTCGTCGTCTGGGGCGGGGAGTTCGGCCGATCACCTGAAGCCGAATCCGGCAAGGGTCGCGACCACCACAACCTCGGTTTTTCGATGTGGATGGCGGGCGGGGGCGTCAAGGGCGGTCGGGTCGTCGGCGCGACCGACGCCATTGGTCTCAAGGCGATCGAAAAACCCTATCACATCCGCGACATCCACACAACGATACTTAACCAATTGGGCCTCGACCAGCACCGGCTCACCTATCCCCACCTGGGCCGCGACGAGCGACTGACGTTCGTCGAAGGCAAGGTCATCAACGAAATCGTCTAAGATCTCCCTCCCTTGCCGCAGTCGCTTCGAGCTGGTTTTCCCTGCGATCATTGGGCGACAGTCAGCGGGGGAGGAAGAGGAACGACTCGACGTCTTCGTGGAGCCGGACGTTGATCTTGATTCGCTCCGAAGCCTCGAGTCGCGAGCTGAGACGCTCGATGTGGGCGAAGAGGACTTCGACCGGAAACTTGTCGTAACCGAAGGTGTGGAGCAAGAACCGGGTCCGACCACCGTTCGTCGGCACGTAACTCTCCGGGTCGGGATTCCAGTCGAGAGGCACCGGCGAATCGCGCAGAACATAGAAGTGAAACTGGGCCGCATGTTGGAGCCAGGGCATGAGCATCAGTTGCTTGACCTTGGGCAGGATCATCAGGCCGTTGAACCCGAGCCAGCGGTCACCGGGGCGAGACTGGTCAGCGAAGCCACGCACAATCTGCTTGAGTTCCAGGTCGTCAACATCTTTATAGGGGACGGCGACCGAGAAGATCGACCCTCCCACGGCGAGCAGTCCCATGACGGCCGTGAAGCCGAGGATCGTCGAGCGGGTGCGCCGTCGGGGCATGGTCCTGGCGATCACCGCCATGAGGCCCTGTCCGGCCAGCAGGCAGATCGCCGGGGCCATGTAGAGCGAGATCCGGGCACTCGTCCCGTAGGGATATCGATGCAAGGCCGCCGCGACGAACGCAGGCCCCAGTGGCGCGATCAAGAGGAAGAGCAGCGGTCGGTCTTTTCGCCAGACGACGATCATCCCGGCGGCGACGAGCAAAGTCGTCAGCACGCTCCCGAAATGGTTGCCCCCGTAGGGATACGCCATCATGTTGCCGGTGTGGGTCTTGAGGAACCACCAGGGCAACTCCCACGGTCGGAGCAGGGGAGGGAATGAGTTCTCCCACGTCTCCATCTGGGTCAGGAACGGGGCCGCAAGGGCCTGCGGGCGGGCCACCACCAGATACATCGCCGCCCAGCTTGCGATGGTGGCGAGGACGAAGATCAGGGCAGGAAGGATCGAGGCTGAGTCCCGATAGGGTCCGCTGTCTGAACCTCGCGAGCTGGCCCTGGTCGTTAGCAGGCTTGCCATCTGCCGCCCAACGAGCACCGCGCCCAGACCCCCAGAAACCAGGATCAACGGATAAGAGATCCACACCCCGACCACCGAGACGATTGTCATCGACGCCCAGACGCCGATCGAGTCCGGCCGCTTCCACGCGACCAGGGCGAGCGAGGTCATGACGAGGGCGAGGAACAGGTCGAGGGAATACGGCTTGACCTCGTTCGCGTGCCGGATCGGATAGAACGAGACCGCGAAGAACGCGATCGCCAGGAGGGCCGAGCGGCGGTCGAGCGTCTTCGCGGCCAGTCGCCAGAAGAGGAAGAGCGAGGCGATCCCGCAGAGGAATGGCACGAGCCGGAGGGCCAGTTCCGACGCCCCGAGCCATCGGATCACCGCCAACTCGGCCCACAGGAAGCCCGGCGGGGCGATCTGATAGTATTCGAGCGGCCGGGTCAGTCCGGCGAAGTCGCGGGTCAAGAGGCTGACAGCGATGTAGGCTTCGTCGCCCCAGAGCGGCCAATTGGCGAGGTAGCGCGCGACCCGCCACAGCAAACCGGCCGCGACGATCGCATACGTGGCGATCGCGAAGGCTCTGTATGTCGATCTCGGCCGACGGGCGGCGCGGGTCGTCGTCACGAGATCGGTCCTCCGATCACGGTTGGTCTCTATCATCCTCATTTTATCGGCGAATCATGCCCCGGCCGCCAATCTGGCCTCGGCCACGTCGCGGCCGATCTGGGCGAGCAGGTCGTCGAGCCCCTCAAAACGCCGGGTGGGGCGGATCATCCGAAGGAGGTCGACCTCGACGCATTGACCGTAGAGATCGCCCGAGAAGTCGATCAGATGGGCCTCGACCTTACGGATCTGCTCGCCGAAAGTCACGTTAGGCCCGATATGGACGGCCGACGCGATCCCGGTGCCGCGTCCCTCAATGAAGGCCCGAGCGGCGTAGACGCCGTCGAGCGGGATCACAACATCAATATCGTCAAGGTTCGCTGTCGGGAACCCGAGCCCTGCGCCTCTCGCAGCGCCATGCGTGACGATCCCGCGCATCCGGTGGGGCCGCCCGAGCATCTGTGTCGCGTCGTCGAGCATTCCTTCGGCCAGGGCCTTACGAATGCGGCTGGACGACACGATCAGGCCGTCGGCCTCGGTTGGGCTGTCGACCTCAAATTCGACGCCGGCCTCTTGGCACCAGGCGGCGAGCAGCGAGGAGTCTCCGCCCCGGTCGCGACCGAAGCCAAAGTTCGGCCCCTCGACCATTCCCCTCGCCCCGAACTGGCCGACGATCACGCGGTCGAAAAATTCCCGGGCCGTCATCCCCAGCAGCCAGGCCCCAGTCTGGAAGACGCAGACCTCTGTCACACCCGCCGCCTTGAGCAGTTCGACCTTCCGCTCAGTCCAGAGCAGCGGAATCGGGGCTGATTCTCGTCTCAAGATCGCGACAGGATGCGGGTCGAATGTGAGAGCGAGGGCAGGGGCCTGTGCCGCGTCGGCTCGGGCGCGGAGTCGGCCAATGAGGTGAGCGTGACCTCGGTGGACACCGTCAAAGTTGCCAATCGCGACGTAAGCACCTCGCACCCTCGCGGGTACGTCGTCGAAGTTCTCGAGCGTGATCACCGGCCCAAGTCCCCCGCCCGTCGGAAACAGCACTTCCGGGATCAATTGCCCGGTCCACCCGAATTATTCACCGATCGACGCCCATTATCGACGGCGCATCGGCCGCAGGTCAATCCCGCGTGGCCCATCCGTTCGCTATCATAGAGGCGAGCGGTTTCACGATCCCTTTCAGTTCTCCTGCCGCGTTCGCCGACCCGTCCCCTCCCGCGAAGGGTTGAGCGGGGTGGCGGCGAGCCGGGGTAAGCCGTGGCGAGGCGAGACGACGGATGAATTTTCTGATCCTGGGCGACGGCCCCGACGAACGCGACTGGGCGAGAACGCTGGCCGCGAGGCCTGACCACCGGGTCGTCGCCGCCTTCCCCGGCTTCCCGGAGGTCTTGCCCGACCTACCCACGATCGGCGACTTCGAAACCGCACTCGCAACCGACGATGTTGACGCGGTGATCATCGGCGGCTCCCCCGAGTCACGTGACGAGTCGCTGCGTCGGGTCGCTGCCGTCGGTCTCGCCGCCATCTGCCTCCATCCCCCGGGGACCAACGCCGATCCCTATTATCAAGTCTCCCTGAGCCGCGAAGAGACCGGCGCGATCGTCGTCCCCGACATGCCGGGTCGGCTCCATCCGGGCGTTCTGGCCCTCCGCGACGCCCTCGCGAGGGAGGAACTCGGCACGTTTCGCAGCCTGCGGATCGAGGCCCCCGGCGATCCCAACCGGCCCAATCTCGCCGCCTGGAGTTTCCCACGCTGGGTCGACCTCGCGCGGGTTTTTCTCGGGGAGGTCGAGTCGCTCAACGGTCTCGGCGAACCCCCAGGGCTTTTACCCGACCGCACCCTCACCGTTCAGCTTCGCGGACCGTCCGGGCGGCTCGCCGAGGTCCGCCTGGGTGCATTTCGTCCCGGAACCCTTGCAAAGGTCGTCCTTTCGGGCGAGACGGGCACGCTCACGCTTGATGTTGACCCATCCTGGGAAGGGGCGTCTCGGATCACAAAATCCGACGGGACTGTGACCGAACTCCCTGCCTGGGAGCCTCGGGAGGCGATGCTCGACGTCTTCTCCCGCGCAGTGGCCGGGCGGCGAGTGAGGCCCGACCTGCTCGACGGCACCCGCGCCATGGAACTGGCCTCGGCGGTCGCTCGGAGCCTTCGGAGGGGTCGGTCGGTCGACTTGAATTATGAGGAAGTCAGCGAGTCGAGCAACTTTAAGACCCTGATGACCTCGGTTGGCTGCATGGTGCTGCTCGGCATCCTGGTCGTTCTTCCCGCGGCGCTGGTCGGCCCGGCGCTCGGGATCGGGCAGACGATATACATTGCCTACATCATCCCGCCGATCCTGATCCTGTTCGCAGTGTTACAGGCGCTCCGACTCTTGGTCAAACCCGGAACGCGGACGGAACGCACCGACGCGGACGTCCCTCTTTGACGGCCCGGCGGGGATATGTTACCAAAGGTTTGCGAGGCCAAGGGGATCAGACCGTGCAGGGCGAGCCTTGCCGGCATGACGGACAGGTCAGGGACGGGGATTGACTGAGAATCTGTTCTTACATCTGGGCTACCTCGGCTTCTTCCTCGTCCTCGTGCTCGGGGGCGTCGGCCTCCCCGTGCCTGAGGAGGTGCCGATTATCCTCGCGGCCGTGCTGTCGCGCAAGGGGACAATCTGGTGGCCGATCGCCTTCGCGTCGTGCCTGCTCGGCGTGCTCGTCGGCGACTTCGTCGTCTATTTCATTGGCTACTTCTACGGCGAGAAAGTGCTCAGCTTTCCGCTCACAAGGAAGTTCCTCACCAAAGCGCGCGAGACCCAGATCAAGGGTTATTTTCATCGGCACGGGATCAAGATTTTGATTCTCGGCCGGTTCGCGGTCGGGTTCCGGACCGCCGCCTATCTCACGGCGGGTATCCTCAAGCTGCCCGCGCTGAACCTGTTTCTGATTGACCTTTGCGCGGCGACGTTCAGCACGACTCTGATGTTCGGAATCGGCTATCTGTTCGCCTTCCAGATCGAGAAGGCGACCGCGAAAATCCAGCGCTGGCAGTCTGCCATCACCTGGGGGATCGCGCTGGCCGTCGCGTGCTGGCTGCTGCACCGGCTCTACAAGTTCTATAAGGGGCGACGGCAGATCGGCCAGGTCGTTGGGCCGCCGGTGCTGGTCGACGACCCGCCGTTGCCGCCCGACGACCTCCACTCGGGCACCTTCTCGACAACCCTCGCCCCCGCCGAGCCAGCCGTTGAGGCACCGCCCGTTGCCGACGTCACGGCCGATCTCGCTGCGTCGGGAGTCGGTGCAGCGGACTTGAGGAAAAGTCAGGTTGACCCTATTCGTGATCCAGGCTAAATTCCCGACACGACGCCCGGGTGGGTTGCAACGTTCATCCTGCAACGCACCCGGGCAACGCTTCACCTCTCGAATCGGCATCCCCTGACGACTACCACCGCGACAAGAGACCGACATCGGCGGCCTGCCGGAAACGGAGGCCCCACCAATGGAATGCTCTGGTGCGTCTGTGGTCGGCGTCGGGCCAGATCAGCCGGTTCCGAGGGATAGACGTCGCCCCTGGGGGACCAACCGCCATCCTTGCTCCACGAGGAAGGCGACCCGCAGGACCCGTCCGGAGACGTTCTCCGGTCGGCGAGTTATGGATCAACTCGCTCGAAGAGGGTATCGGCCGACGAACCCTCACTAGATCAACCTTGGAAGATTGATAGACATGAACAAGCTCAAGCTCGCCATCGCCCTGGGGACCGGCCTGACCCTGAGCGCCCTGGTCCCGGCCGCCCACGCTTCCTCAATTCAGCAGCTCAACACCCAGGCGCTCACCGCCAACCAATTCAATGCGCTGTTCACCCCCGTGGCCGGCAGCACGGTCCAGAACTCCCCGATCAATTTCGTTGGGGCTCAGAGCGCCGGCAACATCCAGTCAGAGGTGTTCCAGGGGAACGCGGGATCGGCCGCAGCAAACCTGTATGCCTACGCCTACAAGCTCAGCGTCAACAACGTGACCAACACCCTCTCGGGCGAGCCGGTCCACGTCGACAGCACCTCGTTCCAGTTCAACGCCACGCCGTCCGGTACGGACTTCGCTGGCGTCGGCAAGCCGACCTACGGCTATGTCGTAACCAACGGCACCGTGGGCGGTCTGAGCAACGCCCCTTCCAGCGATAATTCGATCCCGCTCGTGCCGACCTCGCTCTCGTGGGAAGCCGGCCAGAAGATCGGTGCCATCCGCGCTGACTTCGTCAACCCCTACACGGGTGCCCAGCCGCTTCCCGCCGGCAACGCCAGCGCCACCTTCGTGGTGATCTCCAGCCAGCCGTTCACCGGCAACTTCCAGAACGCCGGCGTGCTCAGCTCCGACCAGCAGACCGGCTCGAACACCATCGTCTACGCCCCCTCGGGCGGTGCAATCTCCCCGGTGCCGGTCCCCGAGCCCGCCACTCTGCTCGCCTGGGCCGGAATGGCCGGTGCCGCCGTCCTCGTCCGCCGCGTTCGCAAGAACCGCGCCGTCTGATCGAGGCGAATCCCCGGTGGCAATCCCACCCGGACATCGACTAAAATCGCGGGCGGACGTCGGATCACCGGCGTCCGCCCGTTTTTCGTATTTCCACCCGAGTCTCGCACCATGACCCTTCCGCCGATCGCCCGCGTCCGCCAGTCGGCCGTCCAGCCGGAAGTCGTTGACGTTCCCGGGGCCGTCGCGGCGTGCATCCTCGGCAGCAAGGTCGCGGAGCGGGTGAGGCCAGGCGGATCGGTCGCCCTCACCGTCGGCAGCCGAGGTATCGCCGGGATTGACGAGATCGCCCGAGCCGCCGTCGATGCGCTCAAATCGCTCGGATTCCGCCCCTTCATCGTCGCCGCGATGGGCAGTCACGGTGGCGGCACGTCCGAAGGTCAGCGCTCGCTCCTCGCCGAGTTTGGCGTGACCGAGACTGCGATGGGGTGTCCGATCCGGAGCGAGATGGAGACCGTGGCCCTCGGCACGAACAGCTTCGGCCTACCGATTTCCTTCGATGCCAACGCCCTCAAGGCCGACGGTATCGTCGTGCTCAACCGGATCAAGCCGCACACGTCATTCTCCGGCCGCTACGAATCCGGCCTGCTCAAGATGCTCACGATCGGCCTGGGCAAGCACCAGGGGGCCGCGCAGGTTCACAAGCTAGGTCTGCCGGGGCTGAAGGTCTTGCTCCCTGAAGTTGGTGCCTTCTTGCTCAAGAACACGCCCGTCGTGCTCGGCGTCGCCCTCCTCGAAAACGCGCGAGAACACACCGCGCGGGTGATCGGTGTCGAGCCCGAGGAACTGCTCGAAGTCGAGCCGAAGCTCCTTGACGAGGCCCGCACGCTGATGGCCCGCCTGCCCTTTGACCAGATCGACGTTTTGCTGGTCGGCGAACTTGGCAAGAACTACAGCGGGACCGGGCTCGACCCCAACGTGATCGGTCGTCAGCGGGTTGAGACGATGCCCGACCTGCCTCGCCCGATCGTCACACGGCTCGCCGTCCTCGACCTCAGCGTCGAGACCCGCGGCAACGGACTCGGCATCGGTCTGGCCGACCTGACCACCGACCGACTCGTCGCCGCGCTCGACCCCAAGCCGATGCGCGTCAACAGTCTGACCAGCAACTTCCTCACCCGCGCCCGGGTACCGATCTCACTCCCCACCGACCGCGATGTGATCGCCGCCAGCCTCGATACCTGCTGGCGTATCGACGCCTCCGAGGCGAGGCTCGTCGTGATCCCCAACACGCTCGAACTCACCGCGCTCTGGGTGACGCGGCCCTTCGCGGGGGAAGTCGAGGCCGACCCCTCCCTCACCTTCGAGACCGACTTCCTGCCCTGGCCGATTGACGCCTCAGGCATGCTTGACCAGGAATTCCTCTTCCCTGAGAGCGTGCGTGCACGGCGAAATACGGGTCGAGAACATTAACTACAGGTAAATAGCTGTATTAAATCCATTTTATCTGCGGTTCAAGTTAGTCTTTCTTCTACATTATAATTAAATGAGCTGACCTTCGCATGATACCGACAACGATCCGCGCCGTGGCCTTCGACCTCGACGGCCTGATGTTTGATACTGAGGCGCTCTTCGCTCGCGTCCTGGGCGGCTTCCTTACCGAGCGGGGAAGGCCCGTCACGCCGGAGGTCCTTGCCGCGATGCTCGGCAAGCGGGCCGCCGAAGCGTATCCCGCGTTGAAGAGGCTCGGTCAGTTCGACGAGAGTCCCGAGGAGCTTCTAACCGAGCTGCGCGGCCGGTTCGAATCGGAGATGGACGCTGCTATTCACCCGACCCCCGGGCTGTTCGCCCTGCTCGCCCACCTCGAAGCCCACAAGATGCCCCGGTGCGTGGCGACCTCGTCTCGCAGGGCCTATGCCGAGCGGTTGCTCCGTCGTCACGGCGTCTGGGACCATTTTTCGTTCCTGCTCGGCTCGGAAGATGTGACCCACGGCAAGCCCGACCCCGAGATTTATCGGACTGCGGCGCAGCGGTTCGGGATCGAGACCGACGCGCTGCTCGTCCTCGAAGACAGCCCGCCGGGCCTCGCGGCGGCCAAGGCGGCGGGGGCCTTTGCGGTCGGCGTCCCTCACGAGCACAGCCCGGCCGAGGGGCTCGGCGACGCCAGTCTGATCGTCGCCAGCCTGAATGCTCCCGAGTTGTTCGCCCGGATCGATCAGGGCAACGTCTAGTCAAAGTTTAAAGATATTCGCGAAAGGATAAGTCGAATCGTGACCGAGCCCACGACAAGTGCATCACCCAAAGCCGCGTGGCTGCCCTACGTCGCACCCATGGCAACATTCCTGATTCTGACGAGTCTCGAAGGCTACCTCCCGAGCTATCCGCTCGCCTACGCGATCAAGATGTTGGTTGTCACCGCCGTGTTGATCGCCTGCCGGTCGACGTGGCGAGACCTCCGACCCTTGCCGACAGCCGCCGGATGGGCGCTCGCTGTCGGGATCGGCATCGTCGTGACGATCGCGTGGGTCGGTCTCGATGGCCATTATCCCCTCTTCAAATTCCTCGGCGGGGAACGTGCGGCCTTCGACCCGAGCACTCTTTCGCCGGGCGTGCGGATCGGTTTCCTGGCGATGCGGTTCTATGGGCTGGTCTTGCTGGTGCCGCTCTTCGAGGAGCTATTCTGGAGGTCGTTCGGCATCCGATACGTGATCGACCCTGACTTCGGTCGCGTCCCGATCGGCACGGTCACGCCGATGGCGGCGGCTGTCACTGCGGTTGTCTTCGCCCTCTCCCACCCGGCCGAGTGGCTCCCCGCGCTCCTCACGGGCCTGGCCTGGGCCTGGCTCGTCCATCGGACCAAGAGCGTGACCGCCTGCGTGATAAGCCACCTGGTCGCCAACCTTGGACTGGGTATCTACGTGATGACGACCCATCAATGGAAATTCTGGTGAGACTATAACGAATCATCCAGATTGATCCGAGCCAGGAGCCCCGACCTCGCGACGACTGTGACCGAACTGAGAGACATCGCCACCGCTGCGATCATCGGGCCATACTCGCCGAAGAAGCCGAGGGCGGCGAGCGGGATGCCGAGGCTGTTATAGGCGAAGGCCCAGAAGAGGTTCTGGCGGATCGCGGTCAGGGTGGCGTGGCCAAGCTTGAGAGCGCGGGGGATGGCGCGAAGGTCTCCGGTGGCGATCACCACGTCAGCGGCGGCCTTGGCGAGATCCGACCCGGTCCCGAGGGCGAGACCCACGTCGGCGGCGGCAAGCGCGGGGGCATCGTTGAGGCCGTCGCCCACCATCGCGACACCTCCGCGTGACTTCAAGCCGGCGATCATCGCGGCCTTGGCGTCAGGACGGACCTCGGCGAAGATCGACTCGGGCTCGAGTCCGAGTGCGGTGCCAACGGCGGTCGCTGTGGCGCGGTTATCGCCGGTCAATAGAGCCACATTGAGCCCCGAACGGCGTAAGCCTTCGATAACTTCGCGGGCGAACGGCTTGATCGCGTCGGCCAGGCCGACAATCCCGGCAAACCGGCCGTCGACGGCGACGAAAAGGACCGTCTTCGCTTCCGATTCCCAGGCCCGGGCCGTCTCGTCGAGCGAGCTGACGTCGACGCCGACGAATCCCGCTGTGCCGACATGGACGGTTTGACCTCCGACGATCGCCACGACTCCGGCCCCGCGCGTCGCTCGAAAGTCGGTGACCGATGACGAATCGCGATAGGTCGAAAAGGCACGCGCCAGGGGATGTTCACTTCCCGACTCGGCACCAGCCGCCAATCGGAGCAATTCAGCGCGATCGAACCCGTCGGCCGGAAGGCTCTCGGCCAGGCCCGGCCGCCCTTCGGTGAGGGTGCCGGTCTTGTCGAAGACGATCGTCTTGAGCCGGTCGATCCGCTCGAAGGCTGACGCTTCACGCACCAACAGACCCGCCCGCGCGCCCCGGCCGGTCGCGACGGCCACCGCCATCGGGGTCGCCAGCCCCAGCGCACAGGGACAGGCGATAATGAGCACAGCGGCGGCGTTGAGCACGCCCCGTTGCCATTCGCCTCGGATCAATCCCCAGCCGACGACCGTCAAGACGGCAACGAGCAGCACGGCCGGGACAAACCGCGCGGCGATAGCGTCGGCAAGCCGTTGCACACCCGCCTTGGAAGATTGAGCCTCGCGGACGAGGCGGACGATGCTTTCAAGGACGCTCTCACTCCCGAGTCGGTTGGCCTCGATCACCAGCGTCCCATCGCCGTTCTTCGTGCCACCCGCGACCCTGTCTCCTAATCGCTTGACGACGGGGATTGACTCCCCTGTGAGCATGCTCTCATCAACGTCGGATTCTCCTTCGGTCACGCGACCATCAACGGGCACCGACTCCCCCGGGCGGACGCGGACATGGTCGCCCATTGCCACCTGAGCGAGTGGCATATCGACCTCTTGACCCGCTCGGATGACACGGGCGGACTTCGGTGCGAGGTCAAGCAGGCGTTCGATGGCCGCGCCCGCACTCCCTTTCGAGCGAGTTTCGAGGAACTTGCCGAGCGTGATAAGCGTCAGGATGATCCCAGCGTCCATGAACGAGTGAGCATCGTGGGGATGTCCGGTGAGAAGACGGACCAGACTGAAGCCGAATGCCGTCGTCGTCCCCAGGGCGATCAGCGTGTCCATGTTCGCTGACTTCTGCTTCAGCCGAGCCCAGGCTCCGGCGACATATGGAGCGCCGAGATAGACCTGCAAGACGCTCGCGAGGCCGAACATGACCCAGCCGATCGCGGTTGAGGTGTGCCCGACGTCAAAGAGCATGGGGGCATAGCCGAGCACGATCAGCGGCACCGTGAGCGCGACGCCAACGACCAGTCGACGACGCCAGTACGTCAGATTGTCCTCGCGTTCGCGACGCAGCGATCCGGCCCCCTCGCCGAGAAGAAGCTCGGCGCGTCGGGCCTGATAACCGGCCGCCGTGACGGCCTTCTGAAGGGCGGATTCGGTCACTTGTGCTGGGTCAACGACGACCCCAGCCCGCTCGGTCGCGAGGTTGACGCGGGCATCGAGCACGCCCGGGACCGATTTCAGGGCCGTCTCGACCCTCCCGACGCAGCTTGCGCAGTGCATCCCGCCGATGGCGAGGTTCCATTCTTGCTTGCTCTCGACGCGCGGAAGCGATGGAGTAAGGAGGCCAATCGTCACGAGTCGCGGTGGCTCCACCAATGCGTCGGGAAGGGTGTATCCCGCCGATTCGATCGCCGCCTTGATCCGGTCGCGATCAACCGCGCCTCGGTCGGCGACTACCACCGCCTCACCCGGATCGAGCCGGACCTGGGCCGATTTGACGCCCGGCACCGCCTCCAGAGCGCGTCGGACCGTCCCAACGCAGTGGTCGCAGGTCATGCCGCCGACGGGGAAGGTCAGGGTTTCGGAATCGGAATCAGACATGACGACGGACCTCCTGGCGAATCGGGTGGGTAGCCGTCGTCATTATTCGCGTGCGAGGCAAGGCAACCCCTCAGCGCGGCCGGACGAAGAATTGAAAGAGCGCAATCGCCGGGACCAGGATGAGGACAAAAATAACGGAACCCCGATCTTGGCCCATCAGTGCCAGGCCGATCGCGATAAGCGCAATCCAACCCATCATCGGCCCGATCATCGGCCGTCGCCTTCGCCGTCCCCCTTCGCTCGCCTGCTGGCCGAGCCAGAGCCCGACCGCCCAGGCGACTGCAATCCCGAGGACGAGCGTGACGACGATCTGGGTCCCGTCGAAGGAGTGAGGCATCGTCGCTCAGGTGTACGCCATCGGTTGTAATTCAATCAGCCTGCCTTAGCGGATGTACGACATCTACCAGCTCCCTGCGTCGGAGCCCCGGTCGAATCGCGAGACGGGGTCAGTGGCTGAGAGGCCGGCGAGGGCCGAGACTACTGAAGCGGCCATCGTTTCGAAGGAGGTCGAGGGGTCAACAAGATTGACGATGGCCGAGCTCGACTGGGCGAGCATGAGGTTAATCGTGGCGAGCTTCTGGTTGGGAAGCGCATCGCCTCCGGCGCGGAAGTCGGTACGGAGGGCGACGATCGGGATTCCCAAGGCGTAGGCAAGGCCGCACTCGAAACTGGTCCCGCTGTCGGGGTCGGCACCGTCAAGGATCGCGACGATGGCCTCGGCCGAGCGGACTCCGTCGATGTCGACCTTGAAGATCAGGTCGGCGTCGAGGGTGGCGATCGCTTTCACCTCGGTCTGGGGCAGGAAGACGTCGTGACCGGCGGCCGAGAGGGCGGCGGCGAGTCGCTCGTTCCAGGCTCGCTCGGCCTGAGTGAACAGCGGGCCGGCGACGTAAAGACGCATGGCGGCGAGACTCCCGAGAATCGTTGGGGTCGGTCTGGGCGTTCCAGTCTGGCGTCTTTCAGCGCGGTTTGCCACGCCAAACCGGGGCGACGGTTAGGAGTGTTGTGCCGATCCGGACGGTTTTCCGCAAGAGGAGGACGTGCCGGGCCGATGATTGAGAGGTAGCGAAGGTCGGGGAGGGACGGCGCATCGGCGTCGCCCAGTCGCGATGGCCCCGAACCCTCAATCGTGGAAGGATACACGGTCGTCCCAAGCCTGCCCTCTGCGGCGCGGTCGTCGCGCGGGCTGGCAGGATGCTCTCGGAAGAAGGAGTTCCCGATGCGTTTGCTCGCTCGCCTCAGCCTTGCGACTCTGGGAATGGCCCTCGCCGTCCCGATGACGGCCCGCGCCGATGACGCCCCCCTCTCGCGCTCATCTGCCGCGTCCCCGGCCCCCCACGTCCACAAGCACAGCCTCCTGAGCGGCAAGGCCCACCTGTGCGAGAAGTGCGCGGCGGCCAAGGCGGCCAGGGAGGCCAAGGCCACCAAGGTCGCGTCCAAGCCCAGCACCGACATGGCCAAGGTGACGACGGCCGCCATCCCCGCCGGAATGGAAGGGGCAAACGTTGTGAGCTGCGTCCACAAGAAGGACGGCGTTTGCAAGGAGTGCAAGACGTTCCTCGACATGCCCGGCAAGGTCTCGGTCGTCGGGTCGGATCATCCCTTCCCTCGGACCGACGGCGCCCCGGGCCGCGCGGTTGCGTCGGATAAGGCCCCCGGTCGCGCCGTGGTCTCGGCCGGTGAGCCCGAGCCGATCGGTGTGATGCGGACGAATTATACCGCCTCGGCCCCCGCCGCAGGTGCCGTTGCCGCCCCGGGCCGCGCGACCGTTCAGAATGGCTCGGTCGGCCACACCCCGTTCATGTCGCCGACGCCCGAGTCGACCCCCCACATCCTGGGACATCTGTTCGGCTTCGCGGAGATTCGGAACGACTTCCAGGATTGGCGTGAGTCACGCGGCAAGCGAAAGCGCGACTCCCACGCCGCGATCCCCTACGGAATCGATGGTTCCAAAGTCGAAGAACTGCCGGCCTCGATGGTCTACGGCAAGGACGCTCGCTAAGCGTCGAGACAACGACAACCCGATCTCCGAACGACCGGTCATTCCCTCAGATGGGAATAGACCGGTCGTTCCGCGCGCTTCGGGAGCCTTTTTCGGAAATCGCTCCAGAGCAGAGACGAACCAAGTCGATGTCCAAAGGCGAAGGCTAGGTAGACTCGGGAGGGATCGTAGGCGGGGCAGGCTAGTCCCGTTGAGATCGTGCCCCGTCCTGGTTGACGATGATGGCGTGTATCGGGCGTAGGACGGCCTGGGCACGACCACCGCTCGCTGATTCCGGTATTCCAGGAGGGACTTCCGCGTACGACGCAAAAGGGATTGACTATGCGTATCGAAACATGGCGAGGGGTGACGCTCGCAATCGCCCTGGCTTCGGCCCTCGTTTCCGGCCGTTCGGCCCGGGCCAACGATCCCTTCCATCACACGATCCCGCCAGTGGTCGAGGCGATCGATGTGAACACCGGCGGCCCATATTATGCCCCGCCGGTTCCGTATGGTCACTACGCGAAGGACGGCCACCTGGCCAAGACGTACGGCCTGGCCTCGGGCCTCTTCCACGGGCTTGGCGGCAAGCTGCACGGTGTCGGGGCGCTCTGCCACGGTTGCGGTGGCAAGGGTTGCGGCCAGTGCGGCGGTAGCGGCTTGCTCGGCGGTCATGGCGGCGGTCACGGACATGCTGGCTTGGGCGATTCCGGCTGCGGCACGGCCGGCTGCGGCGGTCACGGACATGCGGGCCTGGGCGGTTTTGGCTCGGCCGGCTGCGGTGGTCACGGACATGCGGGCCTGGGCGGTTGTGGCTCGGCCGGCTGCGGTGGCAAGTCGTTCCGTTTCAGGGGATGTGGCCTCTGTGGCGGCAAGGGCTGTGGGGTCTGCACCACGACGGTCATGCCGTCGACCCAGACTCTTGCGGCGGCTCCTTCCGGTCAGGCGACCACTCAGTCGGGCGTGAGCTATGGCCACGGCTCGTCCAACGGTTGTGGTCTCAAGGGATGCGGGCTCGGCTTTGGCCATAAGCACGGCCATAACGGCGACCCGAGCATGGGCGGGACCGGCATTGGCGGCTGTTTCCACGGTGCCGGTGCTTCGTGCGGCAACTGCTCGGGCAACGGCCTCGGCATGGGGCACGGCTTTGGTCACGGCAACGGCGGCAACGGCGGCGGCAATGGGTGCCAGGCTTGCGGCGGCAAGGGCTGCAACCTCTGCGGCAAGGCCCTCGGAATTCTCGGTAAGGGAAAGGGTCTTGTCCACGGCTTGCTCCATCCTCACGCCGGCAAGATCGAGTACTTCGTCGGTCCGGGCGGACCGGTTCCGATCACCCCGGGCTATGTGCCCTACGTCGTGACCACCCGCTCCCCGAGAGATTTCCTCGCCTTCCCGCCGTTCAGCCCCGACCGTTGATCGGCTAGACAAACTCTCCGAGGCCCGGCACTCGCCGGGCCTCGGCTTTCGTCCCCAGGAGGAGAGACGACGATGAGACGCAAGATTGTCAGGTGGGCTTGCCTCGGGCTGGGATTTCTGGCCGCGTCGGCCTCCACACAGGCCCAGCAGCCCCACATCCCAAACATGGCGCAGCGGAGCGGCCTGCTCGGACGCTATGTCCCCAGGATGCAGACCAACCTCCCCGAAGACGCTCGACGCGACAACTTCTACGGGACCTACTACGGTGATCGCGCTGTGGCCCCCGGCACGAACAGCGCGTTGAACGGCGGCCTCTACGGCCAGCGGCTCGACGCGGGCTGCGTGACGTGCCGAAGCCCCTATTTTTACGGGACTCCTGGGAACCCCAAGGCGTCGTGCCCGCAGTGCCAACCGGCCTACAAGCACCCCCTCGGTCGTGTCGGCGCGAACCTGATCCACCCCTGGCGGCCCGTTGGCCACTACTACCAGAACGGCTGCACGGTACCGATCTACGACTTCGACCCGCTCGTCCCCGGCCCTGGCCCGGACCTCTGGCCGTTCTATCTCAATGGCCGTGGCGGCTGAATCGAGACGATCAACTCGAATCGACGACTCCACCAAGCCCTCGGCCTCGCCGGGGGCTGCGTCGTTTCGAACCGAGGCTGGCACGACATGTGCTTATTCTCACGATTGTTGCGTCTGACCGGGTCGCGGGCTACCGCGAACGGGGCGGGCACGTCGTAGGAGTTCCCACCCATGTCGATGACTTCCCCCGAATCGAGAAGTTCCATTCCTCGCGTGTCGCTTAAAGCTATACGCGACATTGAAAACGGGCGCTCGACCAAAAGCGCGATCAATGTCGGCAATGTCGAGCGTTGGGCGTCGGGAGTCGGCGGCGGCCTCATGGTCGTCCAGGGCCTCCGTCGCGGCAATTTCAGCGGACTTGCCCTCGCGGTCCTCGGCGGTGCGCTCGCCTATCGCGGTTTCACCGGCCACTGTCAGGCCTATCAGGCGCTCGACATCAATACCGCGGGCAAGCGCCGTTCCGATGAGGAAGAGTCGATCTACAAGGGCGTGCTCATCAAGCATACCTGCACGATCAACCGGACTCCGATGGAGATTTACGACTATCTCCAGAAGCCTGAGAACCACCAGAACTTCAACGTAAGGGTCGAGTCGGTCACGAAGTCGGCCGACGGCAAGTGGCACTGGGCGATCAAGGGTCCGCTCGGCTCGACCTGGCGTTTCGACTCCGAACGGATCACTGACGAGCCGGGCCGACTGATCGCCTGGAAGTCGCTGCCGGGCGGCGATGTCGACAACGCGGGCTCGATCCGCCTCAACTCTGCCTTCGAGGGCAAGGGAACCGAGGTCACGATGGAAGTAAGCTATGAGCCTCCCGCCGGGTCGGTCGGCGTCGCGATCGCGAAAATGCTCGGACACGACCCCGACGCCCAGATCCGCGAAGACCTCCGCCGCCTCAAGCAACTGCTCGAAACCGGCGAGGTCCCGACCGTCCAGGGGCAGACCGCCGGGCACGGCCGCGCCTGAACCGGGATACCCCTCCCCAACGCTCGGGGAGGGAACTGGCCCGCGTCTCGAATTGAACTTCACCTCTTTGTTACACCACACGAGAGACCACATTTCATGAAAGCCCTCTGCTGGGAGGGGATCGGCGACGTCCGCGTCGAGACGGTCCCCGACCCCAAGATCCTCAACCCCCGCGACGCCATCATCCGGATTACCGCAACGGCGATCTGCGGCTCAGACCTCCACATTTACGACGGCTACATCCCCACCATGAAGCAAGGGGACATCCTCGGGCACGAATTTATGGGTGAGGTTGTCGAGGTCGGCCGCGGCGTGAAGAACCTCAAGCCGGGAGACCGGGTCGTCGTGCCGTTTACGATCGCCTGCGGCCACTGTTCCAACTGCGAACGCAAAGAGACGTCGCTCTGCGACAATTCGAACCCGAACGCCGGGCTCGCCGAGAATGTCTATGGCTTCTCCGGCTCGGGCCTCTTCGGTTTTTCGCACTTGTTCGGAGGTTATGCCGGCGGTCAGGCCGAATATGTCCGCGTGCCGTTCGCCGACGTCGGGCCGATCAAGATCCCCAACGGGATCGAGGACGAGAAGGTTCTCTTCCTCTCCGACATCTTCCCGACCGGCTACATGGCGGCTGATAACTGCAACATCCAGAAGGGCGACGTCGTCGCGGTCTGGGGTTGCGGGCCGGTCGGCCAGTTCGCGATCAAGAGTGCGTTCCTGCTTGGTGCCGAGCGGGTGATCGGCATTGACCACCATCCTCACCGGCTCGCCTTCGCCCGCGATCGCAATGGGGCCGAGATCATCAACTACGAAGAGACCGACGTGATCCAAGCCCTCGCGGCGCTGACGGGCGGGCGTGGACCCGACGCCTGCATCGACTGCGTCGGCCTGGAGTCGCACGGACATTCGGTCGACGCCCTCTACGACCGTGCCAAGGCGATGGTCGGCCTCACCAGCGACCGATTCCACGCTCTCCGCGAGGCGATCTATGCCTGCCGGAAGGGCGGCACGGTCTCGATCCCCGGCGTCTACGGCGGTCTCCTCGACAAGTTCCCGCTCGGTTCGGCCTTCGCCAAGGGTCTGACGTTCAAAATGGGCCAGACGCACGTTCAGCGTTACCTCCAGCCGTTGCTCGAACGGATCGAACGCGACGAGATCGACCCCTCGTTCGTCATCACCCATCGGCTCAAGCTCGACGACGCGGCCGAGGGCTACAAGACGTTCTACAAGCAGCAGGATACCTGCATGAAAGTCGTCCTCAAGCCCTGAGTCGGTTGAAAACGAGACGCCAGGGAGGGCGTCTACTCTCACCTCGCCGTTCGAGGTTGTGTCGTCTTGAAACCCGCGTTCCGCTCGATCAAGAGGCCGGGTATAGTCGGCTGTTGACACGAAAGGATGCGTCGCGGCCCGCTCAAGGAGGAGAACCGCTCATGACTCTGACCTCGCGCCCGCATGCGTCCCACCTGCGCGAGGCCCCGGCGGTCGCCGACCTCTTCCTCGGCTTCTTCCGACGCGATTTGCTCGCCTTCTATCCTCAATCGACGCTCGAACTCGATGCCGACCCGGTTGCCGAGGCCAACCCCGCCGCCGGGCCTGAGTTCCGCCTTATCGAATGCGATGACCGCCCCGTCGGCGTCGAACTCTTCGGTCTTCGCTACGAGTTCAAGCCCCGCGACGGCTCGGAATTCAACGCGAGCGACTCCCGGATGGTCCGCGCGATCGGGTCCGTGCTCAATTTGCGCTATCAGAACCTGTTCCAGATCTCGCACTCGAAGCGTATGGAGCTGTTTCGCGGCGGATCGGAAGATCATTACGTCGCCGCTTACGTTGATCCGGGTGCCTATTCGCCGACATCCGGGCGTCTGAGCCGGGTTGCCTCGACAATCCTTACGCTCCGCACCGCCGCGCTCTCAACCTACGAGAATCGACGCGTTTCGACCGGGGCGTTGCTGCTCGGTGCCTCCGACAATGCGCACCCCGTCCCGACCGATGCGCTTCCCTACGGCGTCGAACTGACGAGTCTCAAGAGCATCCACAAGCTCTGCGATGGCAAGCGGACCCTCTTCCTTATTGACCACGAGGGCCGACTGGCGGAGATCATCGACGTCGAGCGATGGGCGGCGGGCATCCCTGACGGTCCCGGCCCTGAAGTTCCTTGCGCCCGGGCCTATGCGGCCCACGCGCGGGCGACTCGGGCCTCGGGCGATGTTTGCGTGGTCCTGAGCCCGAATCAAGAGATCAAGCTGTTCGCGGGGGGTGCCCAGGTCTTCTCGTTCGCCCACGGGCGCTGGCGGATTCTCGACCCGTCGGCGAAGTTCGCGGCGTGGCGCGCGGCCGTGGGCCATCCTCAACTTGCCCGCTCGCTGTTTCAGGCCGCGCTCGACCTTGCGGAGGGGCGACAGGGTGGCCTGTTCGTCGTGGTCGACCGCCCACTCGACGCGATCGGCCGCCTGCTCTCGCCCGACGACCTCGTCGCGACCGACTCCGTGGGACCGCCTCCGGCGATCATGCCCGGCGACCCCCTGGCGAAACGGGCACTCCATTATCTGGCGCGGGGGCGAGTCGCGACGGACCTTGACCCGGCTGTCCTTGAAGCTCTCGCTGCAATCGATGGGGCGCTCGTAACCGACCGATCGGGCCGCCTGCTTGCCTTCGGCGCGATCCTCCGCCATGACTCCTCGGCCTTTCCCGGAATCATCCCCGCCGAAGGTGCCAGGACCACCGCCGCACTCGTCGCAAGCCGTTTCGGCCCGGTGCTCAAGGTCAGCGAAGACGGCGTCGTCTCCTGCTATCTGCGCGGGGCCCGCGCCTGGGACCTCTGAATCGCGATTCGGGGGCGCACGAGTTGCACCTGAATTCACCCCGGTTGCTCGTCCTACGGTGAGGTCTATCTCGTACACGCACAGATCGGCCCCACCGGCTTCACACCGGGGAGACTTTCAATGGATCGCCGAACCATGCTGGGAATGATGGGTGCCGGGGCCGTCGGGGTGGCCGTGGCCACGATCGAAGCCAAAGCCGACGATGCGCATGCCGGCATGCACGACAAGACACACGAAGACTGCCTCAAGGCGTGTACCGAGTGCGCCACGAGCTGCGACGAGGCCTTCCACCACTGTTTCGTGCAGGTCGCCGAAGGCAAGCGCGACCACGCCAGGCCACTCCACTACCTGTCCGACTGCGCGGGCTTCTGCACCCTTTCGGCCGCCATGATCGCCAAGCACAGTCCGCTGATGGTCGACTCGTGCGCATCATGCGCTGAAGCCTGCAAGAAGACGATGGCGATCGTTGGGAAGTTCGACTCCCCCGAGATGAAGATGGCGACCGCGAAGCTCCTGGCCTGCGAGAAGTCGTGCGTGTCGATGGTCGTCGCGATGAAGGGCCACGTCCACGGCTCGTAAGTCATGGGCATGCCGACAAACCCTCCCCCGATCCGGGGGAGGGCAGGGGCGATGACTTATCCTTTTCACCGAATTACTTCGCTCCCGGCGACGGCGGGATGATGCTCGGCAATTCAAGCCGACCTCCGCCCGGTCCTTTGAGCATCTGGTGCTTGGCCTGGGTGGTCTGCGAGAGGCCGTGGATTTTGATGAATCCCTGTGCGGCCGACGAGTCGTACTGGTCGCCCTCTTCGTAAGTGGCGAGTTCGTGTCGGTAGAGACTGTGCTCGCTCTTGCGGCCGACGATCATCACGTGGCCTTTGTACAGCTTCACCCGAGCGACGCCCGACACATACTGTTGGTTCGAGACGACAAACGCCATCAGGTCTTGATGCAGGGCGCTGAACCAGAGCCCGTTGTAGATCAGGTCGGAGTATTCCTGGCTCACGAGCGTCTTGAACCGCATGGCGTTCTTGGCGAGCGTGAGGAACTCGATCTCGCGATGCGCTTCGTGGAGCACAACCGCCGCCGGGGCCTCATAAATCTCGCGTGACTTGATCCCGACGAGCCGATTCTCGACGTGGTCGATCCGCCCGACCCCGTGCTTGCCGGCGATCTTGTTCAGCGTCTCGATCAGCGTCGTCCCATCCATATCAACGCCGTTGAGCGAGATCGGCCGACCGCGTTCGAACCCGATCTCGACCTCTTCGGGCTCATCAGGAGCGTTGCGCGGGTCAACGGTCCACTGAAAAGTCTCGGGCGGGGGCTCGACCCAGGGGTCTTCGAGAATTCCCGCTTCGATCGACCGGCCCCAGAGGTTCTGGTCGGTGCTGAAGATTGACTTCTTGGTCGCCTCGACCTCGATGTTGTGCTTCGCGGCGTACTCGACCTCTTGCGTCCGGGTCCACTTCCACTCACGCACCGGCGCAATGATCTTGAGGTCGGGCGCGAGTGTCTGGAACGTCACGTCGAACCGGACCTGGTCGTTCCCCTTGCCGGTGCATCCGTGGGCCACCGCGACCGCGCCATGCTCCCGGGCGACCCGGACCATCAACTGTGCGATCAAGGGACGCCCGAGCGCCGTGGCGAGCGGGTATTTGCCTTCATACAAGGCCCCGGCCATGAGCGACGGGAAGGCGAAGTAGTCGACGAACAGGTTGCGGACGTCCTCCGCAATCGCTTCGACGGCCCCGGTGCGGAGCGCCTTCTCGCGGATCGCCTGGATATCCTGCCCCTGTCCTAGGTCGCAGGTATAGGCGATGACGTCGAGCCCATACGTCTCGTTGATCCACTTGACGGCGACCGACGTATCCAGCCCGCCGCTATATGCCAGGATGACTTTATCGCGTGCCACGTTTGGTTCTCGATGAGTGAGGTGATGAAATCACTATCAACTGAGCGGGTAAGCCAAGAGAGTTAACCGCATCAACATATCGTCGTCATTCTTGAATTTTTTGATTGCCGGCGTGGCCGTTCTCCATCGCCTGGACTCCCTATCAGGTCTCAGTAGTCTCCGTTGATCTCAAACGCAGTTCGAAGGCATTCCAACGCCGCCCGACCATGCCCGAAGTCGGTCACGACGTTGATCCGCACCTCGCTGGTATTAATCAAGGTAATGTTGATATTCTTGTCAGCTAAAGCCCCGAACATCCGCATGGCGACGCCGGTGTGGGTCCGCATGCCGACTCCGAGCACCGAGAGCTTGGCAATCTGGGGCTCGACGGCGACATGGGAGGCACCGACGACCTTCGCGGCGGCGGCTCGGGCGCGTTCGATCTGGGTGCGGGGGACGGTGAATGACAGGTGCGTCTGACCGGCGGTGCTGACGTTCTGGACGATCATGTCGATGAACACATCGGCGTCGGCGATCGCGTGGAAGACCTTTGCGGCGTAGCCGGGCTGGTCGGGCACGTCGAGCAGGGTGAGCCGGGCCTGGGTGTCGTCGAGTTCAACCCCGGAGACGACAAGCTCTTCCATCCCGCCCAGCGCCGTGCCGTTGGTGGTCGCTGCCTTGAGGGCGGACGACTTGCGGAGGGCGTGGGTCGCCGACCATTCGGGAAGCTCGTTGAGCGGCGAATCGTTTCCAGGCTGGTCGAGTTCAAATGCCTTGTGGACGAGTTGGAGCGCCCGGGCGGCGACCTCGCGTTTGACGAGAACGCTGATCTTGATCTCGCTGGTGGTGATCATCTCAATGTTGATCGACTCGCGGGCGAGGGCGTCGAACATCGTGGTGGCGACGCCGGTGTGCGTCCGCATCCCGAGGCCGACGACCGAGACCTTGGCGACCTCGGCGTCATGGGTCACGCCCGTCGCGCCGACGGCCTTCGCGGCCTGGTTGGCGACTTCAAGCGTCTCGGCCAGTTCGTCGTCGGCGACGGTGAAGCTGACTTCGGTCAGTCCGTCGGTCGCAACGTTCTGGACGATCATGTCAACGACGATCTTCGCCTGCGCGATCAGACCGAAGACCGTATGCACCACGCCGGGACGGTCGGGGACACCGGTGAGGGTGATCCGCGCCTCGTCTTTCGCCAGGGCCGCGCCCGTGACCCGGGCACCGAGGCGGCGGGCGTCTCCTTCGGCGACGATCCACGAGCCAGTGTCAGGTCGGCCCGAGTGGCGGACGTGGATCGGCACGCCGTATTTCTTGGCGAACTCGATCGACCGCGAGTGCATCACCCCTGCGCCCAGACTGGCGAGTTCGAGCATCTCGTCGAAGCTGATTCGGTCGATCTTGCGGGCGTCCTTCACAGCGCGGGGGTCGGTCGTGTAGACGCCGTCGACGTCGGTATAAATCTCGCAGGCGTCAGCCCCGAGCACCGCGGCGAGGGCGACAGCGGTGGTGTCGGAGCCGCCCCGGCCGAGGGTGGTGATGTTGTAATGTTCATCCACCCCCTGAAAGCCGGCGACGATGACGATCTTGCCTTCGTCAAGGGCCTGGACGATGCGGTCGGTGGAGATGTTGCGGATGCGGGCTTTGGTGTGGAAGCTATCGGTGACGATGCCGATCTGGGCGCCGGTGAAACTGATCGCGGGGACACCTTCAGCATGGATCGCCATGGCCATGAGGGCGACACTGATCTGCTCGCCGGTCGAGAGCAGCATGTCCATCTCGCGCGCCGGGGGGCGTTCGTGGACCTCTTTGGCCATCTCGATCAGTTCATCGGTCGTGTGGCCCCGTGCGGAGACGACCACCAAGACCCGGTTCCCCGCGTTGTGAGCCCCGATCGCCCGTCTCGCCGCAGCGCGAATCTTGACGGCGTCGGCCACGCTCGTCCCGCCGAATTTCTGGACCACCAGACCCACCGTGTCGTCTCCTCGCTCGCACATCGCCCTTCGCCGACCTTGCCGACGCAAGTCGAGCCACCACCATACCATCGCGAGGCGTCGCCTGTCAGTTGGTTTTAGAGAATCCAACTTTTCAGCGACCCAGGAACGCGTCCATGAGCCGGAAACCCTGGTCGTGGAACGGACCTCCCGCAGCAAGCGCGGCGGGTTCGTTATAGGTGAATCCCGAGGGAGGGAGACCTGTGCCGGACATTGCCCAGGGGACCCAAACGCGGTCGTGGGCCTTGGTGCGGAGCAGGGTCGCGTGGTCGGGAGAGACGAGGATGCGGCCTTCGCCGTGCTGCTTGAGCGCTCTGCGGAGCGGGCCGACAATCTCGCGGTCGATCCGTTCGAGGGCCTCGACCTTGGCGTCGGCTCGTCCTTCGTGGCTGGCCTCGTCGCTGGCCTCAACGTGGACGCAGACGACGTCGTACCGGTCAAGCGCCTCGACCCCTGCGCGGCCTTTGGCGGCATAATCCGTGTCGAGATAGCCGGTTGCCCCCACGACGTCGATCCGGTCCCAACCGGCGAGTTGGCCGACGCCCCGCACGAGGTCAACAGCGGAGATGATCGCACCCTTCAAGCCGTGCAATTCCTTGAACGGCTTGAGGCTCGGCGCTTTCCCCTGGCCCCAGAGCCAGATCGCGTTGGCCGTCCGTTTGCCCTGGGCAGCCCTCGCGACGTTGACCGGGTGGTGAGCAACGAGGTCGGAGCCGAGTTTCATCAACTCGCGGAGCATTTCCGATCCGGTGCCGACCGGCAGGTGGTCGATCGCGGGCTCGTTGGGCTTGTCGTGCGGCGGAGTGGTGACGGTGTCGCTGTCGAACGGATGTTCGAACGGACGGCCGCGATAGACGAGCAGGTTGCGATAGCTCACGCCAGGGTGAAACTCGATCCCCGGCCGCCTCGGCATACCGATGACTCGGTCGAGGGCGTGGAGCAATTCAAGCCCCTCCTCGCTGCTGATGTGACCTGCGGTGAAGTCAGTGAGTCGGCCGTCATCGACGTGGATCAGGTTGCAGCGGATCGCCCAATCGTCAAGGCCGAGCGGGATTCCCATTGCGGCGGCTTCGAGCGGGGCGCGGCCGGTGTAATAGACCTCGGGGTCATACCCGAACAGGCTAAGCGTCGCCACGTCGCTCGCCGGCAGGAACCGATCGGGCACATTCCGCGACCGGCCCAGCACCCCCTCCATCGCGACCGCGTCCATCTCCGGGGTGTTCGCAGCCTGGAGCGGGGTCTGGCCTCCCAACGACGCCTGCGGTTCGTCTGCCGCTCCGTCGGGGATCACGATCACATATTTCATCGGCTCGTTCGCAGTCCGAGAGGGAAAAGGGGCAATCGATCGCGTTGGGTCATTTTAACGATCCCGAAACCAGTTGTCGAACGGACGTTCCTTCAAACCTATGCCGGTCTCTCCGATATCATTCAGTCGGCAGAGGAGCAGACGGCGGCCCTGGAATAAATCCGTCGGCGCTGGAGGAATCCCTGCTCTTCGACGGCCCCAGCATGGCGGAGGCAGTAGGCCACGCGCTGGGCGAACGCGACCGATCGGCCGAGCTTGCGGGCACAGTCGAGGGTCGTGAACGGGCCGTCGAGGCCGATCGGCAGGAGTGACCAGAGGTCGTCAGCGGTGCGGAGGAATGTGGTCGAGAGGATGCCGACGAGTCGCCGGTCGATCACCCGGACGCCGCGACGCTTCGTCGCCACGCGGACTTCTTCGATCTCGACGCCGAGGACTTCGATTGTCAGGTTCGGGTGCGGGAAGACCCGGGCGAGACCGATCAGGTCTTCGAAGACATCGAGCGGCTCGCCCCGAGTCGGGCTGCGGCGGGAGGAGAGGTCGGGGCCGTTGGCGCGGTCGCGGCGGACGATCCGGCGAATGATCGCCACTGGCTTGATGACCCGGACCTCATGCTCAACTAGTAACTTCGACAGCTTCGCCTTGAGTGCCCCGAGCGGGGCGGACTGGATTTCCACCAGCCTCCCCTCAGGGTCGATCGCGTCGATCCGAAACCCGTCGACCCCGACCTCAGCGCGACCGCCGCACTCGGGGCCGAACCGCTCCTTGAGCTGCCGATGGAGGGTCGATTCCATTTGCGATGTCCATCCTTGGAGTCGGTCAGCGAGGGAGATCCGCCCATCAATGGCGGAAGAGGAATTCCTTCGAGTTGATGAGCACCCAACCGAGGTCTTCGACCGCCTGGCGACGGTCTTTGCCGATGGTGATGTGCTTCACCGCGGCGGCGACTTCAGTCGAATTCGGCTCTCGGCTAAGGGCCACGACATAGAGCTCTCGGGTGATCTCCTCGGGAGTCTTCGGGCTCTTTGAGAGCGTGGCCATCCGGCCGCCGTCGTCTCGGAGCTTACCGTTGACCGTCGCCCCGCCGATGAGTTGGAGGGCCTGCGAGAGGTTCGAGTCGGTCTCGCGCTCGCACTCACAGGCAAGCTCGCGGGCGGGACGGCCGAAGGTCTTGAGGAACGGGTTTTCCATCTTGCCATCGAGGATCTGGGTGGCGCGGGTGCCGGGAGGTAGGCCCTCGAACGTGGTCGTCGTGCCGGTAACGGTCGAGATGGCGTCGAGGAGCACTTCGGCGGGGAGGAGCTTGGTGTAGGCGTGCGAGAAGTAGATCGAGTCGTCGGCGTTCAGCTCGTTGGTCCGGGCGCTCAGGGCATAGGTCCGGCTGACGAGGATGGCGCGGATCAGCGATTTCAGGTCGAACTTTGACTTCACGAACTCGGCGGTCAGGCCATTGAGAAGCTCGTCGTTCGAAGCGGGATTGGAGTCGCGGAAGTCGTCGACCGGCTCGACGATCCCTCGGCCGATCAGGTGATACCAGATCCGGTTGACGAGGCTCTTGGCGAAGAACGGATTGCTGCCGCTGGTGAGCCACGAGGCGAGTCGGACGCGGCGGTCGGGCACCTTGGCGTCATCGAGCACCGGGCCGCCGAGCGCCTTGGGCTTCATCGTCTGGCCGGTGCGGGGCTGGTTGACCTCGCCCGCGTCGGCGGCGTAGATCACCTCGTCGTCAGGCAAGGGGCCTTTCTTCTGGCGGACTCGTGAGAAGAAGGCGGCAAACCCGTAATAGTCGTCCTGCGTCCAGCGCTCAAACGGATGGTTGTGGCACTTGGCACACTGAATCCGCACGCCGAGGAAGAGTTGGGCGGTGGTCTCGACCGAGTTCTCAGGGTCTCGGCTGATCCGGTAATAGTTCGCGGCGGGGTTGCTGTACGACGACCCTTCAGCGGTCAGCAACTCCCGAACGAACTCGTCCATCGGCGTGTTGCGTTCGAGGTTTGTCTTGATCCATCGCGTGAAGCCGTTCGCCCCTTTGGATTGGATCAATCGGCCGTTGGCGCGGAGGATGTCGGCGAACTTGAGGGTCCAGTAGTCATAGAACTCTGGCCGAACGAGCAGGCGGTCGACGAGCCTGGCCCGGCGATCTTTGCTCGGGTCGTTCAGGAACGATTTGACCTCCTCAGCGGTCGGCAAGATACCGATGGCGTCGAGTGTGGCGCGGCGGACAAACTCGGTGTCGGTGCAGGGGTCGGACGGGCTGACCCGCATCCGGTTCAGCTTGGCGAAGACTGCCTTGTCGATCACGTTGTCGCCCGGCACCTCGGCCAGCTTGAAGCCGGGAACTTCGACCAGATGCGTCAGTCGGACGTTGGCGACCAGGTCAAGATAATGCGCGATCACCGCGACTTCGCCACGATTCTTGAAGGTGACATAGCCGTCGGCGTCAACATCAGCGATCTCGGGGTTCGACGAGTTGTAATAACAGGTCGGCGTCACGTCGCGGCTCGACCCGTCCGAATAATAGGCGATCACGGCAGCCTGCTGGGTCTTCGCGGGTGCGTTCAAGACGCGAGTCCCGGGCAGGATCTCCAGGCGGACAGCGGTAGGCGGGTTGACGTCGGCCTTCGCCCCCTCGCGGACCCAGTCGAGGAGATATTCGTAACTCTTCGAAGTTCGCGTGAGCCGGAGCCCACCCTCATGGGCGATCTCGCCGAGCGGCTTGGTGAGGATCATGCTCGTCTCGGCCGCGAGCGGGTTGATCCGTCGGCCGGAGGCGTCTCGGCTGAGCGTGACGTAATCCTGGTCAGGCAAATAGCCTCGGAGGCTGAGCTTGAATCCGCCCTTGCCGGTAGGGGTGCCGTGGCAGGCCCCCATATTGCATCCCGCCTGGCTGAACGAGGGGATCACGTCGAGCTTGAAACTCACCGGGGTGACGGCCTCAGTTTTCGACACGATGACCGTCGTCTTCGCCTCAACGCTCCCCCTGCGGGCAACGATCGTCGCGACGCCGTTCGCCTTGGGGACGACCTGGCCTCGCGTTGAAACGGTCGCAATCGTCGGGTCGAGGCTGACCCACTCGACCGCTCGGGTGAGGTCTCGCTCATTCCCGTCCGCATATTTCGCCGAGACGATCAACTGCCGGGTGGCCCTGCGGCCGACCAGCGTCGAATCTTTGGGCGTGATCTCGACCGTAGCGGGCGTACCCACGATGTCTTTGGGAGAATCGGCGGCAGAGACAGCCCCGGACGTCGCCATCGACAAGAGGGCCATGACGCCGAGGACAATCGGTCCGGCGGCTCGACGGAGGGTCTTCATGGCTGGCTCCTCTTCGGTGGCGGGAAGGCGGTGGGGCGGATCACACTTCCGAGGGCGCAGGCGGCCGGCTCAGTGAGTGCGGGAAGGCAAGGAGATCGACTTCTATTTTCACAATAACAGAGGGGGCCGACAACCTCTACTATAACAGTGGCGGTCGCTTTGAGGAAAGTCAAACATTATTTTGACCTGCGACGGCTCGCGCCTTTCCGAGCAAATTACCAGAGTAAAAGCGTTATCGCTCCTTGTCCCTTTTTCCGGCAAAACCTCAAGAACCCGCATAACCGCTCCGATAACGAACAGAAGACGACTCCAAAGAGTTTGGTTTTCAGAAATAATGAGAATTCTGGGGAAAGTCTAGGGATACGGGGCTGGTCCTCTGGATGGGTTGACGAACCCCGTTCCTGCCGGCGAACCCGCATCGTTCCTCCACCGACCGGGCGACGATTTACCGGTCGAACACGCGAATACAGGACGTTCACGGATGAACCATCCCCTCTCTCGCCAATCCGAACGGACGATCCTCTCTCGTGACCGGGCCAAGCGCACGAGTCGCTCGGCCGCGATCGGCGGTGGTCCGGAGATCCTGGAAGACCGGAAACTCCTCTCGACCGACGTCTGGAACGGCGGCAGTGCCAACTGGAATGACGCCGCCAACTGGTCGGGCAAGTCGGTGCCGATCTCGGGCGACAACGTCGTCTTCGGCGGGGCCGGGTCGGTCCACACAACGGCGCTGCCGTCGGGATTCACGCCCGGCTCGATCACCGTCCAGTCGAGTTTTACCCTCAACGGCACCCTGAACGTCCCCACCAATCTCCCCGTCACCGTCATTCCAGGGGCGAATCTTACCCTCGACGGGGTAAACCTGGTGGGGACCGGCACGGTGTCGAAACTTGGAGGCGGTGGGCTCGCCATCGGGACGGCCGCCGCTCCCGAAATGGGCGGACTCACGATCCTTGGCAACCAGGGGCCGATCACCCTCGGCGGGACCGGGACGCTACCGATCACGATCAAAGTCACCCCCGGCTCGACTCTCACCGTCGGACCTGACCTCAAGGGCGGGCCGGTGAACGTCAGTGGGGTGACGATCACGGGGGCCGATAATGGCACCGCCGGGACGATCGAGGTGACCTCCGGAAGCACGCTGTCGCCCGCCGTCGTGAATAATGGATTCTTCACGCTCGACCCCGGCTCCACCTTCACCCCCGGCAAGGTGAACGGCGGTTACTTCACGCAACTGGCGGGCGACCCGCTCTCTTCAGGTCAGACGCTCAACGGCAACTTCACGCTCAAGTCGGGCGCGGTCATGGTCATCTCTTCGTCCGACTACGGCAGCACCTTCTCTGACGGCCTCTCGCCGGCGCAGAGCACCCCGAACGATTTCACGCTCAACGTCGCCCCGGCGGCGGGTGCCACGGCGACCTTCGGTTCGTTGGTCGGCGGCGGCGGGAGGTTTGAGACGTCTGGCCCAGGCACCGTCAACCTTGCCCACGGCGTCTCGTCCGGCACTGGTGCCCTCGAATCGGCGAGCCTGAATCAGACCGGCGACACCGTCTTTGGCGCGGCGATCACGCACCTCGTCACCCCGATCGACATCCCGAATTCCGCTCACCTGAACGTGACGCTGGCGGCCGTGCTCGGGCTTGGCGACTCGTCGCTCACGCTCGACAAGGGCTCAGTCTCGCTCAGTCAAGGGTCGAAGCTCGTCCTCAAGATCGACGGCACGGCGGCGGGCACGCAATACGGCCAGCTCATCGCGGGCGGACAGATTGACCTCAACAACGCCACCCTGGCGATCAACCCGGGCTTCCTGCCGACGGCCGGCACAGTGTTCACCATCGTCAAGGCGACCGGCACGTCGCCCATCACCGGCCAGTTCGCCGGGCTGGGCCAGGGCGCGACCGTGACGCAAAACGGTCAGTCGTTCCAGATCAACTACTCGGCGCAGGCCGTCACGCTCACGAGCCTCGCCGGAGCGACCACGACCTCGATCTCCGGCCCTTCCGTCACCCTTAAGCCGAACGTCCCCATCACCCTCTCCGCGGTCGTCGCAAGCCCGGCCGGTTCCCCAACAGGTCTCATCACTTTCCTCGACGGCTCGACCCCGGTTGGCACGGGGATTCTCAGCGGGGGTGTCGCGACGATCATCACCTCGGCACTTGCTGGGGGTAATCACAGCATCTCGGCTGCCTACTCGGGCGACTCGTCGTTCGCTCAGAGCACTTCAACGGTCCTGCCGATCAAGGTCCGGCCCGCGTCCACCATCCTCACGGTCTCCGACTCGGCTCCCGCGACCTTCTCAGGCGATTCGACGACCTTCGTCGCGACGGCGACGACCGCGCTCGGCAGCCCGACTGGACAGTTGACGTTCCTTGATGGACCGAACACGCTCGGCGTCGCCACGATTGACGCGACCGGCCATGCCCAGCTCACCACGTCGAGCCTGGCCGTCGGGACGCACCCGATCACCGTCAGCTATGCGGGCGACGCGACGAGCACTGCGGCCACCTCGCTACCGCTGAGCTTCCCTGTCGTCTCGATCCCCACGTCGACCTCGGTCTCGTCGACTCCCGACCACACGGCCTTCGGCCAGTCCGCCACCCTGGGCGCGACGGTCCTCGCGGGGCGGGCGTCGTCGTTTGGCATGCCGACCGGGTCGGTCAGCTTCCTGAGCGGGTCGACTCTGCTCGGAGCCGCCACGGTCGACGCGAGCGGACACGCTTCGCTGGCGATCAAGAGCCTGCCTGTCGGCAAAGATCCGATCATCGCCGTTTACCAGGGCGACAGCCACTTCGCACCCGTCGCCTCGACGGCCTCCATCCAGACCGTCGTCCAGGCCACAACGTCGACCTCCCTGAACGTCAGCCCCAACCCGCCAGTCCTCGGCCGGCCGATGCTCTTCACGGCCACTGTTAACTCGACCGGCGGGATGCCTACGGGCAGTGTCGTCTTCAAGAATGGCGGCAAGGAACTGGGTCGGATCTCTCTCGTTGGCGGTCAGGCCTATCTCGTCACAACCCTGACCTTCGCCCCTGGCCAGTCAATCACGGCGTCCTATATCGGTTCGACGAACTTCAGCGGTTCCGGCTCCTCGTCACTGAGCATCACACCCGAAACGACCCCCGCCGTCGCTCAGCCGACCCCGACTCCCCCGACGACCGTACCCGGCACCCCGCCCCCCGTAACGACCCCGCCCAAGGTGACGGTCCCGCTGCCGACGCCGATCGTGGTCACGCCGATCCCATCCCAGCCTGGCCATCCCATCTTCGGCCATAAGCCGATGAAGCACGGCCACGCTCCCAAGCCGGTCGTCCATCCGGTGAGGCACGGTGTCCATCATGGGAAGGCACCCCGTCATAAAGGCTATTGAGCCGATTCCTGACGCCAAGACGATCATCGACGCGGTCCCTACCTGGGGACCGCGTTCGGTTTTTCCGGTCGTCTCGTCTTGAACGCGCCGAGCGGCTAGTCTGTAGGTCGAGAGCCTCGACGCGAGGCGTGACCCGTCCGGTCTCATCAACGTGGAGTGACACCGCATGCGACGTATTGTCTGGACCGCCACAGCCACCCTGATGGCCACGGCCCTCTATGCCGCCGCCCCAAGTACCCGATCAGGGATCGAGACTTCGTTCCTCGAACCAGCCGTCCGGGCTCAGGACGACCTGTTCCGCCACGTCAACGGCAAGTGGCTGGCCGAGGCGAAACTTCCCTCCGACCGCTCGATCGACGGGGCATTCCACAAGCTCCGCGATAAGTCCGAAGCCGACCTCCGCGCCATCATCGAGGCCAACGCGGCCGCAACCGACCGGCCCGCCGGTTCCGAGTCGCAAAAGGTTGGAGACCTCTACACGAGCTTCATGGACGAGCCGAAGGTCGAAGAGGTTGGCCTCACCTCGATCAAGGACGAATTGGCCACGATTGATGCGATCAAGGACAAAGCGGGTCTGATCCGCGCCTTGGGTACCCTCGGTCGAACCGGCACGGACGGCCTCATCGGGCTCTCGGTCGACACCGACGCCAAGAAGTCAGATCGGTACATCGTCTATCTCTCGCAGGGCGGCATCGGCCTTCCTGACGAGTCGTATTATCGCGACGACAAATACAAAGCAATCCGCGCGGCCTATCTCGCCCACGTCCGCAAAGTCTTCGAACTCGCCGCGCTTCCCGACCCCGCCGGATTGGCCGATCGCGTGATGGCCCTCGAAACCCGTATCGCCAAGGCCCACTGGGACCGAGTCAAAGGTCGCGACGACACCCTCACCTACAACAAAAAAGACCGAGCGGGCCTCGCCAAACTTGCCCCCGGATTCGACTGGGCCGCCTGGTTTGACGCGATCGGGGCCAAGAACATCGACGAGGTCGTCGTTCGTCAGCCCGGCTTCTTCGAGGCGATGGACGTAACGCTCAATCAAGTCTCGATCGAGGATTGGAAGACCTGGCTCAAGTGGGACGTGCTCCACAGCCGCGCCCCGTTCCTGCCCAAAGCGTTCGTCGATGAACACTTCTCGTTCTATGGCAAGACGCTGACCGGGGCACCCGAGAACCGCCCGCGATGGAAGCGCGGAGTGGCTGCGGTCGAAGGATCGCTCGGCGAGGCGGTGGGTAAGCTCTATGTCGCCAAGCATTTCCCCCCCGCCGCCAAAGCGCGGATGCAGACGCTGGTGGCGAACCTGATCGAAGCCTATCGTCAGGATATCAAGACTCTCGACTGGATGAGTTCCGAGACCAAGACGAAGGCGCTCGAAAAGCTCTCGCAGTTCACCCCCAAGATCGGCTACCCCGACAAATGGCGCGACTATTCGGGGCTTGAGATCAAGCGTGACGACCTGTTGGGCAACATCCGCCGCGCCTCAGTCTTCGAGCTGAACCGCCAGCTCGCGAAGCTCGGCAAACCCGTCGACCGAGGCGAGTGGCTGATGACCCCACAGACGGTCAACGCCTATTACAACCCCGGCATGAACGAGATCGTCTTCCCCGCCGCGATCCTCCAGGCCCCGTTCTTTGACCTGGAAGCCGACGACGCCGTGAACTACGGAGGCATCGGCGCGGTGATCGGCCACGAGATCGGCCACGGCTTCGACGACCAGGGCTCGAAGTACGACGGCACCGGCAACATGAACGACTGGTGGACCGACGCCGATCGCAAAGAATTCGACAAACGTGCCAAGATGCTCATCGAGCAATACGACGCCTTCGAGCCCGCCCAGATCAAGGGTCAACACGTCAACGGGGCCTTGACGATCGGCGAGAACATCGGCGACCTCGGCGGCCTTACGATCGGCTACAAAGCCTACAAGATCGCCCTCAACGGCACCGAGGCCCCGGTGCTCGACGGCCTCACCGGTCCCCAACGCTTCTTCTTCGGCTGGGCCCAGGTCTGGCGGACGAAAGCCCGCGACGCCGAACTCCTACGTAGGCTCGCCGTCGACCCGCACTCCCCCGCCGAGTTTCGCTGCAACGGCGTCGTCCGCAACCTCACCGAGTTCTACGAAGCGTTCGGCGTCAAGGAAGGGGACAAGCTCTGGCTTCCCGCCGACCGTCGCGTGCGGATCTGGTAACGTACGAGTGTGTGAACCTGTGATCGAGTGGTGCCGAGTCGTCTTCAGCCGGCATCACCCGATCAACGGGCGCACGACCTTGCCCTCAACATCCGTCAGCCGATAGTCTCGACCCGCATGCCGATACGTCAACCTTGTGTGGTCAAGGCCCATCAGGTGAAGGATCGTCGCGTGAAGGTCGTGGACATGGACGCCATCAGACGCGACCCTGATGCCGTGATCGTCGGTCGTGCCGTAGACCGAGCCTCCCTTGACCTTCGCCCCGGCGAGCCAGCTCGCGAAGGCCCAGGGGTGGTGCTCGCGGCCCTTGGCTTCGGCCGTGTTGTTGAAGGGGGTCCGGCCGAATTCGGTTGTCCAGACAACCAGCGTCTCATCGAGCAGGCCCCGCCGTTTCAGGTCTTGAATCAGCCCGGCGATCGGCTTATCGACGTTCTTCGCCAGCGGCGCGTGCTGCGAGATCATGTCGCCGTGGGCATCCCAATTGTTTGAAGCGCCCACGTCGATCAACTCGACGAACCGGACCCCGCGCTCGACGAGCCGACGCGCTGCGAGGCACTGCCAGGCGAACCCCTTTGTGCTGCCCCGTTCGAGGCCGTAGAGGGCGTGGGTCTCGTCGGTTTCTTTAGATAGATCGAAGGCGTCGGGCGCTGCGGTCTGCATGCCGAAGGCGGTCTCAAAGCTGCGGATGCGGGCTTCGAGTTCCGGGGCGTGGCCGCTCCGCGCGAGATGGTCGCCATTGAGTTCGGCGAGCGCGTCAAGCTCCCTTCGTTGCTGCGTCGATCCGATCAACGGGCGGATGTTCCGCATCGGCTCGGGACCGGGCGTGACCAACGTCCCTTGATGGCTGCCGGGCAGAAAATCCGACGCCCAGACCTGTCCCCCCGCATAAGGAGATTGGGGCGCGATCACCATGAACGAAGGCAGGTTCCGGTTCGTCGTCCCCAGCCCATAACTTACCCATGAACCAATGCTTGGCCGGGCCTGGTTGAACGACCCGGTGTGCATACCCAGCGTGGCGTTGTAATGATTCGAATGGTCGGCATACATCGACCGGATTACCGCCAGATCATCGACGCATCCCGCCATGTGGGGGAAGAGCGTGCTGACCTCGGTCCCGCACTTGCCGTGCTTCGCGAAATCCCACTGGGGACGTTTGAGAAACAGCTTTTCATAGCCCGGCCGGTTCCGCGTCTCGGGGTGGTCGAGCGTCACCTGCTTGCCGTGGTCGGCGAACAGCCGGGGCTTAGGATCAAACGAATCGACATGCGAGACGCCGCCACTCATGAAGAGGAAAATGACGTTCTTCGCTCTCGCGGCGAAGTGCGGCGGCTTCGCGGCGAGAGGGTCTGACGAGGATCGGGCCTTGTCCTCTTCCGCCATCAGTTCAGAGAGGATCGCGGGAAAGAGCGCCGTGCCCGCGACCGCCGATCGTACGAACCCGCGACGATTCCAGGGCGATGGGTTGGCAGACATCTGTACTCCCCGTTTATTTGACGTAAGTAAATTCATTGCTCGCCAGCATGACTCGTAGCCAGCCCGCCATGTCCGACCCGTTCGACCTAAGATAACGCGAAGCGATCGCGATTTCCCCCTCGGTCGGCGGCCTTCCGAACAGCAATTGCCACGCCCGATCGAGCCGATCGGTCTCGTTCGGAATCGCTGAAAGTCTCTTCGCGAGGCTCTGTGCGCGGGCGTGGACGAACGGGTCGTTGAGGAAGAAAAGAGCCTGCGTCGGCACGGTGGTCGAGTCGCGTCTGCCGACACTCGAATTGGGGTCAGGCCCATCAAAAAGCGCCAGAAATGGATGTCGCTTGATCCGCTGGGTCATCAAGTAAACACTTCGGTGATTGTGGTCGTAGACGGCCGTGAACGGATTATGTTGGGTGAATGTCCAGGTTTTCGATGGCGGGAACGGGTGAGCCTCACCGGGCGTCACGTCGAGGTCTCCGCTTACGACGAGCATCGCGTCGCGGATCTCTTCGGCCATCAAGCGACGCCGATTGAACCGCCATTGCGTGACGTTATCCGGATCGATCATCGCATTGTGATCATCGTTGATCGTCGCGCGTCGATATGCGTCGGTCGACATGACCAACCGATGTATCGCCTTGATCGACCAGCCATCGGCAACGAACCGCGCGGCGAGCCAGTCGAGCAATTCGGGGTTCGATGGCAGTTCGCCTCTGACGCCGAAGTTGTCGGGTGTGCGCACCAAGCCGTTACCGAAATGCCCTTGCCAGACGCGGTTCACAATCACTCGCGCTGTGAGCGGGTTTTTGGGGTCAGAGATCCAATTCGCCAGCTCGCGTCTGCCGCTGCCTGAGGAGACCACCTGTCCGCCCAGTACGTCGACGAATCGCCTTGGCACCTCGGGGCCGAGCGTGGCTGGGTCCCCTTTGATGTAGACGCGCGTGTTGTGAGGCTTCCCTTCCGCCACGGCATAGGCGACGGGGATCGCAAACGACTCGATCTCTCGCCTTGCCCGACTGAGGGCCTGGCTCGCGCCGACTGTCTCGCCCAGCACGCGGCCGAGTCCCGGCCCTTGCGCGATCGACCATGCCACGCCATCGCCGCCCGAACCGTCGATATCTTGAACCCGCCCGGCGATCGCGACTTCGCCATCGATCGGACTCTCCCACGCGACGACGACCGCGCCTTTCGCTCCGGGATGGAGCGCGAACGATCGCGCGGGCTGCTTTACGGTGACGAACGCGATCGGGCCTTCGTTGATGTTCACGAAAGCACAAGGCGTCGCCTCGGCCCCTTTCCAGCAGAGCAGGCCCTTCGATTGTTCGGCGTCCTTCTCGAACTCGGTCAAGAGCCTCGGCGTCGCGGCCCCGTCCCAGAGGTGCCACACGGCCTTGTCGCCCTGGGCGTCGTGCTGAAATCCGGTGCCGCCCTGGTAGACGTCGGCCAACATGTCACGAGTCACATCCCAGACCCGCCCCGCGCCACCTTGCTCGGTCAGCTTGAGGTCGACGAGGGTCGAGTCGGCCCCGTGTCCCACCTTTGGAGCCACCGTCAGGCGGATCATCTCCCCCTTCTTGACCTTCGCGCGAGCCGCGATCGGCTGCGTCCCTCCATTGGGAATGTCGCCTGATGCGAGGGTCGTCTGCGGCCGATCGGCAAGGGCTTTCACGCGAGATTCAGCCGATACGAACGACGTCTCAGCCGCCGCGAGTTTAGCCTTCAGCGGCTCGACCCGCTGACGTTGTTCGTCGGCCGAGAGCAAGGAGACGTTGTCCTTGGGGACGCGGTCTTTCTCGCACCCGCTGAACGGATAGCGCGTGCTGTCGAAGATGCCGAAGAGCGCGTAATAGTCTTTGGTACTCACTGGATCATATTTGTGATCGTGGCAACGAGCGCAGCCGATCGTCAGGCCGAGGATGCTCTTGCCGAACGTGTCGATCGTGTCGTCGATCGTGAGATAGTGGTCGGGCGTCGTGTCGAACCCAAATCGGCGGGCGATCGCGAGATAGCCGGTGGCCGTGACCATTTCGGCGTGGCGGCCGGTCGGGGCGTTACTCGGGAGTTCGGCGGCGAGGATATCGCCCGCGACCTGTTCGCGAAGGAACTGGTCATAGGGTTTGTCGGCGTTGAAGGCGTCGATCACATAGTTGCGATACCGCCAGGCGTCGGGCACGGGCATGTCGGTTGTCTCGCCCGCCGTGTCGGCATAGTGCGCCACGTCGAGCCAGAACCGACCCCATTTCTCTCCATAGTGGGGCGAGGCGAGCAAGCGATTGATCACCGCCTCGAACGCCTTCGGTGATGAGTCTCTGAGGAAGTTTTCGACCTCTGCGGGCGAAGGCGGCAAGCCCAAGAGGTCAAACGTTGCCCGGCGGATCAGCGTCCGCTTGTCGGTCGGCCCCGCTGGTGTCAGTCCCTTTTTACGCTGGTCGACGGCGAGAAAGGCGTCGATCGTTGCCAGGCCGGGGACGACCGGCGCGGCCACGGCGTTTACAGGCTCAAACGCCCAGTGTCGCGGCGATCGGATCGTCGCGACGGCTGAAGGCCAGGGGGCTCCCGATTCGATCCATCGCCTCAGGTCCTCAACGGCCGACGGCGAGAGCGTCTTGTCGGGCGGCATCGCCTTCACATCCTCGGCGCGTCGGACGGCCTGGAGCAGAAGGCTTTCCGAAGGATCATCAAGGTCAACCACGCGACCGCTCTTGCCGCCCCGGATCAGCGCGGCACGCGAGTCAAGTCGGAGCCCACCGGACGCTTTGCCCGGCCCGTGACACTTCACGCACGTCCCCGCCAGCACGGGGCGGACCTTCGACTCGAAGAATGCCTCGTCGGTCGGGGCACCCGCCACCATCAGCACCGCGAACACGCTGAGACTGTGAATCATCGCGTCTCCCTCATCTCGTCACTCGACGATCATCACACCGTTCATGACCATCCAGTGGCCCGGGAAGGTACACAGATAGGGATAGCGACCGGGCTGCTTCGGAGCGTTAAAAGAAATGTTCATTTGATCTCCCGACGCCACGATATCGGTCCAGACAATCACGTCCTCAGTCTTGGGCACATAATGGCGTGAGACCGCTTCAGGGTCAGCGATGATCCGGTTGGAAAGGTCTCCGACTTTCGCGAGCGTCCCTGGTTTGATGAGCACCCAGTTGTGCGGGACCGCGTCTGGATTGCTGAAATTGAGGCGGATCGGCTCACCTGCGCGGACCTTGAACGAGGTGACGTTAAAGCTCAGATTCTTCCCCGCCTTAATGGTGACGGCCCGCGCGTTCGGCACCTTGATCCGCCAGGGGTTCGGCAGCGACGCCTTCGCGCTGGCGAGGTCGGAGAGGATCGGATGCGCGGCAACCCGTTTTTGGCTCGGGCGATATCCCGCGAAGCCTGTGAAGGGAGCGGCGAGCTTGTGGATCGTCGCGAAGAGTTCGCGAGGCGGGCCGTCATCAACGCAAAGGTGGACCTGCAACTGATTCACCGGCTGCAAGTCGGGCATTTCAAGGAAGACCGTCCGGCCGTCATCGAGCACCGTGGCTGAGCGGATCGCAATCGGGTCGTGCCCCGGCGTCCTGGGATGGCGCGGAGAGAGTTCGGGCGACCCATAGGCAGGGCCGTAGTGATAGTTCCAAGCCTGCGCGAATCGACTCGCGGGCCGGTCCAAAATCGCCTTGTCAATAGGTCGCGAGAACGTCACCATCACGCCGTTTTCATGGGCATGGAACGCGACCGGAAGCTGGACCGGATTGCCGGTATAGCGGACCCGTTGGAAGCAGCCGTCAAGCGCGGTGTAGGTGCCCCAACCGCCCATGCCCGAGACATAGAGTTGGCCATCTTTCGGGTTGAACCGGCCTCGATGCGCCCCCGAACGGAAGTCGCCCGGCAAGGGGACAACGGCTCCCTGGGGCTGGCCGTCGACCCGATCGCGGAGCAAGAGAAAGTGCGTGCCCGCGCCATACGAAAAATGGACAGACAGACCCTTGAGCGGACCCCATCGATCGCTGGATATGTAAGTCTGAGCACCACTCGAATTGTCGATACCGCGCGGCAGATAGACGAGGGGGAGGTCAGGGACCTGTCCGTTCTTTGGGCCGCCGTAGCCGTAGTGGCCCCCCTCGCGGATCTCGGCGATTTGCGAGGCCATTGTCCACTCGCCTTCGGAACTCGGCACCGTGATCGTCCCGTCGGGCATAAGGCTAAGGCCGTCGGCGTTGCGGAAACCGGTCGCGATCACGTCGACTGTCCGGCCGTCGGGATGGATGCGAAGGATGCCCTGCTTGCCCGACGCGGTGTAGAAATTTCCTTGCGGGTCGCGCTGGAGGCCGCAGACGAAGTCGTGACCGGATGTCGAAGTCTCATAGGCATTTGAGATGCATTCGTGATAGTCGGCCTCGCCGTCGCCGTTGAGATCATGGAGTCGCGTGATCTGGTCGCGTCCGATGACATAGATCTTGTCGTCATGGACCACCAACCCGAGCGCCTGATGCAGGCCGGTCGCGAACCGTTTCCAGCGGACCTGGGCCAAGCCTGCGTCCAGACCCTCGACCCGCCAGACGTCGCCCTGCATCGTGCAGACCATCGCGGTGCCGTCGGCGAGAAAGTCGTGATCGCCGATGAACAGGGGGACGTTCCACGGGTTCGTGAATGGCGGCTCGATCGTGTCGATCGCATACGGCTTGCCCGATCCCAGGCTCCCGCGAGTCGCAAGCACCTGTGGCCAGCGGACCGGCCCGCCACGCGTCCGGTCGGCCAGCGGATGCGTCCTGGCGGGGCCGACGACGCGGACGAACTTGCCTCCCTCAGAGCGCGGGGAGTCGAGCATCTCGACGTCGCCGATCCGATAGGAAAAGACCACGTCGTTGCCGTGTCGATAGAAGCCGTGATAGACGATCGGCGCGTCGGGCTTTTTCCCTTCGGGACGGGGCAGGGCGGTGCCGTCGAGGAGCAGCCCTTCCATGAAGCCGTGTCGCACGGCGGAGAACTTGACGAACCCACCCTTCCAGAGCGCTTCATAACAGAGCGTTTCGGGATTGAAGCAGACGCTCAGGTCGCCGAGACGGACGCAGACACCCTTCGGCACCGTGACTCCAGCGCCTCGGAAGACGCCGGACATGATCGAGCCGAGGTCAGCCTTGTTCCAGCGGTCGTCCTTCCAGAAGTCTTCGTTCTGGTTGCCCCAGTGGCCATATTTTCCATTATCGAGGCCGGGATGCGGAGGAAGCAGAGAGGGCACCGTTGCCTGGTTGGCGTAAAAAAAAGCCTCTTTCTCGTAGAAATCATAGACCCGATCGCGGTTCACATGATGTTGCCAGTCGGTATAGTCTTGAAGACGTAACGGCTTGAGATTGTAAGGAAATGTCGATGTTGAGTGGCCATGAGTCAGCAACACGTCGGTATTTATTTTGGTCGATTGGCCGAGAGCGATCAGGAAGCAGACAAGGTCTCTGCGCTGGTCGGTGCTCATCGACTCGGCGAGACCTTCGGGCATGAGGGTGCCGATCTCGTGCATCTCTTCGATCGCCGGACGAGGCAACTCGAACGCCTTGCGCGTCGTCGCCTCGTGGATGATGATCTTTTCCTTGGTTTCGAGGGCCTTATAGCCCTGGATGACCCGGCCGTCGGTCGTCGCCACCGCGACAGCGTTATAGGCAGGGATGACCTGCCGCTTGGGCCAGAGCACGGCCTCAACGATCAACTCGGGAGTCAGGCACTTGCCGACTTCGGAGAGGTCAGGGCCGACCGTGCCGCCGAGTTGGCCGACTTTGTGGCACGAGAGGCAGCCGAACTGGGCGGCGGCGAAGACTTCGGCCCCGCGCGAGGGGTTGCCGTTCGCTTTCGCCTCGGCGACGAGTTGGGCGACCACCTCCGGTCGATACGGGCGGGCCTCGGCGGCCTTCGCGGGCGGCGTTTGGGTGCGAGGTTTGGGCTTGGGTCCGGCAGGCTTGCCGATGAGCTGGGGGAGGAGCCAGTCGAGGCCGTCGAGGTTGTCGCGGAGCCGTTCTTCGGCGTCGTCGTCGGTATGGCCGAGGATGCCGATCGGTCCGGAATAGCCGCTGTCAACGATCGTGCGGAGCAGGCCGAGGTCGAGTGAACCCTGGCCGAGCGGGAGAATCTTCCTACCGACCTTATCGCCGTCAGGCTCCATGCCGTTCAGGTTCAGGGCGAGCAGATAGGGCTTCATCTTGGCGAGGAGCGCGGAAAACCGGTTGAGGTGGTCGTGACCGTGATGGAGGTTGTAGACCATGCCGACGTTCGTCGCGCCCTTCGTTTTCAGCGCTTCGATGATGGCGATCTGGTTCTCGGGCTCGCCGAACCATGCGCCGTGGTTGTAGAGCGCGAGGGTGCAACCGATCGCCCTGGCTTCATCGGCGAGCGGCCTGAGCTTCGCGACTGCGGCGTCAACTCGTCGTTGCTGCTCTGCGCCCGAGACGCGATCGGCCCCGAAATCGAGCAAGACCCAGAGTTGCGCCTTGATTTGATGACGTTTGAGCACGTCGAGGATGATTCGCGACTCGCGATTCAACTCGCCGGGGGCGACCCAGAAGGCGTCGAGCGCGATGTTATGTCGCTTGAGCGCATTGATTTCGGCGCCAAATGTGGGGATGTGCTCGGCCCGCCAGTCGTAGGCGAAGTGCTTGAATCCGAGCCGTTCGAGCATCGCCGCGCGTTCCTCAGGCCCGCGCTTCTTTGAGTCGAACGGGACGATGCACCAGGCGACGAGGTTGTCTCTCGCGAAGATTTTGGGCGGGGCCTCGGCGCGGGCCGAGGTCGACATCAAGAGGCCGAGGGCGATTAGCGTGCAGGCGAGGGGCCGACGACCCCCTGAGGGTAGGCTGGGCATGGGGTGCTGATCCCGGGACGGATGGTTGGACCGGCAGGCGGGTGGCTCGATCGGGTCGAGCGGCATTCCGGATCATACCCGTTTCAATGCCAAGATACCCGACTCCCCCACCCCGGTGAGGTGATTTCCCTGCATCAAAATGTGGCTCGCAGACGAGGGCACGACATCGCCTCCTCGAATCGTAAGGCAGGATCGACCCAGATTCGAGTCCCCATCGATAGAAAATTGCGAACCGTTTACGCGGTCGGAGGGACGCATCCGTCGAGCCGATCCGGTATCCTCAATCATTCCGAGGTCAAAGTAGGATTTCGTGGGCTCAGGCCGTACGGGGGATCGTCGAGATGACTCGATCGCGCGAAGAGATTTGCGATTCGACGGCCGAAGGGCTCCGAGCTTTTGGCGGCGGATTGGCGTCGATGTCGAGCGTTGTCGGCTTCGACGGGTTCGTCGACCATATCATCGCGGTCGTCGACAAACGACACGCGGATGGCCAATATGACGCGGTCCCCACGATCGCCGCGATGGGCGATAAAATTCGCGCGGCGGCGGGGGAGTCGAGCAACTATGAACTCATCGTCAAGCAGAGCAAGCTCGGCGGCAACGGCCCGATCATGGCGAATGCTCTGGCCCGGCTCGGGCTGGGCGTCACTTATATCGGCAGCCTCGGCTATCCCGAGATCCATCCCGTCTTCCGCGACTTCAGCAAGCGGGCGAGGGTCATCAGCGTCGCCGAGTCAGGCCAGACCGATGCGCTCGAGTTCCAAGACGGCAAGATCATGCTCGGCAAATACGGCACGCTTGACGACGTGAACTGGGACAACCTCGTCGCCCGAGTCGGCCTCGACACCCTGCGAACGACCTTCGGCGGGGCGACCCTGATCGGCATGGTCAACTGGACGATGCTCTCGGGGATGGGCTCGATCTGGCGGCATCTCTTGGACAACGTCTTTTCGACGGAATCCCGCCATAAGGGCACCCTGTTTATCGATCTAGCCGACCCCGAGAAGCGGACCCCGACCGACCTCTTCGCCGCGCTCAAAGGGCTGGCCGAATTCGAGTCGCGGATCAATCTGATCCTCGGCATGAATCTCAAGGAGGCGCTCCAGGTCGCGTCGGTCTTGAAGCTGCGGATTCCGACCGATCCCGAGTCAGACGTCTCCGAGTTAGCTACATCGATCCGCGAAGAACTCGAAATCGGCTGCGCGGTGATCCACCCCCGACGGACCGCCGCCGCCGCGACCGCGACCGAATCGGCCCATTTCCAGGGACCGTTCATCCGTCATCCCAAGATCAGCACCGGGGCGGGCGACCACTTCAACGCGGGCTTCTGCCTCGGCCGCATCCTCGGTCTCGGTCTCGCAGAGAGCCTCTGCGCGGGAGTGACGACGAGCGGCTATTATGTCCGAAGCGCCGAGAGCCCGACCCTGACCGACCTGGCTGATTTCGCGGCGACGTTGCCGGGATCGGAAGGGTGATGGCGATCGGATGCGTCTGCACCGCCTACCTTGCCGATCCGTATAAAACAGATTTGACTCTCTACCCATTTCCGCGACCCAGGCACCGACGGCCATGACCGACTCAGTTCCCCATGATGCCATCCTCATCGTCGGCTTCGGCGGTCCCGAGGGGCGAGACGACGTGATCCCGTTCCTGGAAAACGTTTTGCGAGGTCGCAACATCCCGCGTGAGCGGATGCTCGAAGTGGCCGAGCATTACTATCATTTTGATGGCGTCAGCCCGATCAATGCCCAGGTCCGCGACCTGATCGACGTTCTCGAGCCCGAGTTGCGACGACGAGGGATCGACCTGCCAATCTACTGGGGAAACCGCAACTGGCAGCCAATGCTCGCCGATACGATGGCGAAGATGACCGCCGATGGTGTTCGGCACGCCTTGGGTGTTGTCCTCGCGGCGTATAGTTCGTATTCGAGCTGTCGCCAGTATCGCGAGGATATCGCCAAGGCCCGCGAGTCGGTGGGGGAGTCGGCCCCGATCGTCGATAAGATGCGGGTCTTCTACAACCATCCCGACTTCATCGCCGCGAATTCCGACCGCGTCCGTGCCGCGCTCGATCTGATCCCCCAAGACCGTCGCGATTCGACCCTGCTCGCCTTCACCGCGCACAGCATTCCTGACTCGATGGCAAACAATTGTAGATATGTCGCTCAGTTGACCGAGACCTGCCGCCTGGTGGCCGAGTCACTCCACGTCACCCCCGATCGCTGGCGACTCGTCTACCAATCCCGCAGCGGCAGGCCGACTGATCCCTGGCTCGAACCCGATATCGTTGACTATCTCAAGACGATCAAAGAGCAAGGTGTGACCGACGCCGTCGTCCACCCCGTCGGCTTCCTCTCCGACCACATGGAAGTGATGTATGACCTCGACGACGAGGCCCGCCATGCCTGCGAGGCGATCGGCCTCAACATGGTCCGGTCGGCAACCGTCGGCACGCATCCCCTCTTCGTCTCGATGCTCGGCGAACTGATCGTCGAGCGAGTGGAGGGTGAACGAGACCGCCGCTCAATCGGCGAATTCGGCCCGAGCCACGACGTCTGCCCGGTCGATTGTTGCCTGCCCTCGCTGCGCCCTGTCATGGCAGATCGATCGGCGTCGCGACCTTCGTAGGGGCAGATCCGCCTTACGCGGAATGATGGGACGAGCCTCGGTCGAGAATCGATGATGTTTGCGTCGAAATGGCGCGTGGGCCCCTACGCGCCTGGCTCCGCATACATCTTTCGAGAGCACAACCCATGGCTACCGTCGCACAGATCGAAGCCAATCGTAAGAACGCGCTGAAGTCGACCGGACCGAACACCGCCGCGGGCAAGGCGCGGTCGCGGTTCAACGGGCTGGTCCATGGGATGCGGGCCGAGCAGATCGTCCTGCCCCACGAAGATCCCGCCGAGTTCCAGGCTGAACTCGACGCCTGGGACGAGGACTGGAAGCCTCCCACGGCCGCCCGGCGTGCCCTGGTTGAGCGCGGAGCGGTCGCCGCGTGGAGGTTGCGGCGGTCGGTCGGGGTCGAGACGCGTCGGCTGGAGGGGCTCGGCAACGACGCGGTCGCGCAGTTCGAGGCCCAGCTCGCCGCGGAGATCGAGGAGGGTCTGCAATGCGTGCGGCCCGAACCCGGGCGCGCTCTCTCGATCCTCAACCGGACTTACGAGGGGATCCAGACGCAGGTCACGATGTGGAACGAACTGGCCGAAGCGACCACGTCAGACGGGGGATGGCACAGCCTCGAAGCACACCATACGCGGCTGCTGAACCTGCTGGGATGGCCGACCGACGCCTCGGATGAGCAGGTTGGTGCCGCCGCGGTGGCCTCGCGTCAACTTATGGCCCACAACACCGGGGTGACCCGGCTCGAACCCGGCAAGGCGTTGGCAATGACCGAGGCGTTCCGGGTGTTCATCGACGAGGAGATTGATACCTTGTTGGCGTTGCGGAATCGGTTTGTGCCGCCCAACGAGGTCCGGAAGCAGATCGCCCAGGCGGCTTATCTCGACGCCTCGCCCGAGGGGAAGTGCCTGATGCGTTACGAGGCACAACACGACCGGTCGCTACGGTCTTCGATCGCCCAACTGATCCAGCTCACGCGGACCGGGGCCGACCTGGAGGCGTGGCTGCCCGAGGCCGAAGTCGAAGCGCCGACCGAACCCAATAAAGTCACAAAGACAAAAAATAAAACGATTTACGCCGATCAAGGCCCGCGCTCAGACGAGATTCCGCACGATGTCCGAGCGTTGATCGGCTTCGACGCGATGACCGAAAACGAGCAATGGGAGGTCCGGGGTCAGGCCCTACGCTACGGGCTCGATTACGTGCGCCAGCTTGCCCCCGTGAGCTAGGCGGATCGGCCGGCAAAACCTATCGGATCGGCAAGTGAAGATGGGTTTTGGCCCACTTGGGATCGGGGTGCGCACACGGCAAGGGATGCCCAGTCGGCAAACTCGACGAAATCCAAACAAAGCCTCAGGTTTGCCCAGTCTCCAGTCCGATAGAGGAGACAGACTCATCTGTCCTAGGCCTCAGATCGAGGCGGGGATGGTGCCAGAGTCGCGGCGTTCTTGATGGACATCCTTGATATTCGCCGGCCGCGGCGAACGCGATGACCTAACGAACTGGGCGTAAAGCCTTTTTCGGTCGGACGTTGCGCGGCGGGAGTGATCGATCCATGAGCTGGCCCTGGATTCAGGTCGCGGTCTTGATGGCGATGACCCATGTCGTGCGGGCAGTCGGAGACCGGCTCGGCCCGCGCTGGGGGGCGATCGTGCTGGGGATGCCGAGCACGACGGCCGTCTTGCTCGTTGGTGGCGGCGTTGAGCGAGGTGCCGACGACGCGGCGAGGGCCGCTGAGATCGCGCTACTTGGGCTGGTTGCCGCCGTGGCCTTGCCGTTGGCCTATGCAATGGCTGTGGGACGGGGCCGGGGTGTGATCTCGGCGTTGCTGTCGGCGGTGCTCGGCTATGTTCTGACGGCCTCGGTCCTCCGCGCGGCCCCTGATCTCGGTGCGGTCGGCGGGCTGGTCGTGGCCCTAGTCGGGGTAGTCCTGGGATGCGTGCTGGCGTCTCGGCTGCCGGTGGCCACGGAGGTCGTCAGGGGTGAAGGGGCATCGCGGTCGATGCTCTTGAGGTGTGTGGTCCCGGCCCTCTTCCTCCTGGGAATCCGGGCGCTGCGGTCGTCGGCGGGTCCAGAATGGGCGGGGCTGTTCTCGACTTTCCCGGCGATGTCGCTGGCCGTGCTGGTGACGATCCACCTCGAAGGCGGGCCGGGGGCAGTCTCTAGGATGGCGCGGTCGATGCCTCGGGGGAACCTCGGGATGGTCGCCTTCCTGATCGCCTACCGGACCTGTTGCCACGACCTTAGCCCGTTCGTCTCGGCGGCCATCGGTTATGGGGCCGTGCTGGTTGTGATGGCCGGTCTGGTGCGGGTCGGTCGCGAGGAGCCTGTCACAGTGCCCCGGGTGAGGCTAACGCTCCGGCTCGATGGGAGCGGAGGAGTGTCCCCCGTACCCAGGGGCGGCCGACGGTTCGCCCCGAGGGTAGAGGCGTTCACGGCCTGACCGATCCGTCCGAGACATCTCCGGAAAAGGCTCAAACGGCTGGAGCAGGGCGGGGCTCGGTTTGATCCGACTCCGAATGCGGAACCAGCCTTAGATTCGGTCCCCCAGACCCATATCCCTAACGAGGACCTCGCCGATACGATCCGCCTTCGTCGTAAGTCCAGCGGGGCGGTCCTCCTACAGATTTGTGACTTGCGGCCTACCTATCGGTTTGTCACGATGGGTAAGCCAGGTTTACGGACGGCGACGGTCTTGGGCGACACACCTCGCGGAGAGCACCATGAGACGATTGACCCTGGCGGCCTGGTCGCTAGCCTTTGGCCTTGCGGCGACCCCCGGCTTGCTGGCTCAGGAAGAACGTCCTGAGGGCCGGATTGATCTTGATGGAGCCTTCGTCGTCGGCCGGGCGGGCAACAACGCCCCGGCCGAACCGCGCTATCGCGACTTCCTCGACGTGACCCGGGGCTCGGAGAAGATCGACGGCCTGTTCACCCTTCACCGGAAGGGCGAGCACCTCTACGCCGAGATCCGCAACGACCAGTTCAACCAGCCGATGCTCCTCCCCGTCACCATCGCCCGAGGCATGGCGCAAGCCGGGATGCCGGCCGGCGACGACGACATGGTGCTGGTCTTCAACAAGGTTGGCGAGAAGGTCCAGCTCATCCGCCGCAATATCCACTATAAAGCCCCCTCGGGCACGCCCCTCGACAAGTCGGTCAAACAGAACTATGTCGATTCGATCCTGATGTCCCTGCCGATCGTCAGCATCAACCGCAACGCGGGCGGGGCCGTCGTGATCGACCTCTCCGAGATCTTCCTTACCGACTTCGCCCAGCTTGGGCTCGGCTCGATGGATCGGTCGCGGAGCAGCTGGCATCGGGTCAAGGGCTTCCCGAATAACCTCGAACTCGAAGTCGAGGCCACCTTCAGCGGCGTCCGTCGCTATCTCGGTGGGTTCGGGGGAGACGACGGCGTCGCGGACCATCGCGGGATCACCGTCGTGGTCCACTACAGCCTGATGAAGACCCCCGATTCGAGCTACCACCCCCGAGCCGCCGACGACCGCGTGGGCCACTTTCTCAGCGCCTCGAAAGACTTCGGCAAGACCGACGCCGACACCAATTTCGTCCGAGTGATCGACCGCTGGCGTCTCGAAAAGGCCGATCCCAAGGCCGAGCTGTCCCCGCCCAAAAAGCAGATCGTCTGGTACATCGAAGACACAGTTCCCGTCGAATACCGGCCTTATGTCGAGTCGGGCATCCGCGAGTGGAACAAGGCGTTTGAGAAGATCGGCTTCGTGGACGCGATCGCGGTTCGCTGGCAGGAGCAGGGTCGCGACGATTTCGATCCAGAAGATACCAATTACTGCACGTTTCGCTGGGTCACGAGCGACGCTGGATTCGCGATGTCATGCCTGCGTGCCAACCCGCTCACCGGCGAGATGATCGACGGCGACGTGGTCTTCGACGCCAGCTTCATTCGCCACTGGAAACAGAGTTACGCCCTCCTGATCGGCTCGACGACCGGCCTCTCCGGCGAGATGCGGCCGACTCCACTGGCGATTGGCGAGGTCATCAGCCCGATCCTCGCGGCGCGGATGGGTTACGGCAGCCCGTCACGCTTCGGACTGCCCGGTGCCTCGGCCCTCTCGGGAGAGAGTCGCCTTGCCCCCGAGGCGATCCCAGCGTCGGTCGGCGGCCTCCAGTGGCAACTCGGCCACCGTCGCGCTGACTCGCCGCAGAGCTTCTGCCAACTCCACTCCGGCCTCTCGCATGACTTCAGCCTCGCCGCAATTGCCTTTGCCGACGCCGCCAAGCCCGAGAAGGATAAGGATAAGGACGGCAAGGACAAGAAAGACGGCGACAAGAAGGACGCCAAGCCCAAGGACGAACTGCCTCGCGAATTTCTCGGCCAGGCGATCAAGTATATCGTTATGCACGAAGTTGGCCACTCGCTCGGTCTCCGGCACAACTTCAAGGCCAGCACCATGCTGAACGCCGACCAACTCAACGACACGTCCATCACGCGAGTGAAGGGCCTGGTCGGCAGCGTCATGGATTACAGTCCGATCAACATCGCCCCCCAGGGCCGCAAGCAAGGCGACTACTACACGACGACCCTTGGCCCTTACGACTACTGGGCCATCGAATATGCCTATAAGCACATCGACGGCAGCGAAGACGAGGAACTTAAAAAGATCGCCGCGCGTGCCCCAGAGGCTGACCTTGTCTTCGCGACCGACGAAGACGCCTCGTCCAACGGCGACCCCCTGGTCAACCGCTTCGACCTCGGCTCCGACCCCTGCCAGTTCGCCAAGGACCGGATCAGCCTCGCTTCGACGCTTCTGAAAGAACTCGACGGCAAGGTCGTGAAGGATGGCGAGTCGTGGGCCAGGACGCGCCGGGCCTTCGGTGTCCTGCTCGACCAGTGGGGCAACGGGGCGGTGCTCGCATCGCAATATATCGGCGGCCAGTCGGTCTCACGCGACCATAAGGGAGACAAGGGTGGACGCGACCCGATCATTCCGATCTCGGGGGCCAAACAGCGTGAGTGCCTGAAGTTCCTCTCCGACCAGATCCTTAGCGATAAGTCATTCCAGTTCTCCCCCGGCTTGCTCCGTCGCCTCGGCACCGAGAAATGGATGCACTGGGGCAGCGACCAATCGATGGGTCGGGGTGTTGACATCTCGGTTCTGGAGACGGTGCTCGCGATCCAGAAGATCGTCCTTGCCGAATGCCTCGGACCGGCGACGCTTGCCCGCATTCAGAACCAGCAACTCCAGACTGACCCGGGTGGCGACCCAATTCGCATGGAGGAGATCTTCCGATCCCTCACCGACGGCATCTGGTCCGACCTCGGTAGCCCCGCCAGCGACCCCAAGGCCAACCAGGTCGCCCTCTCGACCGTCCGCCGCAACCTTCAGCGTGAGTATCTCCGAAGACTCAATTCGATGGTCCTCGGCGAGTCGTCGAACCGGTTTGGTGACCAATTCTCTTATCTCGTTATTCGTCACGGTGGTGACAACTCGGTTCCTGCCGATGCCAGATCGCTCGCCCGCTTCCATCTTGGCGAGATCGGCGAGCGGATCGACAAAGCCCTCGACCGCAAAGACGTGAAGCTCGACGACACCGCCCGCGCCCACCTCAAAGAGTGCCGTCAGCGGATCACGAAAGTTCTCGACGCCGGTCTGGACGTTCGCGAACCCTGAACCATTGTCACGTTGCTGCGAGAGGACGAATCATGAACCGATCAACGCGATTGATGCTGACCGCCGCGATGGCGTCATTCGTCCTCTCGCCGGCTCTCGTCTCGACCGGGCAGGAGACCCCCAGGCCTCGCGCCGGTCTGACCGCGATCCAGACCAAAGACGCAGTGCGGATTGCCGGTGGCTCGCTGGCCGAGATCCGCAAAAAAGATGAGGCCACGAAGAGGTCCGATGGAGACCGGCGTGAATATGTCGTGGCCGTCGAACGCCTCACCGACAAGAACCTTGTCGAAGGGGCAGAGGCCCCCGCAAGAGCCGTCGTGACGACCTATCGCTATCTCGACGACACGACCGTTTATGCGACCGTCGACCTCACGAGCGGCCGGACGGTCGATGTCAAGACAGTCCAGCATATGCAAACGCCCCTCTCTGACGGCGAGTTTGAAGCGGCGAAGGCTTTGGCCCGCGAGAGGAGTGAAGAGATCAAAGCGCTTGCGGATCGGTTCGGCAAGCGGCTTGAGGTCTACGCCCAATTCAGTCAATACACTCCCGATGGCGACGACCGGGTCCACCGGGTCGTCCACCTGCTCTATCGGGTCGACAAGCGTGACCTCAGCGCCCCGAGGCCCGTGGTTGACCTGACGACGAGAGAGGTCCGCGTCCCCAAGCCCGAGGCTGTGGACGACACGGGCGAAGTCCGCCCGGTCCGGAAGAAATAGGCTGAGTCCGAGGCTGTCCCGATCGAAACGCGATGTGAGGTCTCCGCATGGTTCAGTCGCGATTTCCGCTGATCTTCCTCGTCTTGGTTCTGGTCACAGTCGGCGTTTCGAAGGCCCAGGGCCTCCCCGATCCACCCTCGCAGGAGACGACAGTTGAGTTTGTGGTCGGAGAGTCCGGCGGGGTGACGCCAAGGAGGGGAACAGCCTGGAAAGTCCACTATGCCCGAGGTCTGCACAAGGGCCTTTATCTCACGGGGGCCTGGTTCAAACGCGACCTGTCCGAAGAGTGGATCAAGGTGATTCACGACGCCCGAATCGCCGACCTCTTCGTGCCCTATCATCATACGTCGGACACCCGATTCTTTGACCTGACCGGCTTCAGCTTCCCGCTCGCCGAAGTGAAGGCTGAAGATGCGGGGGCGTCCGGCACGCTCATGCCAGCCTTCCAGGGCGATGCCTATCAGACCGTCGTCCGCGAAATCCGCGACCGGGGCGTGGTCTGGAAAGACTATGCCAACGGCGTGAGGCGAGGCCGCGAGATGGTCCTCTGGGCCGGTCTCGAAGCCGGAAATTACATGTATCTCATGCAGTATAGCTTCCAGGACGACGGCACGATCAGCTTTCGCGTGGGTGCGACAGGCCAGAACCTTCCCGGATCGCGGAAGGAAGCTCATATGCATGATGCCCACTGGCGCATTGACATCGACCTTGTCGACGGCAAGAAGAATAATGCGATGCTCATGACTCATTCCGAGTCGATCACTGGCCTTGCGGCCGACGATACCGAAGAGCCGTTCAACTCAGGTCTTGAAGGTGGGATCGAGTGGGACCCCAAGCGATTTACCATGGTCCGCGTCCAGAGCGAGAAGCTTAACGCGAGCGGCAAGAAGATCTCTTATGATCTGATGCCGATCCGGCAGGGATCGTCGCGTCATAAAGAAGCCTTCACGCATCACGACCTCTGGGTGACGAAGTCGCACCCCGAGCGTCCGATGGAAATGCTCTTCGCCAACCTACCGGCGATCGTGAGCGACCACGAGGTCGTTGAGCAGACCGATGTCGTGCTCTGGTACACGTCGTCGTCGCACCACGAGCCTCGCGACGAGGACGGCAAGGGCAATACGACGCGGCGGATGTGGTACTTCGACGATGGCTGGGAAGGCTCCGCCCTGGTGATGTGGAGCGGGTTTGACCTCCGTCCCCGCAACCTCTTCGATCGCACCCCGTTCTATCCATACGCCCCCGCCGCCCCGGTCCGTCCCGACCGGACTCGACCAGCGGATCATGAGGTGCCGACCCCCTGATCTCCCCTTGGTAGCACCTTTTTTGACTGGTTGATACGGTGATCCTTAAAGTTAATCTCACTGTCTCCATTGCCCTCCTTCTTGTCGGCGGCACGGCCCAGTCGCAGGCACCTGAGCGTATCTGGGACCGCCCGATCATGTCCCAACCGTTTGAGACCGCGCCGTTCCATCAGATCAAGATTCCAGAGTGGGTTCAGGATTCCACGGGCTGCGGCTACACGATGTCGGTCATGGATAGCGTCGGCAGGAAAGCGGCGGCCGCGCATGGGGTGACGATCAGCGAGATGGGATTCGTCGACCCGTTCTTCACGTACTATGCCAGCAAATTGCTCAAAAAGCGGAGCCCGCACGTCCCGCCCGATCAACTGGCGAATGACATCGCCGAATATAAGCGATTAGGCGTCCGCATTCTGGGTGTCTACCCGCCTTGTCTCCAGGGGGAGGTCTATGAAACCCATCCTGAATGGCGGCGGATCGGCACCGATACCAAAGAGGTTCCGCAGATCGACATGAAGGCGTTCCCTCATGGTGGGATGCTCTGCCTGCTGGGGCCGTATGGAGACTTCTTTATTGAAGTGCTCGCCGAGATCGTGACCAAGTTTCCCGATGTCGATGCCTTCAGCTTCGATGGCCTTCACTACGGCGGCGTCTGCTATTGTGCTCCTTGCCGCTCTGCGTTCCGCAAAGAGACGAGTGGAGAAATCCCTCCGATCGACATGAACAACCCGGCCTTTCGTCGGTATCAACACTGGGCCGATCGTCGGATGGAGGGCCTGATCCAGCGGATGCAGACGCGGTTGAAAGCGATCAAGCCGACCATTGCGCTCGTCACCTGGACCACCAACGCGGGTCGGTTCGGGCATTTCCTTAGCATCCCCAGGAACATGCCCGCGCGGATGAATCTGCTGCTCGACGCCCCCGACCAAGAGTTCTGGCTCGACGAGACAAATCGGGGCACAACGATCGTCCCCGCCTTCGCCAACGCCTACATCTGGGCGACGACGAACCATCGTGTTGCCTTCAGCGAGCCCTATATTCTTTCCCACGGAAATCCTTACGGCAAGGATAGCTTCCCTCCTCAAGAGATCCTCCGGCGGATGATGCTGGCCCTCACGTACGGTGCCGCGCCGAGCATCGCCGTCAGCCAGCCGCCTAACCTCCAGCAGGAGTTGTATCATTGCCTTGACGAGGTCCAAAAGCGCAAACCCTGGCTGACTCACAAGCGTCCCGAGCCTTGGGCCGCGATGGTCATGAGCGACAACACCCGCAATTTTTACGGCCGATCGGCGGGGCTCGTCGAGGACCGATATATGGCCAATGTGTTCGGCACCTTTCGCGCTGCGGTTGAAGAACACTTGCCCGTCACGGTCATCAATGACTGGAACCTTAACACCGCCGACCTCGCCCCTTACAAGGTCTTAATCCTCCCGAACACCGCCTGCCTCGACGCGAAACAGGTCGCCGCTATCGACGAGTTTGTTCAGAATGGTGGGGGCCTGGTCGCAAGTCTCGACACCTCCCTCTTCAACGAGTACGGCGACCCTCGTGACAACTTCGCCCTCTCCGGTATGTTCGGGGCTGACTATCGAGGACTCCTCAAGCCTTCGTCCGGGCCGCAAGAGCTTGATGTCAATTTTGCCAAGTCGATCGGCCCGGATTACTGGGAAAAACAAAAGAATGTTTTCGACTACAAGCAAGATCCTGCCTCGTTCTTGAATCAAGGACGAATGAAGACCTATGTCGGTGAGAGTTCGGTCACATTCAAGGGGCCCGCAATTCGTGTGGCTCCGCACTTGAAGGATGTCAAGATCCTTGGCACGCTGCGGACCAAGTCAGGGGATTTAAGCCCCGAGATACCGGCTGTGATCTTGCATCCCTACGGCAAGGGGAAGGTCGTGTATCTGGCGGCCGGCTTCGACGCGGCGTATTACCTCTACGCCTATCCCTATCAGCGTTTGGTGTTAAGAGAGGCCATCGTCCAGGTCGCCGCCGCGCCTCAGCCGGTTCGAGTCGAGGCACCGATGTGTGTGCATTCGACCCTGATGAGGCAGTCCATCGGCAAGTCGGAGCGGTTGATCGTTCATCTCTTCAGCGACTTGAATACCACGGCCTTCCACGCCCTGCCGGTCGACGACGTTCCGTTGCGGGAGGAGGTTGTGCCCATTCACGACATCAGGGTCACGTTTCGACCCGATTACCGATTCCGCCGGTTTCACCTTGAACCCGAAGGACGCGAGTTGGAAATCCGTCGTGATGCCGAGGGTTCGAGCGTGGTTGTGCCCCGTTTGGACGTGCACTCGATGGTCGTGGGTGAACTGGAACCGACCCGTTGATGGCACTCACTTCGCACTGACAGACCGGAAGAGCGGCAACGCCTTGACCAGGCTCTGATAAACGCCCCACCCGAGCGGGATCGTCACCGCAAGCCATGCGAGAGCGATCAGGATCGGTGAAGTCTTTGGTGACGCCATGGGTTTCTCTTAAATATGGAGATGTTGGTGACGTTCGGCAACCGGTCTGACGAAGAGGTTGCAGACGAATCCGGCTAGCAGAAGCACCGCCATGAGGTACATGGTCGAGTTATAGGCGGCCGACTTGGAGACCCCGTGGTCAATCTGATATGTCGAAATATAGTTGACAGCCTGCGGCCCGAGCACGGCCGCCATCGACCAGGCCGTGATGAGTCGTCCGTGGATTGCCCCGACCTGCGCGGTGCCGAAGAGGTCTCGGAGGTAGGCGGGAATGGTTGCGAAGCCGCCGCCGTACATCGAAATGATGAGCGCTGTGATGAGGACAAACAGGGGCACGCTCTGGACCTTTTGGGTCAACGGGACCAAGGCGTAGAGGACGGCACCGAGCAGGAAATAGAAGGCGTAGATCACCTTCCTGCCGGTCAGGTCAGAGGCGGAAGACCAGAAGAAGCGACCGCCCATATTGGCGAGGCTGAGCAATCCCGCGAACCCCCCGCCGACGGCTGGCGACACGCCGAACATGTTTTGACACATCAGCGACGCCTGGCCGAGAATGCCGATGCCCGCGGTGACGTTGAGGCAAAGGACAGCCCAGAGCAGCCAGAACTGCGGGGTCTTCGAGGCGACGGTCACGGAGAAATGGGCCTGTGTGACCATGCGTTTGGGTCGCGAATCGGGCTCAAACCCCTCGGGCTTCCATCCCGAGGCCGGTACACGAACGAGGAAGGCCCCGAACGTCATAAACCCGAAATAGACGCAGGCCATGACCTGAAACGCCTCTTTGAGTCCGACCGAGCTAGCCGACTTGAAATAGGCCATCAGTTCGACACCGAACGGGGCCCCAATGAGAGCACCGCCGCCGAATCCCATGATCGCCAGGCCCGTCGCCATTCCGGGTCGGTCGGGGAACCACTTCACCAGAGTCGACACCGGCGCAATGTAACCGAGCCCCAACCCGATACCGCCCACGACGCCATAACCCAGATAGATGACCCAGATTTGATGGAGGGCGACACCCAGGCTGGCGATCAAGAAGCCGCCGCAAAAGCAGCAAGCGCTCGCCAACATCGTCTTCCTGGGGCCGACCCGCTCGACCCATCGTCCGAGCACAGCGGCTGAGAGCCCGAGCATGATGAGGGCGATCGAGTAGATCCACCCAACCTGGGGAATCGTCCAATCCTGGCCGACGATCGACCGGTCAATCCCGACCACTCGGGTGAGGGGCACGTTAAAGACGCTGAAACCGTAAATTTCCCCAATGCACAGATGCACCGCGAGCGCGGCCGGGGGGAGCAACCATCGGTTGAAACCGGGTCCGGCGACCGTCCGGTCTCGATCGAGGAATCGCAAGAAAGCCATGAGCGTTTATCCGGCGTGGGTCGTACGATCGGCCGAAACCTAGAATACCACGTTCTCTTCGAGGGGAGGGGTGACGTGGTACGACGGTACGGTTCCGGTTAGAATCTCTTCAATCAAAAAGCCTCCCCGCCGGGGGAGTCCTCTGCTCCCATGTTACTCTAAGCCGAGTCGAGAGCCCGATGAAAGCCGTTGCCGTCTTGCCAGGCACGCCGAACAGCGTCCACCTCAGGGACGTGCCCGTCCCTAAGCTCACCGACCAGCCGCATCCCCACGTCTGCCTGATCCCTGAAGGTCGCGCGGTACTGGTCAAGGTGCTCCAAATTGGCGTCGACGCCACCGACCGCGAGATCAACGAGGCCCTCTACGGCAACGCCCCTCCCGGCGGCAAACACCTGGTCATCGGCCATGAGAGCTTCGGGCAGGTCCTCGAAGTGGGGAACAAGGTGACGGAGGTTGTGCCCGGCGACTATGTCTCCTGCACGGTCCGTCGGCCGGGCGGTTCACTGTTCGACAAGATCGGCCGCAACGACATCACCAGCGAAGAGGTCTACTACGAACGTGGTATCAATCTCTGTCACGGTTATCTGACCGAGACGTTTGTGGATGATGCCGAGTATATCGTCAAGGTCCCGCAGAACCTCAAGCATCTCGGCGTGCTATCCGAGCCGGCAAGCGTTTGTGCGAAGGCGATCGAACAGGCATATCTTGCCCAGCAGCGGTTGCAGGTCTGGAACCCGAAGCGGGCGTTCGTGCTCGGCGCGGGCCAGATTGGCCTGCTGGCGACAATGATGCTCAAGCTGCGCGGGCTCGAAGTGCATACCCTTGCGACCAAGCCAGGTCCGCACCGCAAGTCGGAGATCGTCGAGGCTTACGGGGCGACATATGTGAGCACTCGGCAGAAGTCAATGGGCGAACTCGCGAAGGAAGTGGGCAAGCCCGACATCATCTTCGAGGCGACCGGCAACGCCGAGGTCTGCTTCCGATCAATGGAGATCCTCGCCCTCAACGGGGCCTTGATCTGGACGAGCATCACCGGCGGCAAGCAAGAGGTGACGGTCGACGCCGCAAAGATCAATCTCGAATGGGTCCTGGGCAACAAGCTCCTGGTCTCGAGCGTGAACGGCAACCGACGCCATTTCGAGCTGGGATTGCAAGCTCTTTCACACGGCGAGCATACCTACCCGGGCGTGACCGAACGGATCTTGACCAATCCCGTCGAGGGCTTGGATAACTATAAAGACATGATGCAGCTCTTGGAAGACAAAGAAGCCCTCAAGGTCTTCGTCAACATCGCTCGATGACGTCCGCAGTGGGCGGGCAGGAACACGACCCTCTTTTTTTGAAGTGGTGCTGAGGAATGTCGATGAACAGCTTGAACGTGCGTCAGGATTCGTGCGAGTTGGACTTTCTGGCGTTGGGGGCCCTGGTCACTCGCCTCGATCCCGGCGTGATCCCGTTCCGCAAGGCCCGATCGGTCGAGATTCACGTCTCGGGCGGAGAATACAACGTCGCCGCCGGACTCGCCGACTGCTTCGGGCTCAAAACCGGCATCGCGACCGCGATGGTCAACTACGGGATGGGCGAGTTGGTGCAGGGTCGCGTCCGAGAGGCCGGCGTTACCCCCTTCTACAAGTGGTTCGAGCACGACGGCGTCCGTGGCCCGAACATCGCGACCGTGTACAGCGATCGAGGGGCTGGCGTCCGTCCGCCCGTCGTCTTCTACAATCGCGCAAACGAGGCGGCGGCGCTGCTCAAACCGGGCGATTTCGACTGGTCGGCGATCTTCGCGAAGGGTCTCCGCTGGTTCCACTCGGGGGGGATCTTCGCCTCGCTGGGCGAACACACGGCCGACCTGATTATCGAAGGGATGAAGGCCGCACGGGCCGCCGGCGCGATCACCTCGTTTGACCTCAACTACCGCGCCAAGCTCTGGGCGTCGGTTGGCGGGGCCGAGCGTGGACAGAAGGTGATGCGAGGCATCGCCGACAACCTCGACGTGCTGATCGGCAACGAGGAAGACCTTCAAAAAGGTCTCGGGATCACCGGTCCCGACGTGGCATCGAAGTCAAAGCTCGACCCCGACACCTTCTTCAAGCTGATCGACCGAGTCGTTGAGCAGCACCCGAATATCAAGGTCGTCGCGACCACCTTGCGCGAGGTCCACTCGACCAACCGGCACGACTGGGCGGCCGTTCTCTGGCTCAACGGCCAGCGCTACGTTAGCCCAACAGCCCATCTCGACGTGATCGACCGCATCGGCGGCGGCGACGGCTTCGGCGGCGGTCTCCTGTATGGCTTGCTGACGGGCCGATCGCCCGAGGAATCGCTGCGACTCGGATGGGCGCATGGGGCGCTTCTCACGACCTTCCCCGGCGATGTCACGATGGCGAAGCGCGACGAGGTCGAAGCCTTCGCCAAAGGCGGATCGGCCCGCGTCCAGCGTTAAGACACAGACCGCCCACATCGAGGCCGGCGATCCTCTTGATCGTCGGCCTCGTTCCTTCCGCAGGGATAAAGACCAATGCTGACCGCCGAAGGATGCGCCGGACGTCGAGAACGACTCTGGAAGGCCCTGCCCGCAGAGTGCGATTTTCTGGTCGTGGCCGACCCGTCGCATCTCATCTACTTTGCGAATTATGTTCCCTCTCCGTTTGTGTTCCGGACGGTCGAGTCGGCGGCATTGCTCATCCTCGAACGGGGTCGGGCAACGCTGGTCGCTGACAGTATGCTCCAGCCGTACTTGAACCTTGTCCACGTCGATGAGATCGTTGCCCCGACCTGGTACGACGGGCAACACTCAGCGCCGCACCGGCGGCACAAACTCGTCGAATCGGCCCTCAAAGCGTTCGCAGGCATCCCCGGCCAGCGTGCGGGGGTCGAATGCGGGAGCGTCCCTGCGGGAGTGATCGAGGGACTTCGATCGGCCCGGCCGGGTCTGAGCGTCGCCGACCTCGACCCGATCATCCGCCCGTTGCGACGGTCGAAGGATGCCGACGAGATCGCCGTTCTCCGCCGATCGATGCGTGCCGGAGAGGCAGCGCACGCGGCGGCACTCGCCGAAGTCGAGCCGGGCATGACCGAGCTCGATGCCTATCGGATCGTTCAGAATGCGGCGATGAAGCAACTGGGCGAGCAGGTGATCGTGTATGGCGACTTCGCCTCCGGTCCCCGGTGCGAGACGGAGAAGGGTGGCCCGCCGACTTCGCGAACGATCGAGCGGGGCGACCTGCTCCTGCTCGACTTCTCGGTGGTCGTCGGGGGCTATCGCGGCGACTTCACGAACACCTTCGCCGTTGGCGGTGGTCCGACAACCCGTCAGCGAGAGCTATTCGACGCTTGCGTCGGCGCGATTCAAGCGGGCGAAGCGCGGCTGAAGCCGGACATGCCGGCGAGTGAGGTCGATGGCGCTGTCCGCTCGCATCTGGCCGCGCTCAAGCTCGATCACCTGTTCACCTCGCATTCGGGACACGGCCTTGGCCTCGGCCACCCCGAGCCGCCCTATTTCGTGCCGGAGAGCGACGGGGTCCTTCAGGTCGGCGACGTGGTCGCACTCGAACCGGGCCTCTATCTCGAAGGTGTCGGCGGCATGAGGTATGAGCGCAACTATCTGATCACGCCCGATGGTTTCGAGACCCTCTCGAATCACCATATCCAGATCGATCAGTGAGCGTCGGGCTGAGGGGTCTTCATCAGCCAGACCTCAGAAACCTGGCAACCGCGACCGTTGCCCCCTCGGCCCAGCTCTTGATTCCATCGTAGGTTGAGGACGCCGTCGGCCGTGAGGGTCGACGGGATGTCGAACTCAAGAGGAACGATTGGGTCAGGCTTCTTGATCAGAGGGTGAATTTCCCGCTCTTCAGCCTCCAGGCGGATGCGCGGCCGGAAGTTGTCTCCCGAGTAAACGACTCGGAGGCGATATCGGGCCTGTGGATCAAGACCCTCGTACTTCATCCGTAACGGTTCGTCGTAGAGGCTCTGTGCATTGCGGAGCCACGCCATCGGCAGTCCGGGACGATCGTCGAAGCCGACCACCCACGATTTACGGAAGTCGGGGCTGTCGGCGAAGTCGGCCCCTCGGACCAGGCGAGATTGCTGGGTGACATCGCCGAGGTTGTCATAGAAGCCTCCAGGGCCGGGGTCGGTCCGGTGACGGATCGCCCCGAGAGCCTGCTGTCTGGCCTCCTCGTTGTCGAGTTTTCGGATCGATGCGAACCGGTCCTTGAGCCAGAGGCGATCGTTCAGCGGCACGTCGATCGTATCCTGCGTCGTACCTCGTCCCACCTCGATCGCGCGATACTTGCGCGTGCTGAGTTGCATGTGAATGCTCTGAAAGAGGGCCTCGGCCAACTCGTTCGTCCTGATCCGCCGGTCCGCCGAGATCGGACGGAGTAGGGATCGGTCGAGGCTCGCCTCGGCCTCGTTCATCGCCAGCATGGACCCGACACGTGCCGAGTCCCTCAGCACCTCCATCGCTTCCGACTCGAGCGCGGTCTCGCGGATTAATCGGTCGCGGACGTAGGCGTCGTAATAGGCCCGGTAAAGGGCTTGCTGAAACCTCCAGTTGAGCAGGACTTGCGGGCTCGCTGAGCCCTCCATCGCCCGGAACTGTCGCAAGGTCGTCTCGACCCCGACATTGGTCAGCAGGGGGCCTCGCCAGTTTCGCTCCAGGGCGAGCAGGCCCTGGGCAAAGTCGTCGGCGAAAGGCTCGCCGATGAAGTAGCGGCCATAGTCGCGGAGTAAGTCGATGACCGGGGTCGACGGTTCCCAGCCGAGTCCGCTCCAGACCACCTTGTTGAGGTCATCGTTGCAGCCTTCGGAATAGGTCAAGAAGCCGATCGAGTCGGGTATCGAGGCGCGGAAGATGGCCGCCTGGTCGGTGGGACGCGGGTTGATCGGCTCGCGATCGTGAGTGAGGGCGAAGGCGAGGTCCCAGTCGCGAACGGGATACTGGCAGTTGATCGTGTGGGTGATGTCGGGATAGTGACGGATCGGATATCGCGCGGGGATCGTCGTCCGCAACTCATGGAGCCCGACCCGAACCTGAGGGCCAAAGACGATGCCCGAAAGCCAGGCGGGTTGGCTGCGGACGATGGCCAGGAACTCGTCATGCCACTCTTTGTTGAAGCTCTGCGGAGAGACCCACATCTGGGCGTTGGGGTGATACCGTCGAAGTGTCGCGGCCTGCTTCTCCAAGAGCGCCATCAGGTGTTTCGGACGGGTGTGTCCAGGGTCGCCGCCGGGCACGAAGACCGCGTCGATCCGGGGCAGTCTCTTGAAGATGTCGCCCCACTCCTGGATCGCCGACTCGACCGTGGTAGGGTCGGAGTAGTCTCGATCCATCGCTGGATACCAGAGCCAGACGTCGAGCCCGTAGTCGGCCGCGAGCCTCGACATCCCGACCATCATCTCCGCCGGCGGTCGGGGGAAATGGGGACTGTCGGTGTCGTCGTCCGACCGTGGTGGGATCAGTTCGATGGCATTGGTGCCGAAGGCCGCGAGGTCGCGGATATACCGTTCCCACTGCGGCAAGTCCCACCCGTCATAGGAGTTCGTCTTCGGTCGATATCCGAGTTGGTGGCCTCGAAGAGAGACCTTGGGTGCCGTCTCGATTCGATATTTTTCATCGATCAAGACGCGACCGCGATCCATCCGGAACTCGCGGAGGAGCCTTCCGACGCCGAACAAGACTCCCCTCGCATCATTCCCGACCACGATCACCGAGAGCGACGCCCTATCGACCTTGATCCGATAGCCCTCGGGGGCTTTCGAGGTGGGGAGGTCGGATAGGAGCGTCGCGATCCGAGGGCTCTTGGCGAGCAACCCGGCCTCGCGCCCGACCGCGATGACCGCCGCACCCGGTTCGACGGGCCAACTCGTCCGGAGTTCCCAGCGAACCCCGGTTCGAGTCTCGACCTCTTCGACCAGCATCGCGACGGCTTTGTGCTCTGGTCCAGTCAGGTCGTCGGGGACAACGACGACCGATTTCGTGACGTCCAGCATTCCGCCGCGAGCCAGCGTGGGATTCCCCATGGAGCAAACGACGATCGCCGCGAGACAAATCGAGGCGACGCGGAGGGTAGCGATCACCATGACGGCCTCGTCGGGAGAAGACCTCTTATGCCGAAGCGGACGACGCGAACACAGACTCTTCGCCTCGGACGACGGCTTCGGTCATCAGATAGGTCTGACCCGGGGCTCGCTCGGGGAGGTCGAACATCATTTCGAGCATCAGACCCTCCATAACCGAGCGCAAGGCCCTTGCACCCGTGCCTCGCGCCTTCGCCCGCTTGGCGATCTCACGGACCGCGCCCTCGGTGAATTCCAGCTTCGCGCCGTCGTAATGGAAGAGGACCCGATACTGCTTCGCGAGGGCGTCTTTCGGCTCGGTGAGGATGCGGGCGAGGTCAGCCTCGGTGAGCTGGCTGAGCGTGGCGACCACCGGTAGACGGCCGATCAATTCCGGGATCATGCCGTAGCGTTCGAGGTCTTCCGGCGTCACCTGAGCGACGAGTTCGTCGCGCTGGCGTTCCTCTTCCTTGGTCTCGACGATGCCTTCGTGTCGGAAACCGATCATCTTCCGCCCGAGCCGCTTGGCGACGATCTCATCAAGACCGACGAACGTGCCGCCGCAGATGAAGAGGATGTCGGTCGTGTCGACACGAAGGTATTGCTGCTCGGGGTGCTTCCGGCCACCTTGAGGCGGGACGTTGGCACTGGTGCCTTCGAGGAGCTTCAGGAGGGCCTGCTGGACGCCTTCGCCCGAGACGTCGCGAGTGATCGAGACGTTCTGGCTCGTCTTGCCGATCTTGTCGATTTCGTCGATGTAGATGATCCCGCGCTCGGCGAGGGCGATGTCGTAGTCGGCCGCCATGACGAGCTTGAGGATCAGGTTTTCGACGTCTTCGCCCACGTAGCCCGCCTCGGTGAGCGTCGTGGCGTCGCCGATCGCGAACGGGACGTGGAGCTTCTTCGCGAGGGTCTGCGCCAGCGCCGTCTTGCCACAGCCGGTCGGGCCGATCAGAAGGACGTTGCTCTTGGAGACCTCGACTTCGGCCAACGACGGATCGGTGATCTCGCCGCCCATCACCCGCTTGTAGTGGTTGACGACGGCAACAGCGAGCGTTCGCTTCACCCGATCCTGGCCGATGATGTACTCATCGAGGTGGGCGACCAGTTCACGCGGGGTCGGCAGCTTCTCCAGACGTGTATTCTTCCGCTCATGCTGCTCGAATATGCCGTCGCAGGTCGCGGCGCATTGGGCGCAGACGTGGGCGATCTCGTGGCGCTGGCCGTTTGTTACGAGGGCTTTACCCTCGACCATCGGACCGGCATCGGGGGTATCCCGCCCGCAGAAGTCGCAATGGTGAATCGGGGGAGTGCCCCCGCCGGTGCCGCCTGGGGTCGTCGCCGTCAATGTCGTCGCTCCGCCTCGGAAAAAGCTTGGGGGGCGATCCCCGACCTGGTCGCAGATCGCCCTAAGCTCTCCAAGATAGAGTGAGACGCGGAAAATCACAATGACGATGCCTCGTCGTCGTCAAATCGAGGCAAAATCAGGCGGTCAATACGGAGTCGGGGACACGGCCGACGCTTCAGGCCTGCGATCCTTCGGCGGGCTCGCATCGCTTGCGGAGCTGGTCGCGGACCCATTCGGCCCACTCGCCTCCCGGGATTCGATAGGGCCTCATCTTTTCGAGCCGATTCTGCTCTTCGCTGGCGAACAAGGCGCGGTGGGGGCCAAGCTTGCTGGCGGCGGGGGAGTCAAGCAGGTGGCCGGAGTCGTTCTGGCTCATCTGGAAAAGGACGCGCATCTCGAATTCGCGCAACCCCTGATGGTGAAACGATCGATTGAGGTTCGTGAGGCTGTCGCACCAGGTCAGAACATGCACGCCTAGCCCCGGGCCTTCTCGGAGGATCGAACGAAGTTGGTCGGAGGGGGTCGCCGCTCCTTCGCGTCGCGAGAAGCTGAATTCCTCCTCGTTGCGCCTCAGCTCGCGGAACCGAGGCAGGTCGTAAATCAGGAGGAATATCTCGGGGCCGTCAAGGGCTTCAGGCTGTCCCCGACGTTCAACCTCGGCGGCCAGGGCCGTGAGGAAGCGACCGACTTCCCTCCAACCGCCAACCTCGACAGGGTGGGGCAACAGGCTGGCGATCCGTGCGAGCGATCCGGCCTGGGGATGGTCTTCGGGTGTGCCATCGAGCACGACGAATTTCGCCCCGATTCGCGCCGTGTCCGAGGTCGCCGGCGCGAATTGAGCGGCCAGGCTGATCATGGATGTCGCCATGATCCCGAGCGACGCTTCCTCATTCTGGCCGACGATCAGGAGATGATTCCCCCCTTGGCGTCGGAAGAGTGCAGAGGTCGGCTCTTTGATCGCGACGGGTTCGCCGATCCACGCCTGCGCCGACCGGGGCGACGGGGGCCACGATGCGGCTTCGAGGAACGGCCTGAGCTGTGCATTTCGGGACAACTCAGCGGGGGCGTCTCCCTCGAAGACGATCGCGGTGCGTTTCAGGGCGGGCGGTCGTTCGAGGGCTAGTGCGCGAAGTCGTTTGAGGTAGAACTCGCGGCGATCGTCGGGGAGCCAGACCACCTGAAAGAAGTGGTTCCCCTCGGTCATCCCGTTCGCATCATTGTAGACGGCCTCACCGGGTCGCGAGAGCAGTCGCGCGGCGGTGTTCTGCTCGCTCAGGATGAGATGGGAATCGGTCTCGCTGCACTGGAGGGCGATCCGGACGGCCATCTGCCCGATCGTGGTCCGGGCGAGCGTGAATGCGCCGCCCAAGGTCTGAGATCCGAGGATCACATGGACGCCGAAGGCACGACCTTGCCTCACGAGGCGATCGAGCAACAGCGCGGCCTCCTGGGCGAGCTTGTCTTCCTCGACAAAGAACTCCTGGAACTCATCGACGACCAGAAGAATTCGAGGCAACGGCGGCGTCCCGGTGGCGTTGCGGTATCCGTTGAGGTCTTGCACGCCCGCATCGCGGAACCGATCGGCCCGCACCTTCAGTTCGTCGTCGAGTCGCTGGAGGACGCTGATCCCGAATTCACGCTCGCTCTCGATCGCAACGACCCCCGCATGCGGCAACTCGTGGGTCACGTAGACCTTGAACTCGACCCCCTTCTTGAAGTCGATCAGATAGAGTTCGACCTCGTCGGGACTGTAATTGAGGGCGACGTTGGTAATCAATGCGTGCAGGAGCGTCGACTTTCCCGAACCCGTTCGGCCTGCGACCAGGACATGCTGCGAGGTCCCCTTGCCGAGCCCGAGGAACTGCCGCTTATCCGCACCGGCCTTACCGAGCGCCACGTCGATCCCGGTCCGGCTATCGGCGGTCCACCAGGCGTCGGCCGCAGGGGCGATAAACTCAAAAGGCACCTCGACACGCCGGGCATCCCGGGCGGCCTTCGCGCTCCTGTGGATCAGGGGCGTGGCGAACTCGGCGGGCGGCATCGGGTCGGAGGTCAGTGAGAATCGGCCGAAGTCGGGGTCGTCCCAGAGCAACCGGCCCTCGTCCCAGTTCAACGAGACTGCGCTCGCGGCCAGTTCGCTCTTGCTGAGATCTGGAGGGAAAGGTCGGTCCCGATCGACCGCGAGCAGGGTTAGGACTCCACAAGGGACGCCCTTTGAGGCGATCGCGGCGATCCTTGCCGCCGACTTCTCGTCGAAACCAGCGGGGAAGTCGGCGACGACCAGCACGCGATACGGCTCGGCCACTTCGCCCGCCGCCGCGTTGTACTCTTCGATCGTCGCATAGTCGTTTCTAAGATACTTCTGAGTCACCTTCTCCATGTGGACGGCGAGGTCAGCGAGGCGCTCCTCGATCTGGCGAGGTTCGGTCCAGACCTGGCCGTTGACAAGGGCCTCGTCGTAGTCGGCCAGGTGCATGAACGCACCGAAGTTTCGGCCGATGCCGATCGGGTCGACGATCGTGAAACGGACGGCTCCGGGATGATGTAAATGAGTGACATTGGAGTTGTTTTCAGATATGTTTTTACTCAAGGTGATATTCTTTTCTTAACAATGCAAGCAAATTCGCATTAATGTCTATATATTTTTGAATATGAACTTGGCGGGTTGAGCGCATGCCATTTCTGCCGTAAAATCCTAAAGTATTTATAATTGTTTCTCTGTCCATTGACTCTAAATGTTTCAGCTGAAATGGGAAAAATTCGTTGTTTTTTTCGTATTCCTGAGTCGCCTGAAAAATAATTTTTTCATAATTATGACAAAGCATTTCTTCAAAATCGTAATCATGATATTTAATAATTAATGGATTCAGGTATTCCATGCGCACATCTGATTCTAATTTCTGCCTGTCCATTATATTATGAATAGCAACAGAAATATCCCCAACAAGCTTTTGCAATTCATCATTCTTGAAATAACGTAACGAGCCAGAATTTTTTAATTGCTCAAGTACTACCGTTCGTGGTTCAAAAACTGAAGGTGTACGAAAAAGAATTCCATAGAGAAAATTAATTTCAAAAGATTTTGAAACATTAGTGAGGCTGCTATCTTTAAAATATTTCATCAGATAATTTAATGCCTCCTCTTGCTTAATTCTGTTTTCCACTTTTAGTACTGCAGTGGCAGAATCGTTTTTCAATTCCGCATAAAAACTTTTTGCAAGTTGATTGGCCCGGTGCTCTTCTACTTTGTCTTCCCGGTAATTCTCCACCAGAAATCCGCAGAAAACAGCAATGAATAACATAAGAAATTCAAAAAAGTAATGTCCAAATTTCTTTCCTGGTGCTTTGTGTAGGTGATGGGCGTGAGTTTCCATAAAT